>NZ_ATDK01000214.1 GCF_000444135.1 Pseudomonas avellanae BPIC 631
GGATCGCCAAGCCTGGTCATTCATCCGCGACAGCCGATCAATGCTTTCCACCAGTAGTCGGATTAATTCCGGGCGGTCGGCATGGCTGCCACTGGCAGTTTCATACGACGTTCCTTGTGTCTTTTCGATGCAAAAGTGGTGTTTTTCTACTGACCCAGCCCCGCACGAAGCGAGGCCTGGGGTTACACGGTCGATTTCCTATTTACTCCGACGGTCAAGGCGTTGGCTTCGAATAGCGCGCTGTGCGGTTTTTTCAAGTGGGTGGGGGGCTTTATCGAATCGGTCCACCACCTCATTAATTTGGCCCGCGAACTGCTCCAGCTTGAGTAACTCTGCAATCCCAACTGCAACAGGAATGGCTCCATAAAGACAGTAATAGAGTGACGCTGCGATCTCGTCAGGCCCACCTGCACCGACTTTGTAGTTCCAATACTTTCGGCCCTCGTGAGGCTCAATGAAATGATCGAGGGATGTGGCTGATACATGTCCAGCGTCATCAGAGAGCACCTGGTAGGTAAAGTACGCGGGCTCCAAAGCCCTCAGCGCGGCTACCGCTTTGGGACTCATGATGCTAAGTGATTTCTCAAGTTGATCTATCGCTGTCTGCAGGGTTTTCCGCGTACCAGGGTCAGTGCTGTGGGTATGCAGGGTTAGGTAACGGTTACGACGGCTCTTCAAGTGATCATCCCGAAGCATCTGCATAAACGTGGCTTTGTCTCCGCCCATCGCAGCCACCGCGAGACTTACTTCAATGACAGATCGTGCCATAGCGCGGCATTCGACATACATGTCTCGTTCAGCCATCAGGAGTGCCCCTTGCTAGAAACATGCCGCTCGCATTAGCAAACGCACTAGCACCGCATCATCCGCCATCGAACTCGTGTGTACGGTGTTTAGCGACTCTTGCGCCATCGCCATGATCAGTTGGTTCACGTCTTTCGCTAAAGCAAAGAATCTTTCGTTGGCTTGCAAGACGATAGGTACAAGCTCGTCTGCTTCAGAACTGAGAAATCCGGCTGGAGGAAGCTCCCATTGCATACGCCACGCCTCAAAAAATGCATTGATCGACGACCCCTTTGTGTTCCGAGGTGCCTTTTCCTACTTGCTGTCCAAGACAGCGGCTACCCAGCATTTCGCACCGTTACATTCATCACCACCTTCGGCAATGAAAATGTGATCTGTTTCATTCACAGCGTATACGCCTGGGCTCTCATCGCTCGGATCACGCAAGGAATCCTTCCAGCCGTACACCGCGCCTTGCCAGATCAGCACGACGCCTTCACGGTATTCCAGGTTGCCTGCTCGCCACTTCGCTGCGGTCGAGCGTAACGCCTCGATCAGTTGTGCCATGTTCACCTTTTCCTAAATCAGTCTCGCACGAGCTTCAGCATTCCTCCGTCATACCAGGAAAGAGCTAACGACCCATCCTGTGCTAAAAAAAATACCGGACTTTCTTGATCAAAAGGACCCCAGTTGCCAGATTTACACTCAACCCCATAGGGTACGGCTCTTTCGATGCCGAGCTTATGAAGTTGTGGCTCTAGTCCAACTCCGCTCATTGCCGGAAGCCTTTGAAATACAGGTGCCTTGCACACATCTTCCGTAGAGTCTGCTGACGCTTGCCATGCAAGTTGTTCGTGATTGAAACCGAGGCGTCGACCCATGAATCTCGGATCATTATCTTCTAGTGCTTGCACGCCCGAGTCTGATACTGCTACACCTGCAACACGCCAACTGCCGTAAAGCGCGCTTTCTCCAAGCTGATCGCGCTTTGGAGGATCCATACTCACTGCGCATCCTGTCAGCGACAACATAATCAGAAAGGATGAGCTGAAAGAAAATCGAGATTTCATAAATGGGGTCCGTGATTTTGGTGAATGCGAATATCGAATCCTCGTGCTGAGCAGCCCTTGGATCGACATCAGGGCGTGGGGGGCATTAGAACGACTTTTATGAGTTCGTGGAGTGGCTGTTATCCAGAATAGCGTCGCCCTGGATAACGGCAGCCAGCAAGCCCAAAGGCGCGCCAGCCACCCTCACCACTGCTCAGACCCCCATCAATGTTCTGCCCAGCTACACCATATCTGGTGATTGGGTGAACGCGCTAGCCACACCCACCAGCGACACCTGCGCGGTTAGCGCAAAGATCATATCGTTATTGCCCAGATCCTGGGTCCAGTCGTCGGTGAGGGCAATCTCAAACCGATGGCCCTGAGCGTCAGGTTCCACATCCTTGAGGTAGGTGCGGTCCAGATCCGCATTATAGGCCATCTTCAGTGTAGTGCCGGTACCGTCACCGAACCCTGTGTAACCCAGCGTCGACACATCGATCTTGTCGTTGTTGTCTGCGAACCGGACAATCAGGTCCACGAAACTCTGGCTGTCCGTGCGGTAGCTGTCAGTGGCTGCCGTGTAGCGGAATACGTCAGCGTCATTGATGCCATTACGGCCAGAGACCGAAAGGTTCGGGTCGTCGCCGCCGATCAGCAAGTCGGCGCCCGCGCCTCCGATGATCACATCCGAGCCTCTGCCGCCGTCGATACGGTCGTTGCCGGCCAGGCCATAGATGACTTCCGACATTGCGCTTCCCGTGATTACGTCCTTGCCAGCCGTTCCTTCGACGGTGGGGGCCGTGAACACCAGGTTGGTGCTGTTCAACTGCCCCGTCAGGTTGCCTTCGAACGCCAGTTCGAAGCGCTGTCCGTTGGCGTCGGCATCGAAGCTTTTCAGGTATGTGCGCGTGCCCTCGGCGTTGGCCTGGATGGCCAGCGTGCCATTATGGCCATCGCCAATGCCGGTAAAGCCCAACGAAATCAGATCGACACGGTCCTGAGAGGCGTCGAAGTCCAGAATCCGGTCGCTGCCTGTTTCGGTAGCGGTACGGTAGCTGTCGCTGATCTGGGTGAAGCGGAAAATATCTGAGCCCGTCCCGCCTGCCAGCACGTCACGGCCACCCGCGCCTTGCAGCACATCGTCTCCGCCCAGGCCACGGATAATCTCGGCTGTGTCGTTGCCAATCAGGTGGTTGGCCTGGCTGGATCCGTCCACGTGGTATTGGCCGTCCTGGCTGCCGAAGGTGGTGTCCAGGCTGCCATCGGCGTTCAGTCGGGTGATCACGTCGCCGGCGATAAGGATTTTGCCATCAGGCTGAACGATTGCCGAGTGGGCATAGTTCTTCGCGCCTTGGGGCACCTGGATCGTCAGCTTGCCATCGTCACTAAAGGAGGTGTCGAACGAGCCATCCACATTCAGCCGCAGTACGTTGAAGGCGTTATTGTCGTTACTCTCGCCAGCCACGATGATCTTGCCATCGGCTTGCACGGTTATCGCAGCGCGGTAGTCCAGCCCCAGCGCGGTATCAAAATACACCACGCCGTCCACGCCGAACGCGGTATCCAGGTTGCCGTCGGCTGCAAGTCGCTGAACGGCATAAACCGGATCGCCCGGGTCGTGGGGGCCGTCGGCGCCCACATACAGCCAACTGCCGAGCAATACGCTGCCGTCGGGCTGCACAACGGTGGCGATATTACCGGTGCCGTAATGCCCCGTCGGGTTGAGGAGAAGTGCGCCGTTGGCACCGAAATCCTCGACCGGCGCCCCGGTGCTGTCCAGCTTGAACACGATCGCTTGGGACGTGCCGCGAAGGCTGACGTACACCGAGCCATCTGCTGTGGCGTAAATAGCCATTCCATCAGCGCCGATCGGTACATCAAGGCCAGCCGCGCCGCCTTTGCCGAAAGTGGTGTCCAGAGTGCCATCTACGTTGAAGCGTTCTACCTTCAAACCGCCTAGCCCCGGCTGTGCTGATAGCACTTTACCGTCGGCCTGCACCGCCATTACGTAGTAAGCATAATCTTCCGGGTCCAGGTTGCCGGGCACGAGGGCAATTCCCTCTTGGCCGAAGCTGTTGTCCAGGCTGCCGTCAGCGTTGAGGCGCACCGCCGTGTAGCTGCCGCGCGTACCATAGCTTTCATCGCCCGGCGAGCCAGGATAGCCAATGGCAGTCTGGAAGCTTTCGCCACCGACAAGGATTTTGCCGTCAGGCTGAAGGATGATGCTCCAGTTTGAATCGCCACCCGAGGAGGGGTCGACCTGCACTGTCCCCGGGCCTGTTCGCACGGTGTAGTTGATGGTGGCCTTGCTATCGATTGACGCCATGACATTGTCCTTTAGGCATGGAACCCGAACGGATTGGGAAGGGGCTTGCACGGATCCTGTGGATCTGACCCTGGCAAGATGAATAAATGCGAACGGTTTAAGCTTTGCCGACAATCGCAGTGTGAGCACAGTAGACCTGATCGAACGCGTTACGGGGCTTGGCGCACCCCGCAGCGTGTGCCCCGAGGGGGAAAACTACAGCCATCAGGACAATTGCAATTTTCTTCATCTTCGCGCTCACTTCTCTTGGTTGGAATTCTTGGCTGAGCAGATATATTCCTGCCCGTCACGGCTGGCAAGCCATGACTCCTTGCGAAATTGCCTTTGCGATCTTCGCAATCGTTGCGGGGTCCTGCAGGCGTGGCTCCTCGTCTGGATTGGCAATAACACCCGCCTCAACGAGCACAGCCGGCATCGGAGCCGTTTTGAGCACGATCAGATCGTCGAAACGGTGAATACCCAATCTCTGATCAATAAACGGGCGGTTTTCGCCTTTGATCGGTGTCACGTGATAAAGAGACGGCGTTTCGCCAGCCGCAAGCAGCTTCTCACCAATTGCCTTTGCGCAGGCGAGGCTTTGTTGATAATGCGGGTTTAACGTGGACACGAAAATCGAGTACCCCTTGAACTCTCGACGGCGACCCGCATCGATCCACGACTGCTGCATCGAGTCATGGTGAATCGAAACGAACAGGTACGCACCCGGTTCAGCATTGGGTCTGTCAGCTAGCGCGATCTCGAGATTGTTGGCACCTGTACGCGTGACGCGATCACCGCCGGCCTGAAGGTTGCGCGCAACTGCCGAGCTCAGATCCAGGTTGTAAAGATGCTCGACCCTGCCGCTTGCTCCCGTTGCACCTGGATGAGCACGTGTGTGCCCCGCATCGACGATGACCCAATCTGCTTAGCAGGGCGAGGCGCACAGCACGAAAGCAAACGGAATAATTCGCGAAGTCAGCACTTTGAGCATTTTGTTTTTGCCGACGGTGTTGGTTGATAGAGCGCCATCCATCAGAGCGCAGATGCGTATCCAGAATGCATGACGCGTAAATGTCGCTTACATTTTGAAATACAGTGTAGCGAAATCCGGCTTTTGAGTGTTGGGGATGCGGACTGTTATCGCCAGCGTAGGACTACCCAAAGGTTCTCATAAACGGCTCAGCACATCGCCTGATTGCAGCGATGACCTCTGGCACCTGTTCGCTCAGCTCAACCGAACGCGCCAGCACTTGCTCCAGTGCCTGCAATTGCCCGGAGATCACCTCTTGCGGCCGCGCAATATCACAGGCCTGGGCGAAATCCAGCAGGCCCTGCCGCGAGGCAAACAGCGATTTGTTGCCAACCAGATCCAGTGCCAAAACGTCCTCGGGGATGTAAGCCGTGGTGTTGACGATATCGTAGGCTGGAGCGAGCCGGGCATCGCGTTGGATGGGGTCGGAATACAGCAGACCGAAGTTTTTCAAGTGGGCGTCGCCGTTACCGACAATACAGCTCAAGGTCACTATTGCGAATAGCTGGGCCAATGAATCTTGCACCTGGTCGGGGGCACAGAACAGACGGATTGCCTTGGCAATAGCAGAGTAGCTTTTGCTGTATTTCTTCTCGGCAGGTAACCCCATCAGTGCCGCCATGTCCTCGAAGCCTATTGGGTTGAGCTGGTCATCCCGGTCGAAGCGTCGCATGACGAACAGCTTGAAGTTATCGGACAGGTAGAACTCCGGCACGATAATTCCTGCTTCCTTTGCCACGGACATACAAATGAATTCGTTGATCGCCAAGCCAGGAAACTCACCCCGGCCGCTCTTGACGATCAGATCGGAGGTTTTCGACGTGAAACGCTGCGGCGCGGAATCTTGATGCTCTGGAACCAGTACTTTGGGTTGTACGCCCGAGATGCCAGCACGCAGGATGTAACGATCCACCAAGCCCGCGAAGATGTCTTCGGCACCATCCCACGCTAGAATCTCGTCCAGGCGCTCTCCTGAAAACTGCTGTCGTTGCAACAGCGCATCGACCTCCGGCGAACTGACCTTGACTCGGCCGATAGGCGAGCTGCTGCCAGAAAGCGCCAGCAGTAACATTGGATCGACGCTTGCGATCTTGGCCAAACGATTACGTAGCTGCTCCAGAACATAACCTTCCGGCAGATTCATCTGAAAAATCGGGTGCAGCTCGCGATGGCGGTATTCGTCCATGCGCAGGGGCATTAGCAAGCTGACTGCAGCTTGAGTGCTGGCGTCGTGGTGGTAGCGAAACAGGTAGTCACCTGCGCTGCTGACGATTCGCCCACTTTCGCCCTGTGGCGTTGCAACCTGCAGCGTGGTCATCATCAGTCGAACACTCCCTGAATTTCGTCCAGCGTGGGCATGGCAGCGGGTATGACCGAGAGCTCACAATCCAGAGCCCCGAGCACCCGCGCATAGGCTGTCATGCCTACTGAAAGGTCGCCCTTCTCTATAGCGATGACCTTTTGCCGGGTGACTGCAGCCAATGCGGCAAGCCTGGCTTGCGTCAGCCCTCGATTGAGGCGGCGCTGCCGGATCTGCTCGCCAAGGCGCGTTGTGATCAGTGAGTAGTCCATGTTCCGTATACATTACAAATTAGAGTTAATGTAACGTATACCTGACCTTTGAGAAAATCAAATTGATGGGTGAGCAGATTATTTGAGCCGCGACGGCGGCTAGCGGATTTGCTAAAAAGTCTACCCGGCGGCATCGAACCTGACCGCTTAGCGGTACACACAGAGGCACCAATCCACAAACCCAACGCAATCAAAAAGGGCCATACCCCCATGCCCGTAAGGCGAATCAGGCTGATCATGCCTTGCTCTGCGACTCAAGCATTTGAGACATTCCACAACCATGACATTCGCATGCGTTGGGACAGCCTGTTATCCAGCGCGGTAGTCGAAGACGGCAACAGTCATCCTTACGTGGGGGCTATTTCGTCCAATCAGGGGCGGGGCTGGAAACGACTCTTTGCCATGCGCACGCGCTTTGTGAACTACAAGCCCTCACATCACGTTGCTGCTGCCGTCCTGATAGAACCTCAAGGTTGCTTTCAGGAGTGGGCAGCGTCTATGCACCACAAAGACCTCGCCAATAACACGTCCGAACTGACGTACACGTTCAATATGCGTCTGAGACCCCGCTGGCTGGGGTGGATGTTTGATTCGCTGATCAACAGGTTGTTTGAAATTGAAACCCGGCGACGCTTCGCGGCGATGGCGAAGTACCTGGCTGGGGAGCACGGACAGATGCCCTCGAACCAAGACGGGACAATGAATCAGTAAAAGCCGTGATACCTTGCCGGCCTTATTAATGACAAGGAGGTCGCCATGCGCACCCTTTATATCTTCATCACAATGGCATCCGCAGTGTTGGCATCGGGGTGCACCATTAACCAAACGGTGACTCCGGTTCAGCTTTCTCAGGACCTGGCACCGGAAATCTGCATGATCCCTGCTGATGGTCTGCGCGAAGGGTTCAATACGACCTACGTCAGGTTGCTGACCGAGAAAGGCTTTCATACACGTCAGATTCCGCCGGGCAGCAGCCCGTCCAGTTGCCCTCTGACGACGACCTATATCGGAACCTGGAGTTGGGACATGGCCATTTATATGAGTTATGCCGACATTCGCGTTTATCAATTTGGTCAGCAAGTCGGCCAGGCTGAATATGATTCGCGCTGGGGTGGCGGGCGTGTGATCGACAAGTTTATCGATGCAGAGAAAAAGATCACCGAGATGACCAATCAGCTATTTCCAAAAGGCGCGGCTGGGTTGAAAGGCCCCAAAGGTTCGAACTCTGTTGCCGGCACATCTCCCCTGACAAAAGAAGCCTACCAGCAGCAACAGCTCGATCTGCTTAGAGAGCAGAGTCTTCCTTATGCTGAATATCAGAAGCGCTACAAGCAAATAATGGCCGAATAGCTCGACAAGCTCACCGGGATAATTGCCGACTCATGATCCTTTTGCCCATGGTTCGTGGTCAGTGTCAGGTGGCGGGCAGGCAAAATGTCTTCACCGGTTGTGACGCAGAGTGCTGCGCCACTCCCCGAGCAGCGCCACCACGCCAACCCACCTGCCCCCCAGATCCACCTCAACCCCCACGCCATCCAGATGCTGCATAGCGCCCCATTCTGCAATACCCCGAGAATGCAGCTTCAAAAGCGCTTCCCGCTCGCACCATGCTCTGGCAAATGCAGCTGGCCGCGTCGCCTCGGGCATGCTTAGCAACCCGGCAGCTACGTCAGGTCCAAAGTAATCCTGCGCAACCACCTGCCAGTCCGCAACATCCTGGACCTGCATCACATCAATCCCGACCGGCCCCTGTAAGTTCACCGCTGCCAGAGACAACCCGGCTTCGTGACTGATGGAAAACCCAGGCTCCGGCAGACCGTTGATTATCAGCCGTGGGGCATGGCCGGGAATGCTGTTAGAGGTAATCGCATAAAGCGATAACCCGAGCCACTCAACAAGGGCCTCACGCACACAGCTACGAATACGATCTCTCGCTTCGACCCTCGTGGTGCCCGGCTTGATCAGGCAACTGACCAGCAGTACACCGGCCTGAGGAGATGATTTGACTGGGGCAAGCTGGCCATTTTCATCGAATGTCCAGATTGCCCCGACGCTCATACCCTGTCAGGCGCCGCCGGGCAGCCGGCCCAGCGACTGCACGCGGGGATATGTTCGCCTTTCATCACCAGCGTCAGTGGGCCAAGGTGCGCGTCGTTGCCCACTGCGGCGCTGTAGAGCACAGAGCTGCGTGGCCCCATGTAAACGCGCTCGCCGATGGTGACGTGGTCGATTTTCATCACCCGGTCTTCAAACAGGTGCGTTTGCGGACAAGCCCCTGCATTCAGTTCGCTGTCTGCCCCCACGCTGACACAATCAAATTCAGTGATGTCGGTCGTGTCCATATACACCCCACGGCCGATCTTGCAGCCGAGCAGGTTGAAAGCCAGCGGCAACCATGGTGTGCCGCGCAGGTAGCGCATGAAATTTGGCACAGCCATGCCTTCATAGAGGCTGGTGATGCCTTCTGAAAGCCATACAAACGGCGTCCACATTGGGTCGGCACGTTTGCGGTAACGGCCGATGACCAGCCATTTCAGGGCAGCCACCAGCAGGAAATTACCCGCGCTGTAAGCCAGACCAATCACCGCCAGGTAAGCCAGAACAGCACCCCAGCGCTCGTCTTCGGCCAGCGGCATGAGGTCCAGCATGACGGTGTAACCGACAGCGATCACCACAGCGTGCGGGGTCACGATACGCACGCCTTCGACCAGCCCTCGGGCCAGACGGCGCAGCGGTGACGGCTTGAAGGTCAGTGACTCCGGAGCGCCACTCGCTTGTTCGCGAGCGGGGAGATTGATCGGGGGCGAGCCGAGCCAGGTGTCGCCATCGGCCAGTTCACTGTTGTGCGGCGCGCAGGAGTGAACACCGATCAGGACGTTCTCCGGCAGCACCGTACCGTCTGAAATGTAGCTGCCGTTACCGACAAAACTGCGATTGGAGATGACCGTTGGTTGCAGGGTCATCCAGCCACCATCGATACGCTCGTCGCCCAACATCACGGCATCAGCGATGAAAGTTTCATTACCGAGGGTCAGCATGTCGGGGATCACACCCTGTGCGCTGGAGATCTCGGCATCACGCCCGACCTTCGCGCCCAGCAGTCGGTACCAGAACGGTGAATAAACCGTAGCGTAGATGCCCGATAGCACGTTCAGACTCGCCTCCTGAATCTGGCTGATCAACCATTTGGCGCAGTAGGTGTTGCTGTGTACGGCGTAGCGGCCCGGCTTGAGGCGTGGAAACACGATCCAGCGCAATGCGGCAGATGCCAGCACCGTGGCGACGATCAACACGGCACTGGCCGGGAGCGCGAGGATGAAATAGCGGGCAAGTTGCCCAACCACCCCGCTCCCTTCAAACGCCGGCAGAACATGTTGGTTGTCGAACCAGTCGATCAGGAAAAAGGTCGGGAAAACCGGGATGAAAAACAGCAGGGCGACCAATAGAATACCCAGCGCGAAGAACAGCTTCTCCGCACGCAAGCGCGCCTTTGTGACAACGGGACGCGCCGGTTGGCCAAGCGTGTCAAAAGCGCCGACATCACGCGCAGGCGACCCCTGCCAGACACGGCCAGCCGGGACTTCGCGTCCTTGTGCCATCGCCGACTGTGCTTCCAGATGTGCCCACGGGCCGACCGCCGTGTTGCCTTCCATGATCACGTAAGACCCCACACAGGCGTTGTCTTGCAACTCGATACGCCCTAAGTGCAATTGGCCCCGTTCGACGCGTGCGTTCTCGAAGCTGACACCGTTGCCGACGCTCACCCCATCACCCATCTGCAACAGGTCAGGCGCCCTGATGACGGTGCCGCCGATAACGACCTCCTGCCCGACCTTCGCGCCGAGGGCGCGCAACCACACGGGGTAAAACGAAGACCCACTCAACAGGTAAGCCGGTGCTGACTCGACCATACGATCGGCGGCCCACCAGCGAAAGTAGGTGAGGCCCCACAGCGGGTAGACGCCGGGCTTGAGGCGTCCGGCAATCAGCCATTTGGCCGCTATCGCAATGAAGAACTGCAACACAGTGGTGATCAGAAAGACCGAGATAGAAGCCACTGTTGCCAGTGCGACCGAGTCATCGGGCGAGCCGGTGAGAAAGTGATAGGTAAAGAACGGCGCAAGCCACTGCGTCATCCGCAGGCTGACCATTACTGGCAATGCCAGCGCTTGTGCCATCCCGCAACGCCAGCGCCGCCAGGCTGAAGGAGGTGTCCAGTCGACCGGAGCGGACATTTCCTCGGGGGCCTGATCCAGCACTTCAGCAATCGAACCGACGCGCCGTTGCTGGTAAATATCGCGCACAGTGATTTGAGCGAAGCGCGGGTTGGCGCGCAGAGCCGACGCCAGACGTGCAGCAAAGAACGAGTGCCCGCCCAGATCGGTGAAAAAATCAGCATCGCGACGAATTGGCATGCCTGGAAAAAGCGTGGCCAGTGCAGAGAACAGTGCGACCTCACCTTCAGTTTCAGGGGTATCGGACTCAGCACTGCTTGCGTCGATCGTCAACGCAAGAGCCTTGAGTGCCTTGCGGTCGATTTTCCCGGAGGTCAGGCGAGGCATGCTGTCGAGTAGTTCAAAGTGCCCCGGCACCATGTACGGCGGCAGTTGAGCTTGCAGGGCTTTGCGCAACTGACTGGTAAAGCCGGAAGGCGGCTCAGCGTCGCAAACCACGTAAGCAGCCAGTTGATCAACACCGTTTTCGTTACGCAGTAAAACAGCCGTGGTACCGACGCCGGGCTGTTGCGCCAGCAAGGCTTCAATCTCGCCGAGCTCCACACGAAAACCACGAATTTTCACTTGATCGTCGGCACGCCCCAGGCACTGCACCTGCCCTTCGCCATCGATGCGCGCCAGGTCGCCAGTGCGATACAAGCGCGCATCGTGGTAGCCGGTGGACCACGGATTAGAAAGAAATTTCT
Organism: Pseudomonas avellanae BPIC 631; assembly: GCF_000444135.1. Classification (GTDB taxonomy): domain Bacteria; phylum Pseudomonadota; class Gammaproteobacteria; order Pseudomonadales; family Pseudomonadaceae; genus Aquipseudomonas; species Aquipseudomonas avellanae. The sequence goes on from NZ_ATDK01000214.1 coordinate 11,661, forward strand.
CCTGCGTCAGGTCCGGTCTTCCGAGATAGCCTTCGGCAACACCGGGGCCGATGATGCACAGCTCGCCCACTTCACCGCGCGGCAACAGGCTCGGCGCAAGACCGCCCCCCACCGAAGCGTCATTGGTGATCACCAGCAAGCCGTAATTGGGCAGCGGAGTGCCGATGGTGACCGGACGTCCACGCGACAACCTCGCGAGGCTGGCCGACACTGTGGCTTCGGTAGGCCCATAGGTATTGAACATTTGCCGATTTGGAGTCGCCCAGCGCTCGACCAGAGACTCGGGGCACATTTCGCCGCCCAGATTGATCAGGCGAAGGCTCGGCACGTCCTCACTGAACAGCGCCAGCAGTGTCGGCACAGCGTGTAAAACGCTGATGCGCTGTTCGTTCAACAGACGCGGCAGCGTCTCGGGGTCACCGCTGGTTTCCTTCGGGCCGATCCAAAGCGTTGCACCCACCAGGTAGGCAATCCAGATTTCCTCGAACGACATATCGAACGCCACCGAGAACCCTTGGTAAACCCGGTCGCTGGCGCGGATGCCGAGTATCGCGTTCTCACTGCGCAGAAAATGGCAGATGCTGCGCTGGGAAATCACGATGCCCTTGGGTTTGCCGGTCGAACCCGAGGTGTAGATGACGTAGGCGGGATGGTCCGGCGAGGCCCCGCTGCGTCGCACCGCAATTCTGTCGTTGGGGGCCAGCAGCGCCTCGGCCGTCCACGTCTCCAGCCCCGTTTCAGCCAGCATAGGCCGCAGCGCTTCACTGCAAACCACACCGACGGCACTGGCATCCTCCACGCAGATTTGCAGACGCTCCATCGGTGTGTCCTGATCCACCGGCAGCCAGGCCGCGCCAGTCTTGGCGATGCCGGCCTGCATGATCAGAAGCTCGATGCCACGCGGCAGCCAGAGGCCGACGATCTGCCCAGGTCGAACACCCGCTTCAATCAGCGCCGACGCCACTTGATCGGCTTGTCGGTCCAACTCGCCATAACTGATCCGGCGTTCGCCGAAGATCAATGCCACCTGTGCAGGATCGCGGTGTGCGCTGGCTTCCAGCAGATCAGCCAGCACCTCTTCACGTAGCAGTTCGGGTTGAATAGAGCCGTAAATGACATCCGGCGATGATTCGTTCTGGCGAGATTCGGACAGGTTCAGGTTATTCATGGCAGCAGGTAATTAGCTCGTCTGAAGGGGGAAGCCTGAGAGTTTCTGGTTATGCATTCAGAGCCGGTCCTTCAGCGGGTAGCCTGTTTTATAGGCATGACGTATCTGCAATATGTCTGTTTTGATACATTTTGACTGGAGCGCTGCAGCTCTCACCGTGGCGAGAGAACAGGCTGGCAACGCGAATATGGCAAAGGCAGGCTGTACGAATGTTGAACGATGGATCGAAGGTATGTAGCGATCAGAGATCACAACAAACGCCAAAGTGTCTCCCGCGTGGCTGGACGGTGAGTCAGCGATTGACGGTCAATGACCGCCCTCAGCCCAGCGCCGACATGAGCTTGCGGCATCAGAGAGAAGCCATGCTTTCGAAACCAGGGCCCGTTCCAGAGCGGTTCGCGGAATGTCGTCAGGCTCACCGCTTTAACCTGCTGGGCATGCGCATGCGCCATGACGGACAACAACAACCCCTCCCCCACGCCATTGCCTGAAGCCTCAGGATCAACAGCGATGGTGTCCAGGTACAAAAGACCGTCAAGAGGCCGCATGGCTGCAAAGCCGATGACGCGTTGACTGTCCCTGTCGACAGCGACCATAACCCGGCAGACGTTGAACCTTTCTTCGCTCAGCGCAGGGCTGTCGGCGACGTGCGCGAGTGAAGGAATGATTTTATAGCGGACACGAGCCTGCGCTGAGAGACGTATCAAATCCGACAGATCGTTGTCTTGTGACAGGCGCAGGTCGAACTTCACGGAGTTTCCCCTTTGATCGCTGTAACGAGCCCGAAAGAGCTTGCGCCGGCACAAGACAAATCAATTGTTACCGTAACGGATCAGGAAAATAGCCGCCCGTTTCGTCACCACGGGCAATGAGCCCAACTCGATGGTTTCATTTTCACTGTGCGCACCCGTCCCCCACGCACCAAGGCCGTCCAGGCTCGCGGTTACATACTTGTTCACATAGGAAATATCTGCGCCGCCTCGTTCTGCTGAGGGCGCCGACTCCAGAGCAGGTCCGTCGAGATCCTGGCTGACCTGACTGTAGGCTGCCAGTAGTTGGCGATTGCTTTCGCGATCCGCCATGACCGGCATGATGGCTTTTATTTTCAGGTCGCTGTTGGTCTGCGGCAGCGGGTGACTGGCTATTTCCTTCATTCGGGTTTCCGCAGAGGCTCTCTGGTCTTCACTGCTGAAGCGCAAGTCACCATGCACCGATGTGATCCGGGCAACCGTTGTCTTTCTTCCAGACGCCGTGCCTTGGCCACTGGCACTGTCTTCTGCAGCCGTTGAGCCGCCCAGAATGAGTCCCGGATTGATGGTCAGGCCCTGCTCGTTTGACAGTTTCTGACGAATCTCGTCAAGCACTCGGGCCGACTCGTACATGGCACCAAAACCGGTCTCAGGCTGAAAGATCGTCGCTGAATGTTTGTCGATGCCGGTGCTGGTCAAAAACCATTCGCTCAGCCCTCTTCGCTCGGTGATCAACTGATTGGGCGACAAGGCGAATTCGAAGCCCAGCGCAATGTCGCTTCTTTTGGCTTCGGCGATCAGCCACTCTCTGGAAATCTCGGTCGGTTTGGCTGCAAGCTCTTCATCGCCTATCAAGACTACCGAGATGTTCATCTTTTCCAGCGCGCCGCTGTGCTTGAGCGCCTGCAATGCATAAAGCATCGTGACCACGCCGCCTTTGTCATCGATGACGCCGGGGCCTTTGGCTTTTTTGCCGCCGTCCAGGTAAGCGAACGTCTGAAAGCTGCTTGTTTGAGGAAAGACCGTATCCAGATGGCCTATCAGCAGAACCCGTTTTGCAGACTTGTTGCCGTCATGCACAGCGACAAGGCTGCCGGCATGGTTCATTGCCGAGGGCAGGTCGTGCCAGGTGGTCTCGAAGCCCAATGCCTCCAGCTCCGGCTTGATCAGGTTACCGACCTTGACGACACCCTCAACGTTGTCTGTCCCGCTGTTGATGTTCACCAGTTTCTCAAGCAACGCGATCTGTTCGGTGCCGTGACTGTCGATGTAAGACGTGATGCTTTGTTCATCCCGTGCCGTTCCTGCCCATGCACCTTTGCAGACGAACAGAGTAAAGATCAGAGCAATACATTTTTTCATGCGGGGTAGAGTCCACTTGGCGATCAATCAATAGCATCAGATTACCCATGACGGGCCTGACTGTGCCGACTTAAGTGGCAGGCAGGCGCTTTCGGTTCCATTGAAAGGGCGTTCGACAGATGCAAACCCGGACATTTTACCCACCCAAAGAAGCAACTCTGGAAGATGAGCCGAATAGCCTGCACAATCGGCTCATCTTATGAGCCGAATAAATCCTTTATTCGGCTCACTGCACAGGCATATCCGATGTCCGAACATCTCTGGATCTGGCAGCAACCGGACTGGCCGTTTTTCAGCTGGGACGAAGAACGCATCGCGCCGTTGCTGCGAGCATGTGCCAAGGCTCAAGGGCAGTTGCTGGGTATGAGCAGTGCTGTGGCTGGCGATACCGGAATGCAGGAGGTTCTGGATACGCTGCTACAGAACATCATCACCTCGTCTGCCATTGAAGGCGAGCAGTTGAATGTGGGCTCTGTGAGGTCTTCACTGGCCCGTCGCCTGGGGATTGCCGATAAAGGCAAGCTGAGCCCTCGCAGTGAGGGGTTGGCCGAACTGATGCTGGACGCCACCCGAGGACACGCCCAGGCGCTTGACTTGCAGCGTCTGTATGACTGGCATCGCTGGCTGTTTCCAGCGGAGGACAACTCAGTCTCCGGGCGCATTGTGGTCGGCCAACTGCGTGGCGACGATCCCATGCAGGTTGTTTCCGGAAGACTTGATCGGCCCACGGTGCATTTTGAAGCGCCACCCCGCACGGTGCTTTCCCGGCAGCTGGACGATTTTATCGACTGGTTTGCCATCAGCCAGAATGACCAGCGTCTTGACCCATTCATACGTGCCGGTATTGCACATTTCTGGTTTGTGACGCTGCATCCCTTTGATGACGGCAATGGTCGTCTGACACGAGCACTGACTGACCTGGCACTGGCTCAGGGCGATCAGCAGGCCATTCGGCTGTTCGCCATGTCGGCCAGCATCCTCGACGACCGGACCGGGTATTACCGCGTACTGGAGGCCAGCCAGAAAAGCACGACCGACATAACCCAATGGCTGGAGTGGTTTCTGCGCACATTGCTGAGCAGTATTGAGCATGCCTTGGCTCGCATTGAACGCGTGCTGGCCAAAACACGGTTTTGGCAACTGCACACCCGCGACGGCTTGTCCGCCGAGCAGGTAAAGGTGCTCAATCGTCTGCTTGACGGAGGCGAGCGCGGTTTTGAAGAGGGGCTGAGCGCTGCGCAGTATCAAGCCGTGGCGAAAGTTTCCAAAGCCACGGCTACCCGTCATTTAAGCGCCCTGCTCGCCAACAACTGCCTGGTGCGCTTGCCAGGTGGCGGTCGAAGTACACGCTATCAGATCAATTGGTCTGCGCTGTAAAGAATCCCGCAGCCGATCCGAAAACCTGTCAGACCCATCTGAATGCCATGGAAAGGACTCCCCATGAATTACAGCGCCATCTTCGCCCCAGCCATCCATATCCTGATCTGGCTGCTTCCTGCGTTACTGCTGCTGGCGCTGCTCAAATCACCTTGGGCCAAAGGTCATATAGGCGAACTGTGGGTGCGTCTTTTTGCTCACTGGAAGCTGGATAAGACAGTCTATCGCCGCCTGCACAATGTCACCCTGAACACTGCAGACGGCACCACACAGATTGACCATGTGTTCATCTCGCCCTTTGGCATTTTCGTGCTGGAAACCAAGAACATGCGCGGTTGGATTTTTGACAGCGAAAAACAGCCACAGTGGACACAAAAAATCTACCGACAGACACTCAGGTTTCAGAACCCGTTACGGCAGAACTACAAACACCTCAAGGCGCTGGAGGCAACGCTTGCGGTCGACATGAGCAACCTGCACTCCGTCATCAGCTTTGTGGGCGAAAGCACGTTCAAAACGCCTATGCCCAGTAACGTGACACAGGGCGCGGGCTTCATTCGCTACATCCGTTCATTTCAGCAGCGAGTATTTAGTGAGGCGCAGGTCGATGCCCTTGTGAGCACTCTGCAAGCAGGCCGACGTCCACCCAATCGCGCAACTCATCGTGAGCACGTGCGCAACCTCAAAAACAGAGAATGAGTGCTAACGCTTAAGGCGCGCCCCACTGGTCGCAGTGACCGCAGCATCCAGTTCCGCGCCAGCAATGAACTGGCTGTAGTAGTCGTGCAGTTCGGCCTCCCAGCTTGCGACTTCATCCAGCACGGCTTCGGCTTGCGACCTGTTCAGCGCAAAGTGACTGTGCTGGCTCAACAGATTGCCTCGATTGAGACGCGGCCCTTCGATACCCACCGACATGGCAAGCACCTGAGCAGGCCCTTCGTCCAGAATCGGCAGCACGTCGTACATGGGCGACAGCCGCCAGGTGCCGTCTTTCCAGATAACCGCGTGGTTACGAGGATGATCATCGGCATTGCCGACCAGCACGTTATAGGCCATGCGCCGATACAGCTCTCGCCTGTCCTGATCGGGAGCCCCCCGACGATAGAGCTCGTCAGCGAGTGCAGCGTATTGCCAGTCCGGATGGCTACGCGCTTTCCACTCTGCATCCAGCAATGTCAGCCCGCTGAGCATCGGCAGACGTCGAAAACGACCGGTCCGCTCTTCAAAAATCCGGTCAAAGCGCTCGACCAGAAGCGTATTGATTCTTTCACTGCGATACAGCAACGTGTTGGCCGCCTGAAGCCCTTTGAGCCCTGCGAATGTCATGCAGGCATGCTCTACAGAAGGCAGATCATAGTGATCGAATTTGTCACGGGGCTTGGCCAGGATCAACTTCTTGTCGAACAGGTAGGTTCGCTTTGGACGAGCGCCACCCGCCGAAGATCGCTGATCCCTGACCTTGAGAATCTCCAGTTGCTCAGCAGTGAGTTGGCTGTCATAGATTGCTTCGCAAGTATCGATAAAGTGATCGAGGCCTCTGGCATGCAGGACCTTGGGAGGCGTCTGGCCCAACCCGTCCTGCGGCACGCGCGCAGCACCGGCCATGATGTTGCCCGCTCTGTCGCCGTTGGGGGACTTGAGCAGAAGCTGGATCGAATCCAGCGGGCCTTTCTCAACCCGATGCAACAGCCGCTCACCCCAGCCGTCCGGCATGGCGTCGTCAATAAAACCGGGAACGCCGCCATTTTTCGTCACGGAATAAGAGCGCGCAGACAGCGGATACCTGAAAGGATCCGGCACCCAGATGTTTTCCTGCACCGCATCAGGTGAATACTGAAAAGTCCCGACACCGGACTGAATCGTCAGCTTGCCCAGCGTAAGCGTTCGCCCGCTGACAGGGCACTCCATGTAAATATAAGCCTGAGCCATCAGAAGTCCTCCGGCCTGTTTCTGGGCAAGCGGACGCGCTTGCGGTCGGCAGCTTCAAGCTGTTCGACGCTGAACGACTCGTCGTCTCGCAGCCCCTGAAACAAGCGCTCTGACACGCCCAGGCCCCAGACCACCAGCATGAAGTCGCGCAGCGATACGCCCTCTGCGCTGCCGGCTTCAATGCGGCGAAACGTGCGGAGCGTGATGCCCAGCCTCTCGGCAAGATCAATCTGGCGAACGCCCTGTTGCAGCCTGGCCTGCTTTACCAGCAGGGCGATCCGCATCAGCGTGTCGGTGCATTGAACGGGGAAAAAAGCTTTCATGAGCAATACCGGCAAGCAGGGCACGGGAAATCAAGAGATCAAGAGATCAAGAGATCAAGAGATCAAGAGATCAAGAGATCAAGAGATCACAAAGTAGCACGTATGCACACTTGTGACTGCAGATAATAGATCATGAAAACATACATTAAGCACGATAAGGACTCATATAAAGCCACCTTACAAAGGCATAAACCTTGCTCTTACTGCATTCAGGGCTCTTTTCCTACCGTCCATGTGCGCAATGCCATGCTCACCAATCGCCAACAAACCCCACCCATCGCCGGTCAAATGTGGCTTACTGAGGCCTACCATCATCCAATCAGGGATCTCTTCCCTACCCTCGCGGTCTCTTAACGCATGACGAATTCGCGCTCTGCCTTCATACCCTCCTGGCTTCGCCCTGTTCTGCGTCCTTTGCTGGATCCGTATCGCCGTTACCGGCATGCGCGGCTGATCCATGCGGCGCGGATTGCGGTGGGGTTGCTGGTGACCATCCTGTTGACCACGGGCCTGAATCTGCCGCACGGCGAATGGGCATCGGTGACCATGCTGATCGTGATCGGCGGCTTGCAGCATCACGGCAATATCGGCAAAAAGTCAGTCGAACGGGCCTATGGGACGCTGATCGGCGCCGGGCTCGGCCTGATTGTGGTGGTGCAGCAGGGTTACCTGGAAATTCCGCTGCTGACCTACGCAATGATGTCAGTGCTGTGCGGCTTTTTCGCCTATCACGCCATCGGCAAGGGCGGCTACACCGCGCTGCTTTCGGCGATTACGCTGTTTATCGTCGCCGGGCATGGCTACAACCCGATCAGCGACGGGCTATGGCGCACGGTGGATATCCTGATTGGTATCGCGCTGGCGCTGGCCTTCTCGTTCGCGCTGCCGTTGTACGCCGTGTTTTCGTGGCGCTACAACCTGGCCAGCGGCCTGCGTGACTGCGCCAAGGTGTATGGACGCGTTGTGCAAGGCCAGCCGGTCACCGCTGACGAGCACCTCAAGCTCACGGCCAGGCTCAACGCCACGATGCTGCAATTGCGCTCGCTGCTGCCGTCGGTCTCCAAGGAAGTGAAGATGTCCATGGTCGAGCTGGACGCCATTCAGGGGCATTTCCGCATGTGCCTGAGCACCCTGGAAATTCTCGCCAACATTCGTCCCGCAGACCTGGACAAAGTGGCGGGCGAATCGTTGAAAGCCTCGCTGGACGGCGATTACCGGCAGATCCGTCGGCAGTTGATCGGCATGGCCCGCGCGCTGCAAACCGGCGCGACCGAGCGTTTGATACGTACACCTGAAACGACTGAAACGCCAGCGGTGCAGCCAGTCATACCGGCCGAATTGATGGGCTATCACTTGATGACTCAGCAACTGGCGAAGAACCTCGACGGCTTGCAGGCACGTCTGGCCAAGACCGCCAAGCGCTGGAAGTTCTGAAGGAAATGCCCGTGTCCGAAACCCGCCCGCCCGTGCTCGATGAAATTGATCAGAAATTGATCGCTGCGCTGCAAATCAATGCACGCGAAAGCGTCGCCATGCTGGCCCGCCAACTGGGCATCGCCCGCACCACCGTCACCTCACGGCTGGCGAGGCTGGAAAGCAGCAAAGTGATCACCGGCTATGGCGTGCGCCTGGCGCAACGCGTGGTGAACGGCGGCTTGCAGGCCTATGTCGGCATCACCGTACAACCGCGCTCGGGCAAGGAAGTGCTGCGGCGGCTGAGTGCGATGGCGCAGGTTCAGCAATTGTGTGCGGTGAGTGGCGAGTTCGATTATGTCGCCTGGTTGCGCACGGATTCTCCGGAGCAACTGGACCAGCTTCTTGACCTGATTGGCAGCGTGGACGGCGTGGAGAAAACCACCACGTCGATCATTCTCAGCAGCAAGATCGACCGTGGGCAGCCGGTCTGACTCAGTGCTGACAACGGCGAACAGTCAAAATAACCAATAGCTTCGTCATTTAGCACAAACAAACAGCATTTCGACGACACTTTGCGTCTTATTAACGTGCTCGCGCTTATCTAGACTGTTGTTTTTCGCCGTTGCCCATCAAGGTCCGTCATGAAGAACAACCGTCACCCCGCCAACGGCAAAAAGCCGATCACGATGTTCGGCCCTGATTTCCCCTTTGCCTTCGATGACTGGATCGAGCACCCGAAAGGTCTGGGCAGTATTCCGGCTGAACATCATGGCGCAGAAGTGGCGATCATCGGCGCCGGGATTGCCGGGCTGGTAGCGGCCTACGAACTGATGAAGATGGGCCTCAAACCCGTGGTGTACGAGGCCTCCAAGATGGGCGGCCGTCTGCGCTCACAGGAGTTTGAAGGCGCCAAAGGCATTGTTGCTGAACTGGGCGGCATGCGTTTCCCGGTGTCATCGACGGCGTTCTTTCACTACGTCGACAAACTGGGCCTTGAGTCCAGGCCGTTTCCCAACCCGCTGACGGCTGCGTCCGGCAGCACCGTCATCGACCTGGAAGGCACCACCTATTACGCGCAGATGCTCTCGGACTTGCCCGCCCTGTTTCAGGAAGTCGCCGATGCCTGGGCCGACGCACTGGAAAGCGGCTCGCAGTTCGGCGACATCCAGCAAGCCATCCGCGACCGCGATGTGCCGCGCCTCAAGGAGCTGTGGAACAAGCTGGTGCCGTTGTGGGACGACCGCACCTTCTACGATTTCGTCGCGACGTCCAAGGCGTTCGCCAAACTGTCTTTCTACCATCGCGAAGTGTTTGGCCAGGTCGGTTTCGGCACCGGTGGCTGGGACTCGGACTTCCCCAATTCGATGCTGGAAATCTTCCGTGTGGTGATGACCAACTGCGATGAGCACCAGCACCTGATCGTCGGCGGCGTGCAGCAAGTGCCGGTCGGGTTGTGGAGCCACGTGCCCGAGCGTTGCGCCCATTGGCCGAAGGGCACCAGCCTGTCTTCGCTGCATCGTGGCGCGCCTCGTCCTGGCGTGAAGCGTATTGCGCGGGCCGAGGATGGAAGCTTTACCGTGACCGACAACTGGGGCGACACCCGGCAATACGCCGCCGTGCTGACCACCTGCCAAAGCTGGCTGTTGACCACCCAGATCGAGTGCGAAGAATCGCTGTTCTCGCAGAAGATGTGGATGGCCCTGGACCGCACCCGTTACATGCAGTCGTCGAAGACGTTCGTCATGGTCGACCGGCCGTTCTGGAAGGACAAAGACCCGGAAACCGGTCGCGACCTGATGAGCATGACCCTTACCGACCGATTGACCCGTGGCACTTATCTGTTCGATAACGGCGACGACAAGCCGGGGGTGATCTGCCTGTCCTACTCCTGGATGAGCGATGCACTGAAGATGCTGCCGCAACCCATCGAAAAACGCGTGAAGCTGGCGCTCGATGCGCTGAAAAAGATCTACCCGAAAGTGGACATCGCGGCGCGCATCATCGGCGATCCGATCACCGTTTCGTGGGAGGCCGATCCGCACTTCCTCGGCGCATTCAAGGGTGCGCTGCCGGGCCACTACCGCTATAACCAGCGCATGTACGCGCACTTCATGCAGCAGGACATGCCCAGCGAACAGCGCGGCATGTTCATCGCCGGTGACGATGTGTCCTGGACGCCAGCCTGGGTAGAAGGCGCGGTGCAGACCTCGCTGAATGCGGTATGGGGCATCATGAATCACTTTGGCGGCAAGACTCACGCTGAAAATCCGGGCCCCGGCGATGTATTCCACGAAATCGGCCCGATCACGCTGGCTGACTGACAACCAAGGAAAACGTCATGCGCATAGCGCTGTATCAATGCCCGCCACTGCCGATGGACATCAGCGGCAACCTGGCTCGTCTGGAGCAACAGGCCGTCAGCGCCGCCGTCCAAGGTGCACAGTTGCTGATCTGCCCGGAGATGTTCCTGACCGGCTACAACATTGGTGCCCAAGCGGTCAGTGAGCTGGCGCAGCCACACGACGGCTCGGCAGCTACGCGCATCGCCGCGATCGCGAAGGCCAATGGTATTGCGATCCTGTATGGCTACCCGGAACGCGATACCGATCAGCAGATTTACAACGCTGTGCAGCTGATCGACGAGCACGGCGTCAGTCTGTGCAACTACCGCAAGACGCATTTGTTCAGTGAACTGGACAGATCGATGTTCTCGGCGGGCGCAGACTATTTCCCGGTGGTCGAATTGAACGGCTGGCGATTGGGCATGCTGATTTGCTACGACGTGGAGTTCCCCGAAAACACTCGCCGACTGGCGCTGGCAGGGGCCGAGCTGATTCTGGTGCCAACCGCGAACATGGCGCCTTACGACTTTGTCTGTGAAGTGACCGTGCGGGCGCGGGCGTTCGAGAACCACTGTTACGTGGTGTACGCCAACTATTGCGGCAGCGAAGGCGAGATTCGTTACTGCGGGCTCAGCAGCCTTTGCGCACCGGACGGCAGCCGTCCGCTGCTGGCAGATCAGGACGAAGGCTTGCTGGTGGGTACGCTGGACAAAGCACTGCTGGCGCAGGCCAGGACGGTGAACGACTACTTTGTTGATCGAAGACCTGAGCTTTATGCGTCACTGCCCCGAGCCCTACACTGCCCCCTGTGAGCGAACTTGTTCGCGATGGGCTGCGAAGCGGTCCAAAACCGGCCACCTTGGTTGCATCTGGTGCACCGAGGCGGATGGTTTCGCTGCCGGTTCCCGGCAGTTCGCGGACAAGTCCGCTCCTACCAAAACCGAGATATCGCGGACAAGCGAAGCGTCGCCCGGTCCGTACACATATCGCGCTTCTGCCCGGAGGGCGTGGGAGCGAACTTGTTCGCGAAGACTGCGTTTCAGGCGACCCAATTCATGCGACTGTACTGGCCATCTCAACTATCATGCCAGGCTCGCGAACTCCGCCGGTTATCCGCTAGCATGACCCATCGCCTTCCCTGCTGCCGTGGACGCCCTCATGCCTGCCCCGCAATCCGCTGACCTCAGACGTATCACGCTGGCCAACGGCCTGAGTGTGGCGCTGTGTCACGACTCGCGACTCAAGCGCAGTGCGGCATCGTTACGCGTGGCCGCAGGCAGTCACGATGCGCCGTTGGCGTGGCCGGGCCTGGCGCACTTTCTGGAGCATCTGTTTTTCCTCGGCACCGAGCGCTTCCCGACCGGGGAAAACCTGATGACGTTCGTGCAGCGTCACGGCGGCCAAGTCAATGCCAGTACCCGTGAACGCACCACCGACTTCTTCTTCGAACTGCCGCAGGCGGTCTTCGCTCAAGGGCTGGAGCGACTGTGCGACATGCTCGCCCGGCCGCGCATGACCGTCGCCGATCAGCGGCGCGAACGCGAGGTGTTGCACGCCGAGTTTATCGCCTGGCGTGGCGATGCAAAAACAAGCGACGAGTTGCGTCTGCTGGCACCGATCAACCCTCAGCATCCGTTGCGCGGCTTTCATGCCGGCAATCGCTACAGCCTCTCGGTGCCCAACCCGGCCTTTCAGCAGGCCCTGCAAAACTTCTATCAGCATTTTTACCAAGCCGCACAGATGACCCTGTGCCTGAGCGGCCCACAATCATTGACGGAGCTGGAAACGCTGGCTAATACGCATGGCGCACTGTTCGCCAGCGGCACAAAAGTCAGACAGCACGCCCCTGCGCCCCTGATGAAGCACCCCGCCAGCCTTCAACACATCGACGAGCAAAAACACCTGCTGTTTGCCTGCGAGCACCTGCCCGCCAAAGCTGACGAGGCCGTGGCGTTTCTCTGTCACTGGCTGAATGCCGCGCAGCCGGGCGGGCTGATCGTCACATTGATCGAGCGGGGCCTGATCGACTCGCTTAAAGCCACGCCGCTGTATCAGTTTGATGGGCAACTGCTGCTGGATATCGAGTTCAACGCAAATCGGGCGAGCGCACCCACGATAAAATCGCTGCTTTTCAGCTGGCTAAAGTTCTTCGAGACCCAGTGGCCAGCGCTGACCGAGGAATATCAACGCCTGGAACAGCGCCGCCTGCAAATGGGCGGAGCACTGGGCCTGGCGCATCATCACTGTCGTGAAATACCTGCACAGTTGAGTGAGCAAGGCGCTGAAGCACTGCGCGAGCTGCTGAAACAACTCACAAGTAACGCTCTGATCGGCTCGGCGCCTGTAGATAACCAGGGGGGCGAGCTGGCCGAATGGCACCTGCCAGCGCCGAATCCCTTTCTGGAGAACATCGCCGACGACGGTGTTGAAGCGGCGCTTTACCTGCGTTGGGAATTACCTTCACCGCAGCCGACGCTTTGGCAGATGCTCAATACCCGGCTCACGCCACTGATCGAGGATGCCCGGCAAGCCGGTGTAAACCTGACGTTCAGTGCCTATGGCCACTACTGGCAGATACAGCTGAACGGTTTGCGGGCACCGATGGCAGCGGTCATCGAACATGCGCTGCAACGCCTGCGACACGCCGCACCTGAAACGCTGACACACGCCGGGCAGGCCAGTGAACCGCTGATTGCTATTCGCCAGTTGCTCAAGCATCTTGCTGATCACTATTTGATCAGCCAACAGGTGCAAACCACGGGCGATCTGCACGCCGTCTGGAAACATTCTCGCTGGATCAGCTTCGCCAGCGGGTTCTGCGCCGCCAGCCAGTTGCAGTTGAACACCGCACTGAACGCCACGCCGGGCACCCGACAAGCAGACGCGCCCACGCTACCCACCATTCGCCCCGGCAAACGCTGGAGCACCGAAGCATCGTCCTCGTCCGAAGACGCCGTGCTGGTATTTTGCCCTGCGCCGACGGCCTCAGTCGAAGATGAAGCCACCTGGCGACTGATCGCGCACCTGCTGCAAGCGCCGTTTTACCAGCGGCTGCGCGTCGAGTTGCAATTGGGGTACGCCGTGTTCAGCGGCATCAGGCAGATCGCCGGGAGGACCGGGCTGCTGTTCGGTGTGCAATCGCCCACCTGCAGTGCCGAGCAGCTTGTTCAGTACATCGAGGCGTTTATCGGCCGCTTGCCGGCGCTCATTGATAATGCAGATCTGCCTGAGCAAATCCGGGTGCTGTCTGCCCAGTTCGACGCCGCGAGCCTGCCTGATCAACAACAGGCAGACATGCACTGGCACGCACACCTTGCCGGGCATCAGGAAAATCACCTGCAAGCGCTGCAACGCGTCCTGTCAAATCTGGATACACACTCGCTGCTCGCCACCGTAAACCAACTGATCAACGCCACGAGCGGCTGGCTCATCGTGGCCAACCGCCCTGCCAGCGCGGCCATACCGTTATCCTTACCTGAACGGTAACGGTCTTTCCTGCAGATTCTGGCCCTGCCAAATTGTTAAATTGAGTAACATAGCTCCCTAAGCATCTGAACGTATGCCGTCAGCGGTGCACTAAGATGTAGTCACCAACCGTAGCATTCATCCGAGGAGATTTTTATGTCGTGGACTAAACCTGCTTACACTGATCTGCGTATCGGTTTTGAAGTCACCATGTACTTCGCAAGCCGTTGATTTCAGTGCGCTGTGAAGCCTCGGTTCGCCGGGGCTTTTTTTATGGTTATAGCGGTTCTTTATTTTTGTGTTCCAGATTGTGTGCCAGGGAGCTGACATGTACATCCAGATTCTAGGTTCCGCTGCTGGCGGCGGGTTCCCCCAGTGGAATTGCAACTGCGTCAATTGTGCGGGGTTTCGTGACGGCAGCCTGCGGGCGCAGGCGCGTACCCAGTCGTCCATCGCGCTGTCCGACGACGGCGTGAACTGGGTGCTGTGCAATGCCTCGCCGGATATTCGCGCGCAACTGCAGGGCTTTGCGCCCATGCAGCCGGGGCGGGCGTTACGCGATACCGGCATCAGCGCCATCGTGCTGATGGACAGCCAGATCGACCACACCACCGGTTTGCTCAGTTTGCGCGAAGGCTGCCCGCATCAGGTCTGGTGTACCGACATGGTCCATGAAGACCTGAGTACCGGTTTCCCGCTGTTCGAAATGCTCAAGCACTGGAACGGCGGCCTGAACTGGAACCGCATCGAGCTGCAAGGTAGCTTCGTGATCCCGGCCTGTCCGAACCTGCGCTTCACACCGTTCCCGCTGCGCAGCGCGGCACCGCCTTACTCGCCGCACCGTTTCGACCCGCATCCGGGCGATAACATCAGCCTGCTGGTCGAAGACACACGCACCGGCGGCAAGCTGTTCTACGCGCCGGGCCTGGGCAAGGTCGATGAAGCGCTGGCCGAGAAAATGCGCGACGCCGACTGCCTGCTGGTCGATGGCACGATGTGGGACGATGACGAAATGCAGCGCCGTGGCGTCGGCACCCGCACCGGCCGGGAAATGGGCCATCTGGCACAGAACGGGCCCGGCGGCATGCTCGACGTGCTGAAGGGCTTCCCCGAGCAGCGCAAGGTGCTTATCCACATCAACAACACCAACCCGATTCTCGACGAAGACTCGCCGGAGCGCGCCGAATTGGTCCGTCGCAACGTTGAAGTCGCCTTTGACGGCATGAGCATCGAGCTTTAGGAGCTGACATGAGTGAAGCGACTGCGCTGTCCCCGGCTGAATTCGAGCAGGCCTTGCGTGCCAAGGGTGCCTATTACCACATCTATCACCCGTTTCATGTGGCGATGTATGAAGGCCGCGCGACCCGCGAGCAGATTCAGGGCTGGGTCGCCAACCGTTTTTACTATCAGGTGAACATCCCGCTCAAGGACGCCGCGATTCTGGCCAATTGCCCGGATCGAGAGATACGTCGCGAGTGGATTCAGCGCTTGCTGGACCACGACGGCGCGCCCGGAGAAGACGGTGGCATCGAAGCCTGGCTGCGCCTCGGTGAGGCCGTAGGGCTGGACCCGGATCAGTTGCGCTCTCAGGAGCTGGTATTGCCGGGCGTGCGTTTTGCCGTTGACGCCTACGTCAACTTCGCCCGCCGCGCCAACTGGCAAGAGGCCGCCAGCAGCTCGCTGACCGAGTTGTTCGCACCGCAGATTCATCAATCGCGACTGGACAGCTGGCCACAGCATTACCCGTGGATTGACCCGACAGGCTACGAGTATTTCCGTACTCGCCTGGGTCAGGCACGTCGCGATGTAGAACACGGCCTCGCAATCACGTTACAGCACTACACTACGTATGAAGGCCAGCAGCGCATGCTGGAAATCCTGCAGTTCAAACTCGACATTCTGTGGAGCATGCTCGATGCCATGTCCATGGCGTATGAATTGAACCGCCCCCCGTACCACAGCGTCACAGACCAGAAGGTCTGGCATAAGGGGATTACGCCATGAAGCACGAGATAAAACACGATCCGGCTTTTCGAGCACTTACGCCCAAGTGGCACCACGGCTATCGCTTTCAATACGAGCCTGCGCAAAAGGCCCATGTGGTTCTTTACCCGGAAGGCATGATCAAACTCAATGACAGCGCGAGCCTGATCGGCGGGCTGATCGATGGAGAGCGCACGATCGCCGCTATCATCGCCGAACTGCAAAGGGAATTCCCCAACATCCCCGAGCTTGGAATGGACGTCGACGACTTCATGAAAGTGGCCAAAGAAAAGTACTGGATCGATCTTGTCTGATATCGCGCCTGCTACCCACAGCCCCTACATACCGCCCACCCCGGAGGTCGGCCTGCCGCTGTGGCTGCTGGCCGAGCTGACCTATCGCTGCCCGCTGCAATGCCCTTACTGCTCCAACCCGCTGGATTTCGCCAGGCAGGGCCAAGAGCTGACCACCGAGCAGTGGTTCAAGGTCATGCAGGAAGCGCGTGAAATGGGGGCCGCCCAGATCGGTTTTTCCGGCGGCGAGCCGCTGGTGCGTCAGGACCTTGCCGAACTGATCGCCGAAGCACGGCGATTGGGCTTCTACACCAACCTGATTACCTCAGGCATCGGCCTGACAGAAGAAAAGATCATCGCCTTCAAAAAGGCCGGGCTGGACCATATCCAGATCAGCTTTCAGGCCAGCGACGAGCAAGTGAACAACATGCTCGCCGGCTCGAAAAAAGCCTTCGCACAGAAGCTGGAAATGGCCAAAGCGGTGAAGAAGCACGGCTATCCGATGGTGCTGAATTTCGTGACCCACCGGCACAATATCGACCGGATCGACAAGATCATCGAGCTGTGTCTGGCGCTGGAAGCGGACTTCGTCGAGCTGGCGACCTGTCAGTTCTATGGCTGGGCGCACCTGAACCGCATAGGTCTGCTGCCCACCAAGGATCAACTGGTGCGCGCCGAAGCGGTCACCAATGAGTACCGCGACCGGCTGGCCGCGCAAGACCATCCGTGCAAACTGATCTTCGTGACCCCCGATTACTACGAAGAGCGTCCCAAGGCCTGCATGAACGGCTGGGGCAATATTTTCCTGACCGTCACCCCGGACGGCACCGCCCTGCCCTGTCACGGCGCGCGACAGATGCCGATCCAGTTTCCCAATGTGCGCGAACACAGCATGCAGCACATCTGGTATGACTCGTTCGGCTTCAACCGCTTTCGCGGTTACGACTGGATGCCCGAGCCGTGCCGTTCGTGCGACGAGAAGGAAAAGGACTTCGGCGGCTGTCGCTGCCAGGCGTTCATGCTGACCGGCGACGCTGCCAACGCCGACCCGGTGTGCAGCAAGTCTTATCACCACGGGATCATCACTCAGGCTCGCGACGAGTCCGAAACCGCTACTCAAACCATTGAAGAGCTGGCCTTTCGCAATGACCGAAACTCACGACTCATCGCAAAATCTTCCTGACACCCTGACCGCCGCACAGGCGGTCGCCGCTGGCGTTGACTTCGCCGAGCTGGACGTCAGTTCGGCGGGCCTGTTCTGGAACGAATATCGCCCCGAAGACGGCGCCTGTCGCATCTGGCACTGGTACGCCAACAGCAAGCGCTGCCTGACGCCGCAAGGCTTCAGCGTGCGCAGCCGGGTGTACGAGTACGGCGGCGGTTCGTTCTGCCTGGCTGACGATGCCGTGGTGTTCGTCAACGAGCGCGATCAGCAGCTGTACCGCCAGGCACTGGACGCCAGCGTGCCGGTTGCGCTGACTCAGGGCGATAAACGCTATGGTGGCGTGTTCTTCAGCAATGGCCAGGTACTTGCCGTCGAAGAAGACCACAACACGCATCGACTGGTCGCCATTGACGTGACTGACGGGCAGCGCCAGTTGCTGGCCGGAGGCGCTGATTTCTATGCCTCACCGATCGTCAGCGCCGATGGCCAGCGCCTGGCCTGGATCGAATGGCAACGCCCGCATCAACCGTGGACCCACAGCCGCCTGATGTGTGCGGCAAAGCAGGACGATGGCCAATGGGGCGTCGCCGTGTGCATTGCGGGTGACGGCGCTGAAGAATCCCTGCAGCAACCTCGTTTTGATGCCCAGAGTCGCTTGTATTGCCTGACCGACCGCGGCGGGTTCTGGCAACCGTGGAGCGAAACGCCGTCCGGGTTTGCTGCGCTTGCTGCTGCGCCTGCCGATCATGCGTCTGCACCCTGGCAACTGGGCAGTTGCACCTGGCTGCCGATCAATGACGGCTATCTGGCCAGTTGGTCGCAGGACGGTTCAGGGGTATTGGGGCTTTGTCAGGCTGATGGCTCAACAGAGGATTTCAGCGTTGGTTACAGCCGCTTTCGCAGCCTCGCGGTTGACGAAGAGTTTGTCTATTGCATCGCCGCTTCGGCCGTGAGCACGGCGGCAGTGCTGGCCATCTCCCGCGCTGATCACAGCGTGCACGTGCTGGCAGGCGGTGGCTCCCCGCTGCCTGCCGAACTGATCAGCCGCCCGCAGGCGCTGTGCTATCCCAGCGGCGGAGCCGAGGCCTACGGCTATTTCTATCCGGCCATGACGGGTGCGCAAAAGCCGCCGCTGGTGGTTTTCATCCACGGCGGCCCGACCTCCGCCTGCTACCCGGTGCTCGACCCGCGCATTCAATACTGGACGCATCGCGGCTTCGCCGTTGCAGACCTCAATTATCGAGGCAGCAGCGGCTATGGACGCGCCTATCGCCAAGGCCTGCATCTGACCTGGGGCGTGGCGGATGTGCAAGACGCTTGCGCCGTGGTCACGCACCTGGCCGAACGCGGCTTGATTGACCAGCAACAGGCCTTCATCCGTGGCGGCAGCGCTGGCGGTTACACGACGCTGTGCGCGCTGGCCTTCGAGGATGTGTTTCGTGCAGGGGCCAGCCTGTATGGCGTCAGCGACCCGGTCGCACTGGCCAAGGCCACGCATAAGTTCGAGGGCGATTATCTGGACTGGCTGATCGGCGACCCGGTCAAGGACATCGAACGTTACGAGGCACGCACGCCCTTGCTGCATGCAGACCGAATCAGCGTGCCGGTGATTTTCTTCCAGGGCGAGCTGGACGCCGTGGTAGTGCCGGATCAGACCCGCGCCATGCTCAAGGCTCTGCAGGACAACGGCATCAAGGCCGAAGGGCACTTTTACCCGGACGAGCATCATGGCTTCCGCAAGGCACATAACCAGGCAGATGCGTTGGAGAAGGAGTGGCGTTTTTACCGGGACGTGCTTGATCAGGCCGTGTGATCGTTCCCGATGGGGAACGATCAACGAATGCGCCGAGGCGTTACTTACGCGAAACGATGATGTAGATCGCGTGGATGATGCCCGGAATGTAGCCCAGCAGGGTCAGCAGAATATTCAGCCAGAAAGCGCCAGCGAAGCCGACTTGCATGAACACGCCCACCGGAGGCAGCAGAATGGCAAAAATGATACGAATGATGTCCATGAAAAGCTCCTGATTGATTGGCTCTGATTGGCCATACAGCTAGTCGACCCTGGCCGGCGGTGAGGGTTCAACCGGCTCTGGCACGACGCCATTATTCTTTCTCTTGGGGCTTTCTCCAGACAGGACCGCGGCACGCAGCGCGAGGGGCGTTCAAGGCTGAATTGATGAGCAGCGAAAACCTTAATCCCTAAAACGCAGACAAAGAAAACCCCGCCTAAGCGGGGCTTTCCAGACTGTTTCCCTGATTTCCCTTTCACCCCACCGTCCTGGCAGGCTTCCCTACGTGTCCCTGTTATGTCTTGTTGCGCTTCCTGCGCTACGTCCATGTACAAAGATTAACTTTGGATCCCTTTACTGGGAAGAGGTCAATTGGCACCACGGTGTGTAAGCAAATGCTTACACGACTTTTTCAAGTCAGAATTGTGACGCCTCCAACAGGAACAGCGACTCGCTGCCAGCCCGCACGCAGGCATCCAGCGAATGAATACGCGGCAGCAGGCGGGCGAAGTAGAAGCGCGCCGTGCCCAGCTTGCTCGCATAAAAGTCTTCCTGCTGCTCCTTGCCAACTGCTGCCTTGGCCATCATTGCCCACATGTAGGCGTAGGCGGTGTAACCGAACAGATGCAGATACTCAACGGATGCAGCGCCGATCTCGTTAGGGTTGCTGCGCGAGCGGTCCAGCACCCAACCGGTCAGCTCGTCCAGCATGTCCAACGCTGTCGTCAGCGGTCGGGTAAATTCGCCAAGCGAGCTGTCGGAGGCACCGATGAACTGGCGTACTTCATCCGAGAACAACTGATAGAGCGCGCCATTGGAGCCGACGATCTTGCGCCCCACCAAGTCCAGTGCCTGAATGCCGTTGGTGCCTTCGTAGATCTGCGTGATACGCACGTCACGCACCAGTTGCTCCTGACCCCACTCACGAATGTAACCGTGACCACCGAATACCTGCTGGCCGTGGACGGTGGTTTCCAGACCTATATCACTGAGAAAAGCCTTGGCGACTGGCGTGAGCAGCGCTGCCAGATCATCGGCACGTTTGCG
Organism: Pseudomonas avellanae BPIC 631; assembly: GCF_000444135.1. Lineage (GTDB taxonomy): Bacteria > Pseudomonadota > Gammaproteobacteria > Pseudomonadales > Pseudomonadaceae > Aquipseudomonas > Aquipseudomonas avellanae. The sequence continues at coordinate 32,292 of NZ_ATDK01000214.1, forward strand.
CGCGGTGTCATCTTCGCTGAACTTGGCGATGTCCAGTTGCAGAGCCACGTAACTGGAGAATGCCCGACCGCCTTCGTTGAAGGCTTTCATGGTCAGCAGCATGCGCCGCACATCAGGGTGGACGATGATCGGATCAGCGGCCTTGTCCTTGTTCTGCGCGCCGGTCGGGGCGCGGCTTTGCAAACGATCAACAGCGTACTCGACAGCGTTCTGATAAGACTGCACACCGGACGCCAGGCCCTGGATACCGACACCCAGACGTTCGTAGTTCATCATAGTGAACATGGCCGCCAGGCCCTTGTTCGGCTCACCGATCAGATAACCGACGGCGTCATCGAAGTTCATCACGCAGGTGGCCGACGCCTGAATACCCATCTTGTGCTCAATGGAGCCACAACTGACGGTATTGCGCGCGCCGAGGCTGCCGTCGTCACCGACCATGAACTTGGGCACCAGAAACAGCGAGATGCCTTTCGGCCCGGCAGGAGCGTCCGGCAGCTTGGCCAGTACCAGATGAATGATGTTCTCGGTCAGGTCGTGTTCACCGCCGGTGATGAAAATCTTGCTGCCGGTGATCGTGTAGGCGCCGTCCGTCTGCGGTTCGGCTTTAGTGCGGATCATGCCAAGGTCCGTACCGGCGTGCGCCTCGGTCAGGCACATGGAACCTGCCCAGATGCCCGAGTACATGTTGGGCAAAAATTTGGCCTTGAGTGCTTCGGTGGCGTGGGTGTTTATCGAGACGCAGGCACCGGAGGTCAGCATCGCGTACAGGCCGAACGCCAGGCTGGCGGAGTTGATCATCTCCTCGACCTGAGCCGAAACAATCTTGGGCATGCCCATGCCGCCAAACACGGGGTCGCCACCCACCCCGACCCAGCCGCCCTCTGCGTAAATCCGGTAGGCCTCCGGGAAACCTGCCGGAGTGGTCACGACGGTGTCTTTCCAGTGGCAGCCTTCCTCATCACCGTTGCGGCTCAGCGGGGCGATGGTCTTGCTGGTGACTTTGCCGGCTTCTTCAAGAATGGCATCGACCGTCTCTGCGTCGACTGTTTCAGCCAGCTCAGGCAGTTGAGCCCAGAGTCTGGAGACTTCGAACACTTCATTGAGGACGAAGCGCATATCGCGCAGTGGCGCTTTGTAGTCAGCCATGGCAAACCTCGTGAACACGGTGCAAGAGACCTGTGGAAGCTGATTGATGCACGCAATGACGCAGATCAGCTGTCGATAACCATGAGTCTACCCGAACAACATTTCAGAGACATAGGGTCGTGTCATGACTCAATAGTCATAACAGGTCACGAGAAAGGGGCCGATTTGCTCAGTTGGCAGCTTCGATAGTGCGCACCGCGCCGCGCCGGTTCAACTGCCCGTAGGCGATCACACAATTGCGCCCTGCGCCCTTGGCCGCATACAGCGCCTGGTCGGCGCTCTTGAGCACTTCTTCCGGCGTGCGGTGCTCCGGCTGGCGCTCGGCTACGCCAATACTGACCGTCACCGACACACTGGCCTCGTGAGCGCCGCTGCGCCGCTGGCGTCCTTGTTGATCGTCCTGAGGACGGCTGTCTTTATTGCGCAACTGGATCGCGTAATTGGCGATGGTTTCGCGAATGGCTTCCAGGTGCGGCATACATTCATCGATGGTTTTGGCGGCAAACACGATGGCGAATTCTTCACCGCCATAGCGGTACGCCCTGCCGCCACCGTTGGTGATTTTCGACAGTTTGCTGGCGACCAGACGCAGCACCTGATCCCCCACATCGTGGCCGTGGGTGTCGTTGAATTTCTTGAAGTGGTCCACATCACTCATCGCCAGCACATAATTGCGCCCCAGACGCTGCATGCGCTCATTGAGCGCCCGACGTCCGGGCAAGCCCGTGAGCTCGTCGCGAAAGGCCATCTGATAAGCCTCGTGAGCAACGGCAGCGGCGATCATCAGCATGACCTGGCTGCAGAGAATGTTGAGGGTGAAGGGCAAAATGAACGTTTTCGGCAGTGCCCAGAACAAACCCAGCAGACCGACGATCTGCGCGGCATGCAGCGGTCGCGGTTTTTCCAGGTACTGCCAGATGAGCACGGCGAACGACAACAGAAACATCGCGTAAGACAACTGGATCAGGCTCATCCACGAACCGTGCAGCGCGGGCCAGCGAATATCCGCCAGCCATACTTGCAGTTCGACCGGGTAGCTCTGCTCCAGCCCCAGCGCCACGCTGCCCACCGCAATCAGCACCGCAAGCTGCGCGACCAGATCCTGGAACAGGTGGGTGCGCTCCTCCCACGCCGCATAAAGACCGAACAACACCGGCAGCAGCAGGCAGACCAGATGGAAGATGACCGCGGCATCCTCGCGCACCTTGCCGTTGTCACGGTAAAAGTCGGTCTGGGTGTCGAGAAGGTAATAGGCGATATACACCGTGACCATCAGAAACAGCTCGCGCTGGCGCCGGTAAACACAGCAATACGCACCGCCCAACAGCAACACCAGTGTCGGCAGCACGTTGAACAGCGAAGTGAGAAACACGTTGAGGTCTTTTACGTACGCAGCCGCAAACCCCGCCACCAGCAAGCCAAGCGAAGGCAGAAAATGACTCAAGCGTGCAGTTGATGGACGCAACAAAAGAGGTTCCCTCCTACCCGGCATCGGCATGACGCACAGAATAATGGCATTGTGCCCTCAGCCGGCAAACAATGCATTCGGCAGGATCAATAAACAAGCTACTTCTGTAACGGCAGGAGGCTGGAAATGTTTATTGCGTGATTTTCGCCGCACCACGATTCAATACCGGACGAAGAGCGTCCAGAACGGCATGCGACGCAGAGCGTCGCACGATAGTTGAGGTTATCGTTCCGCACGCTCCAGCGTCGCACGATAGTCATAGGTGACTGAGGGCCCGTTGAATCGTGTCATCCGCCAAAACGCACTCATAAAAAAACCGCCTGATCAGTGATCAGGCGGTTTTCATGACTAATGCAGGGCTTAGTAAGCCAGGCCGAAGTCTTCTTCTTTCATGTCCATCAGGTTCCCAGCGCCCGACAGGATGGCGGCAACGTGGGTGCGGGTGCGCGGCAGGATGCGCTGGAAGTAGAAGCGCGCCGTCTGGATCTTGGCACGGTAGAACGCTTCGTCAGCCGTACCGGCGGCCAGTTTTTCAGCCGCCAGACGCGCCATGTCGGCCCAGAAATAAGCCAGGCAGGCATAACCGGAATACATGATGTAATCCACCGACGCAGCACCGACTTCTTCACGGTCCTTCATCGCGGCCATACCGACTTTCAGGGTCAGCTCGCCCCATTCCTTGTTCAATGCAGCCAATGGTGTAACGAATTCCTGAACGCCTTCGTTACCTTCATTGCTCTGGCAGAACTTGTGGACAATCTTGGTGAAGCCCTTCAACGCCTCGCCTTGGGTCATCAGCACTTTACGGCCCAGCAGGTCGAGGGCCTGGATACCGGTGGTGCCTTCGTACAGCATCGAAATGCGGCTGTCGCGAACGTTCTGTTCCATGCCCCACTCGGCGATAAAGCCATGACCGCCGTAGATCTGCACGCCGTGGTTGGCGGCTTCAAAACCCACTTCGGTCATGAAAGCCTTGGCAATCGGTGTCATGAACGCCAGCAGCGCGTCGGCGGATTTCTTCTGCTCCGGGTCTTCGCTGTACTTGACGATATCGACCTGTTTGGCGGTGAAGTACACCATGGCCCGAGTGCCTTCAGCGAAGGCCTTCATGGTCAGCAGCATACGGCGCACGTCAGGGTGAACGATGATCGGGTCAGCAGCCTTTTCCGGCGCTTTCGGGCCGGTCAGTGAACGCATCTGCAGACGGTCGCGGGCGTATTTCAGCCCCCCCTGAAACGCGACCTCGGCATGCGCCAAACCTTGCAGTGCAGTGCCCAGACGCGCCGTGTTCATGAACGTGAACATGCAGTTCAGGCCCTTATTCGGCGGGCCGATCAGATAGCCGGTAGCGCCGTCGAAGTTCATCACGCAGGTGGCGTTGCCGTGAATGCCCATCTTGTGTTCGATCGAGCCGCAGTTCACCGCGTTGCGCTCGCCCACACCGCCGTCGGCAGCCGAGAGGAACTTGGGCACGATGAACAGCGAAATGCCTTTGGTGCCAGCGGGCGCATCCGGAAGGCGGGCCAGCACGATGTGGACGATGTTATCGGCCATGTCGTGTTCGCCAGCAGAAATGAAGATCTTGGTGCCGGTCACCTTGTAGGTGCCGTCAGCCTGAGGTTCGGCCTTGGTGCGCAACATGCCCAGGTCGGTACCGCAGTGGGATTCGGTCAGGCACATGGTGCCGGTCCACTCGCCGGAGACCAGCCTGGTCAGGTACGCGTCCTGCTGCTCGGGCGTGCCGTGCTCGGAGATGGTGTTCATCGCACCATGCGACAGGCCCGGGTACATGCCCCACGACCAGTTGGCTTCGCCGACCATCTCGCTGACTGCCAGGCCCAGCGACTCAGGCAGGCCCTGACCGCCGTGCTCGACGTCATGCGCAAGGCTCGGCCAGCCGCCTTCGACGAACTGCTTGTAGGCTTGTTTGAAACCGGACGGCGTCTTCACGCCCGACTCGCTCCAGGTGCAGCCCTCGGTATCCCCAACCCGGTTCAGCGGCGCAAGCACCTGCTCGCAGAACTTGGCGCCCTCTTCAAGAATGGCGTCGACCATGTCCGGAGTGGCGTCGTGACAGGCTGGCAGACTCTGATAGTGCGCTTCGTAACCGAGCAGCTCATCACGGACGAAACGAATATCACGCAAGGGGGCCTTGTAGTCAGGCATAGCGATAAACCTCTGCTGATGAATCCTGGAACGAATGACCGGGCGGTCGCTGAAAGCATAGCCTCAAGCACCAGACAATCTCGTATGCCTTGCGGTCAAACAGGTGTTTGAAACATACGTTTACGCCCAAACCTTGTCAATAGCGAAGCACGCACCATTCGTCCACGTTGCTTTATCAACCGCACACGCACAGGCACGAGACGCGAACAAAAGCGTAAGCGAAAGTTTAGTAAAGGATGGAGGTGTTGCAGGGACGATACAGAAGCGTGATGCGAGACAATTCAGCAGACGACGCTGTGCAGGGGGCACAGCGAGGGCGTTACATGGGGTTTGCTACACGGGGCGTGGAGAAACCCCGTATCAGGCGTAGGTGTCGATCAATGTGCCGAGCGCTTCGTCACTGGCTTTCTGAACCGCAACACCGGCTTCAATCTGGTTCTTGCCAGCATTGAGTTCGACAATGTTGGAGGACAGATCCGAACGCTGGCTGCGATCGACAGAACGCAGGTTTTCGAGCTGAAAGTCCGAAGACTGGCTTCTGCCCGACACTTCAATGTTGGAGCTGGCGATCTGGGTAGCCGCCTGATCGACACGGCCTTGCCCGACCTGCATGGCGCTCAGGCCTGGGTAAAGGGTGTTGTTCATGGTGATTTGCATAAGCCGATCCTCAGTTCAAAAAACGAACACGTGCCATTGAACCAGTATTTGCATCTAAATACCCGACAAACAGACTAATGGCACTAGGCCGTATCATAGGCCGCGTCTTCAAAAACCGAAACACCCTTGCCTGTCAGCAAGATACAGACGCTGTCAGCCAACAGTTGCAGATCAAGATAACGCGCCACATTTTCGGCGCTCGCCTCGCTCAGCCGTGGCACACGCCCCAAACAGGGCGCAGACAGACGTTCGCGTAGCGTAGCGAGGTTTTCCTCCAGTCGCGAGGTCTCTGCGTCAATAACGTTGGCCACCCAGCCCGCCAAGTGTAGACCGTCCCGAGCGATAGCCTCGGCGGTCAATACGGCATGATTGATACAGCCCAGACGCACGCCCACCACCAGAATCACCGGCAAACCCAAGGCAATGGCCAGGTCAGACAAATTATGTTGCCCGGCCAATGGCACGCGCCAGCCGCCTGCACCCTCGATCAAGGTGAAATCCGCTTGCTTGTCCAGGATGTGCCGCATCGGCTGCAGCAATGAACCGACGGTTAGCACCACGCCTGCTTCAAGCGCCGCCACATGTGGAGCAATGGCCGGGGCGAATGCCAGCGGATTGACCTCATCGTAATCCAGCTCGATGGAACATTCGGCCTGCAACGCCAGCGCATCGGAGTTGCGCAACCCCTCCGCCGTCATGACGCAGCCGGAGGCCACAGGCTTGCACGCCGCGGTACTCAGGCCCTTCAAGCGGGCGGCATGCAACAGGCCGGCAGCCACGGTGGTCTTTCCAGCGTCGGTGTCGGTTCCGGTAATGAAATAGGCAGCGCTCATCTCGACACTCTTTCCATATAAACGTGAAGCCATCAGGCTTTTTCAAGCACCGCGTACACCACTTGATAGGTGGCAGGTAGCCCGGCGTCCTGACGAAAGCCTTCATAGGCCTGGACCATGCCCAGAATCCGCTCGCGACCGGTCAGGCCGTTGGGCCGCCCGGGGTTGAGGTTGTGGGCACCGAGCGCCTTCAACTCATGAGTCAGGCTACGCACGTCCGGGTAATGCAGCACCTGCGGACGAACCTCCAGGCTGCGTACCTGCAGACCGCTGGCCGCGCACATCTGGAGGTAGTCATCTTCGCGACGAAAGCGATTCACATGCACCTGGCCGTCAACGGCACGCCAACTGTCACGCAATTCGTACAGCGTGCCGACGCACAAGCTGGCGAAGGCAAACACGCCGCCCGGCTGCAACACGCGATGGGCTTCGCTGAGCACCGCCGCAAAGTCGGCGCACCACTGCACGGCTAGGCTGGAGAAAATCAGCTCGCAGCTTTCGTCCCGCAACGGCAAATGCTCGGCGTCACCGGCAACAAAATGCTGCGCGCCGCCCAACGGCTGCGCATGGCGCAACATGCCTTCGGCGATGTCCAGCGCGATGCTTTGGCTTTGGTTGAATGTCCGGGCCAGCGCGCGGCTGAAATAGCCGGTGCCGCACCCCAGATCAAGCCACCGCGAAGGCGTGAGCCCGGCAGGCAGACGAGACAGCAGTTCGCTGCCGACGCTGCGCTGTAACTCTGCCACGCTGTCGTAACTGCCTGCCGCCCGGGAAAACGACGCTGCAACCTGGCGCTTGTCGGGCAGCACCGAGGGCGGCTTGGGATGTGAAAGGTCAGTCATCGCCAGACTCATGTAGAAAGGCCTGGATTGCGGCCGCCACGCCATGTGGGTTTTCCAGCAAAAACGCATGGCTGGCCTGTTCGATCAGGCCTACCTCGACATCCGGCAACAAGGCCAGCAGATCACCTGCGGCCTCGGCTGGCACGAAAGCATCAAGCCCGGCGAACAGGTGCAGTTGCGGGCCGCGATAGGTTTGCAGCGCACTGCGCGTATCGAGTTGCTGAAGTATTTTCAGCCCGTCGACCAGCGCGGTTTTGGAGCTGTGCGGCGCGCCGGCCTTGAGCAGGCGCGCCAGACCGCGAGGGTCCTCTGCACCTTGTGTGCACAACAGACTGAAACGCTTGAGCGTCGCGTCGGGATCCACCGAACAACCTGCCAGAAACGCATCGAAATCCTGCGCGGGCATCGCATTCGGCCACGCGCCCTGGGTGACGAAACAGGCGTTGCTGGCCAGGGTCAGCAACCCGCAGCAGCCTTCACCGCGCCGTGCTGCCAGCTCGGCGGCAAGCATGCCGCCCAGCGACCAGCCGCCTAGCCAGGCGTTGTCCGGCAGGTTGGCGTCCAGTTCGTCGAGCCAGTCCGGCACGTCGCAGCTGTCGATGTCCGGCAACGGCTCGATCTCGACCCGCAGGTGCTCATCAAGCCCAAGCAATGCAGCCGCGAGCGGCTCCAGCGGGGAAACGCCCAGGCCCCAGCCCGGCAGTAGAATCAGACGATCACGCATGGACGGGCTCCGTGGATTCACTTGCATCCAGCAGCGGGTAGCACTGCTCCAGAGCTTCCAATAATAGCTGCACGTCGGCCTCGCTGTGCGCGGCAGACAAGGTCACGCGTAAACGAGCGCTGCCCGCAGGCACGGTCGGCGGACGAATCGCCGTCACCAGCAAACCGCGCTCACGGAGCAACTGCGACAGACGCAATGCGCGCCCGGCATCGCCAATCATGATCGGCTGGATGGGCGTGAAGCTGTCCATCAATTGCAGACCGAGCTGCTCGGCACCGCGACGAAACTGGCCGATCAAGCTCGCCAGATGCTCACGACGCCAATGCTCGGTGCGCAACAATTGCAGGCTTTTCAGCGTGGCGCAGGCCAGCGCAGGTGGCTGGCTGGTGGTGTAGATGTACGGGCGGGCGAACTGGATCAGGGTTTCGATCAGCTCTTCACTGCCCGCGACAAACGCCCCGGAGGTGCCAAACGATTTGCCGAGGGTGCCGACCAACACCGGCACATCTTCCAGGCTCAGGCCGAAATGCTCGACGATACCTGCGCCATTGGCACCCAGCGGCCCGAAGCCGTGGGCATCGTCAACCATCAGCCAGGCACCTTTGGCCTTGGCAGCCTGCGCCAGCGCGGGCAGGTCAGCGATATCGCCATCCATGCTGAACACGCCGTCGGTCACTACCAGCGTATCGCCCACGGCCGTTTCCAGACGCGCGCTCAAGCTGTCGACGTCATTGTGCAAATAGCGCGAAAAGCGTGCGCCGCTGAGCAAACCGGCGTCCAGCAGCGAAGCGTGATTGAGGCGGTCTTCCAGCACCGTATCGCCCTGCCCGACCAGGGCTGTGACCGCGCCGAGGTTGGCCATGTAACCGTTGGAGAACAACAGCGCTCGCGGACGTCCGGTCAGTTCGGCCAACGCTTCTTCCAGTTCATGGTGCGGCGTGCTGTGGCCGATCACCAGATGCGATGCCCCGCCGCCCACGCCCCAACGCTCGGCACCTGCCTGCCAGGCCGCGATCACTTCGGGGTGGTTGGCCAGGCCCATGTAGTCGTTGTTGCAGAACGCCAGCAACGGCTGCCCATCAACAACGACCTGCGGGCCTTGCGGGCTTTGCAGCAGTGGGCGCTGGCGATAGAGGTGTGCGGTGCGACGGGCATCAAGGCGCGTGCGGAGATCGAAAGACATGCAGGCCCCGGTCCGGAATGTGGCGATTCAAAGCGGGCCGAAACATCCGGCCCGCTCAAGGCATCAGGCAGAGGCGGCGTCGTAGAACATTGCGCTGCTTTGCTGTTCCACCAGCGCCTGTTCGATGGCGGCCTGATGCACTTCGTCGGCATGGCCTTCGCCCGCTTCAGGCTTGATGCCCAGGCGCGAGAACAACAGCATGTCCTTGTCGGCTTGCGGGTTGGCGGTGGTCAGCAGTTTGTCGCCGTAGAAAATCGAGTTGGCACCGGCGAAGAACGCCAGCGCCTGCATTTGCTCGTTCATCGCTTCGCGGCCGGCGGACAGACGCACGTGGGATTGCGGCATCAGAATACGCGCGACCGCCAGCATGCGGATGAAGTCGAACGGGTCCACGTCTTCGGCGTTTTCCAGCGGCGTACCGGCCACCTTGACCAGCATGTTGATGGGCACCGATTCCGGGTGCTCTGGCAGGTTTGCCAGTTGAATCAGCAACCCGGCGCGGTCGTCGAGCGACTCGCCCATGCCCAGAATGCCGCCGGAGCAGATTTTCATGCCGGCATCGCGCACATAGGCCAGGGTTTGCAGACGCTCGCCGTAGGTACGGGTGGTAATAATGCTGCCGTAGAACTCCGGCGAGGTGTCCAGGTTGTGGTTGTAGTAATCCAGCCCGGCGGTGGCCAGCGCTTCGGTCTGTTCCTGATCGAGACGCCCCAGGGTCATGCAGGTTTCCAGGCCCATGGCTTTCACGCCCTTGACCATCTCCAGCACGTAAGGCATGTCTTTGGCGGAAGGATGCTTCCAGGCCGCGCCCATACAGAAGCGGGTCGAACCGATGGATTTGGCGCGCGCAGCTTCTTCGAGGACCTTCTGCACTTCAAGCAGCTTTTCTTTCTCAAGGCCGGTGTTGTAGTGACCGGACTGCGGGCAGTACTTGCAGTCTTCCGGGCAGGCGCCGGTCTTGATCGACAGCAGGGTAGAAACCTGGACGCGGTTGGCATCGAAGTGAGCACGGTGCACCGTTTGCGCCTGAAACAGCAGGTCATTGAATGGCTGTACAAACAGCGCCCTGACCTCAGCTAAAGTCCAGTCGTGACGCAAAGTGGCGGTGGTGCTGGCGCTCATCGGGCGGCTCCTTGGTGTTTCTGGGCAATGCGCGAGGGCGGAAAAGACCACAGGCGCTACAGGGATGTCGGGCATATTTAAGGAAGAGCCATGCGCTGTCAACCCAGTTACGATCATCAGGTTTACATCTGGTTAAAAAACAAACAAAACTGTTTGTTGTGCGATGAGCGCAGTGAGGTCCCAGCGCCCATCTGCGTGCCCTGCGAGGCCGAGTTGCCGTGGCTTGGCAACCAGTGCGAACACTGCGCGCTGCCCTTGCCGGTCTTCGGCCTGAGTTGCGGGCAATGCAGCAAGCGCCCCCCGGCCTTTGCTCAGGTGATTGCGCCGTGGCTATATGACTTTCCGATAGACAGCCTGATTACGCGCTTCAAACACAACCGCAAATGGCCCATGGGGCGGCTGCTCGCCGAGCTGTGCGGCCAGTTTCTGCAACACCGCTTCGATGAAGGCCTACCGCGTCCGGACTACCTGTTGCCTGTGCCGCTGGCCAACAAACGCTTGCGCCAGCGCGGTTACAACCAGGCGGGAATGCTGGCCGGATGGCTGGGCAAACAGTTGCAACTGCCTGTCGATGAACAGCATGTAGTGCGCAGTCGAGAAACCGCTGCACAACAAGGTCTCGACGCCAAAGCGCGCAAACGCAACTTGCGCGGCGCGTTCGCACTGATCGATGCCGATTGGGTGCACGGCAAACACCTGGCGTTGGTCGATGACGTATTGACCACCGGCTCGACGGCAGAGGTCATTGCTCGATTATTGAACAGTGCAGGTGCACAGCGGGTGGACGTGTATTGCCTGGCGCGGACGCCCAAGCCGGGGGATTGATTGAGCCATGTGCTCAGGCGCTTTTAATATCGTTACCACGCTCTGCGTCCGTTTTCGACGCCACACACAAGAACGATCATACTGCCCCCTCCTCTCCAGCCACCCCGGATCACCATGTCCCTGCCCACGTTACTCACGCAACACATGGTCCGCCGCCCGCAACGCATTGCGCTGTTGCAGCACATCGCCGAACAGGGCTCGATCACCCGCGCGGCGAAAAGCGCAGGTTTGAGTTACAAGGCAGCCTGGGACGCCATTGATGAGCTGAACAACCTGGCGCAAAAGCCGCTGGTAGAACGCAGTGTCGGTGGGCGCGGTGGCGGTGGCGCCAAACTGTCGGTCGAGGGCGAACGGGTGCTGCGTCTCTATCAGCGGGTGCAGGCCTTGCAGGCTCAGGTGCTGGAAGCGGCCGGAAACAGCAGCGACCTGGACCTGCTCAATCGCCTGACCCTGCGCACCAGTGCACGCAACCAGTTGCTGGGGCGCATCGTGGCCATCACCCGTCAGGGTCATCATGACCAGATTCGCCTGCAACTGGCCGATGAGGCGTTCATCGAAGCGCAGGTAACCCACGACAGCACGCTGGATTTAGGCCTGGAAGTGGGCACTGACGCAGTGGCGCTGATCAAGGCCGGCTGGCTGGAACTGCGTGCGCAACACGCCGAAGTAACAAATGGAAACAATTGCCTGATCGGGCAGATCGAGAGCGTAATCGACGCCGACGATGGCCCAAGCGAAGTGCGCATCAAACTCCCGAGCGGCCAGACATTGTGCGCCCTGGCGACACCTGCACACCTGCAGGCTCAGCAGTTGAAAACCGGCGTTACTGTGCAGGCAGGATTCGCAGCCTCGTTCGTGCTGCTGGGTATACCGACGTAAGCGCCGGGAAGTCATCACCGCGACACAATTCCGTCATATGCGCGCACTAAGGTGGCTGCCATATTCGAGGGAGCCGTGATGATGAAACTATTAGAAGAAAATCAAACCACCGATCTGGAAAACATGGTCGGCGCCAACCGAGCCGGCCTTACCCGTCGAGGCTTCATCAGCGCGGGCGCACTGTGTGGCGCAGCGATGTTCCTGGGCGGCAACATCCTGAGCCGCACGGTGCTGGCAAACAGCGTCAGTGCAGCGTCCGGCGCATTGCTGGGTTTCGAGAGCATCCCCACCGCCACGGCCGACAGCATCAGTTTGCCAAAAGGGTATACGTCTTCCGTGCTGATCAGTTGGGGCCGGCCGTTGCAAGCCGATGGCCCGGCGTTCGACCCGAGCGGCAAGGGCACCGCCCAGGCTCAGGAAGTGCAGTTCGGCGACAATAACGACGGTATGTGCCTGTTCCCGATGCCGGGCCACAAAGACCGCGCGCTGATGGCGATCAACAACGAATACACCAATTACCGTTACCTCTTCGATCACGGCAAAGAGCCGCAATCGGCCGAAGAGGTGCAGAAGGCACTCGCCGCTGAAGGCGTGTCGGTGATTGAAGTCCAGCAGAAAAACGGCAAATGGCAGTTCGTTCAGGACTCACGCTACAACCGTCGCGTGCATGGCAGCACGCCAATCAACCTGAGCGGCCCGGCGGCCGGTCACGACTGGCTCAAGACCGACGCCGACAAGAGCGGCACTCACGCGCTGGGGACCTTCCAGAACTGCTCCAGCGGCCAGACGCCGTGGGGCACGTACCTGACCTGTGAGGAGAACTTCACCGATTGCTTCGGTAGCAGCAACCCGGAGCAGAAGTTCGACGCGGGCATGAAGCGCTACGGCGTCGTGGCCGCCAGCAAAGAGATCAACTGGCACCCGCACGACCCGCGTTTCGACGTTGCGAAAAACCCCAACGAATTGAACCGTCACGGCTGGGTGGTGGAGATCGACCCGTTCGATCCCAAGTCCACGCCGGTCAAGCGCACGGCGCTCGGGCGCTTCAAGCATGAAAACGCGGCGTTCACCCAGACCAAGGGCGGGCGCGCCGTGGTGTACATGGGCGATGACGAGCGTGGCGAGTTCATCTACAAGTTCATCAGCCGCGACAAGATCGATCACCAGAACCCCAAAGCCAACCGCGACCTGCTGGACCACGGCATCTTGTACGTGGCGCAGTTCGACGCGGGCGACAGCAACCCGGATCACCCGAAAGGCAAAGGCCAGTGGATCGAACTGACCCACGGCAAGAATGGCCTGGACGCCGCTGCCGGTTTCAACAATCAGGCTGAAGTGCTGATTCATGCGCGCATGGCTGCCAGTGTCGTGAAAGCCACACGCATGGACCGCCCGGAATGGATCGTGGTCAGCCCCAAGGATGGCCAGGTGTATTGCACGCTGACCAACAACGTCAAACGCGGCGATGAAGGCCAGCCTGTCGGTGGCCCGAACCCACGCGCCAAGAACCAGTACGGGCAGATTCTGCGCTGGAGCGAAGAAGGCAGCAATGCGTCGGCCATGGCGTTCGACTGGGACCTGTTTGTGGTCGCAGGCAACCCGGCCGTGCATGCCGGTACGCCGCAGGCCGGGTCGAGCAATATCAACGCGCAGAACATGTTCAACAGCCCGGACGGCCTGAGCTTTGATGAAGCTGGCAGGCTGTGGATTCAGACCGATGGCGACTCCAGCAACAAGGGCGACTTCGCGGGCATGGGCAACAATCAGATGCTTTGCGCAGACCCGGCCAGTGGCGAGATTCGCCGTTTTCTGGTCGGCCCGGTCGGCTGCGAAATCACCGGTATCAGTTTTGCACCGGACTACAAAACGATGTTCATCGGCATTCAGCACCCTGGCGAAAACGGCGGCTCCACCTTCCCCGAGCACTTGCCTAATGGCAAACCACGCTCGTCAGTGATGGTGATCACCCGCGAAGATGGCGGCGTTATCGGCGCCTGACCGAAAGCCCGCAGAAGAAGTGATGATCGTGCCCGCGCTCCGCGTGGGGATGCAGTTCGTGACGCTCTGCGTCATCTTCAGAAGAGGACGCAGAGCGTCCAGAACAGCGCTACCACGCAGAGCGTGGGAGCGATCACAATCACTCAATCAATCAACCCGTTCCCATCATAAAACGGGTACGGCCCTTCATACTCCCCGAACACGGCGTTATGGCTGACCAGCCCTTGCTCCGGGTCCCAGCGGTGTAGCACGTAGCCGGCCGGCTCCAGGTTGAAATGGGCGGGGGCGGCCTGGTCGAGGTCCAGCACGATCTGGTGTGAAGTTCCTGGGCAAATACAGGCAACGCTGCCACCGAAACGACGTTGCATCGGTCGGTGCAGATGCCCGCACAACAGGCGTTCTACCTGAGGATGCTGAGCGATCACCCGCTCCAGCGCCGCAGCGTTGCCGAACGGTTCGCGGTCCATGTGGCCGATGCCGGTGATGAACGGCGGATGGTGCAGAACAATCACCGTGGGCACATCAGGGCGGCGCGACAATTGCGCGCTCAGCCAGTCCAGTTGGCAGTAATCCAGCCGCCCGCCATGTTCGCCGGGGATGGTCGTATCCATGCCGATCAGGCGCAACGGATACTGTTCCACCACCCAGTCCAGAGGCCCCCTGGCCGACAAGGGCAAATACACCTGATCGGCGAACGCAGCCAACAGGTTCTCGCGATCATCATGATTGCCGGGCACCAGGTAAAACGGCATCTGTAGACGCTCGAGCTCCGGCTTGAGCACGGCATATTCATCCTCGCGGCCGAAGTCCACCAGATCACCACTGATGACCACGATGTCGGGGCGCTGCTTGCTGGCATTGATGTGTACAACGGCGCGGCGTAACGCACCCAGCGTATCGACCACGCCGTAGGTCAGGCGCCCGTCGGCTTTGAGGTGCAGGTCGCTGATCTGGGCAATAAGAAACGGACGATTCAAAATAATCTCTCTACGGAAACGACTTCACGAATGCAGGGTGAACAGCTGTTGCGGCTCGACACTCAGGCCAATGGCGGCGTTGGCGGGGTAAATCACGTTGTCGGTACTGTCGACCAACAGCGGCTGCGGGCCGCCGACATCGACCAGCAAGCGACTTTGCGCGCCCTGGAAAAACTGCCCGACCAGACGCCCCTGAAGATGGCCATGCTCCGGCACCAAACGCAGGTGCTCGGGACGGCAATACACTGTGCCCGGCATGTCTGCGCCGTTCCACGGCAGCTCGCCGCCGCTGACCGTGAGGCCCGACGAGGTGCGCGCAACCACACTGAACGCATTCAGATTGCCGACAAACCCTGCGACAAAGGCATTGGCGGGCCGCTGATAGATTTCCCGTGGCGTCGCCAACTGCGACACGCAGCCTTTTTCCATCACCAGAATCCGGTCGCCCAAGGCCATCGCTTCGCCCTGATCATGAGTCACGAAAACCGAGGTGATGCCCAGCCCACGCAGAAGCTGATCCAGCTCGCTGCGCAAGCGTTCACGCAACTGCGCGTCCAGCGCGGCCAACGGCTCGTCGAGTAACAGCACCCGAGGGCGCGGCGCCAGTGCGCGGGCCAGCGCGACCCGTTGACGTTGCCCCCCGGACAGCTCGTTGACACGACGATTGCCATGACCGGTCAGGCCTACCAATTCCAGCAACTCGTCACAACGCTTGTTGCGCTCGGCAGCTGACAGGCCGCGAATCTTCAGGCCGTAGACGATGTTGCCGGCCACATCGAGATTGGGAAACAACGCATAGTTCTGAAACACCATGCCCACGTCACGCCGCTCGATGGGCAGGCGCGTGACGTCCTGATCGTCGAACAGCACCTGCCCGACGTCCGGCCGTTCAAGGCCGGCAATCAGGCGCAACGTGGTGGTCTTGCCGCAACCGGACGGCCCGAGAATCGCCAGCGTTTCGCCGGGCTCGATGGTCAGGTGCAAATCCTGTACAGCAACGGTGCCGTCGGCAAATGCCTTGCGGCAGCCTTTCAGGCGAATGGTGGTTCCGCTCATCGGCTCTCTCCACGGGCAAGGCGCGCGCTGATGGCCTGCAACGCAATCAGCAGCGGCACAATCAGCAACAGAAAAAGAAGGGTGTAGGCGCTGGCGACTTCCAGCCGGGCCGAGGCATAACTGTCGGCCAGGCCGACCGGCAGGGTCTTGGTCATCGGCGTGTGGAGCATCCAGGTCAGGTTGAATTCACCCAGCGACAGGGTCACGACCATCAGCACACCAGCCAGAATCCCGGCTCGGCAGTTGGGCACCACCACACTGAAAAACCGTTTGATCGGCCCCGCGCCCAGGCTGGCGGCAGCCTCCTCGAGCACCGGCAACTGCTGACGCTGCATGACCGCCATCACGGGGCGCACCAGAAACGGCAACGTGAACAGCACGTGGCCCACCAGAATGAACAGCCAACTGCTGCGAAAACTGCCGAACTGGCCGTAGGTCAACAACAACGCCAGGGCGCTTGCAAGGCCAGGCATGGCGACCGGCAGCACCATCAGTTCTTCAAATGCACGGCTGAAGCGATTGTTCATGCGCACCAGCGCATACGCTGCCGGAACGCCGACCAGGCACACGCAGATCGCGCAGGCCACCGCCAATTGCAGCGACAGCCAGACCGTCGGCGAATAGGCCTGCCAGACCTGTATCAGCCAGTCGAACGTCAAACCGCTCGACAGGCCCAGAAAATAATTGCGCGTCACGCCGGCCAGCAGCGACAGCACCACCGGCACCAGCATGAACGCGCAGACCAACAGCGTGAACGCCAGCTGCGCAGCAAACAACGGAGAGCGTTTCACAGGACGACTCCCGATTTTCCGACCATGCGCCGGGCCAGCAACAGCACCGCCCAGGTCACCAGGCCGAGGATCACCGACAGCGCCGCGGCCACGGTGAAGTTGGCGTAATTGGTGAACACGTTGTAGATCGCCACCGGCGTGACGTTCAGGCGCGTACCCAGCGTGAACGCCGTGCCGAATGCGCCCATCGACGTAGCGAAACAGATCGCCCCGCAGGACACCAATGCCGGTGCCAGGCCCGGCACGATCACATCGCACACCACCCGCCAGTGACCGGCACCCAATGAATGCGCGGCCTCTTCAAGGCTGCGGTCCAGGCTTTCGCAAGCGGCCATGACGGTGAGGATCACGCGCGGTATCGAAAAGTACAGGTAGCCTATGAACAGCCCGATGAGCGAGTAGGCAAACACCCAGCGTTCGCCAGCAAGCTCCAGCCCGAGTGCAGCGAAGATGCCTTGCCGACCGGCCAGCAGAATCACCAGAAAGCCGACCACCACGCCGGGAAACGCCAGCGGAAAGGTCAGCAGTGCCACCAGCGCAGAGCGTCCAAAAAAATGATTACGGGCCAGAAACACACCGCTGATGCCGCCGATCAGCAACGCCACAAGCGTCACCACCAGCGCCAGCAGGCAGGTCTGCGCCAGACTGCCCAGGTACTGAGCACTGCTCAATACCTGCCAGTAACCGCTGCCATTACCCTCGGTGCCTTGCGCGCCGAGCAGGATCATATGGGTCAACGGCAGCAGCCAGAAGGCCAGCAATACCGCCAACGCCGGAGCAAGCGCCACTGCAGCGGTCGGGCGCAGCCGCAGCCTGAACAACCCGTCCTTGCGCAGAGCCAGCGCGTGTTCCGGCGAGGCTGACATCACTTCACCTCTCGCAGATAACGTGCGGCAAAGGCTTCCTGTACAGCGGCCATGCGCTGGTAATCCACCACACCGGCACGTGCGTAGTCACTGTCGGGCAGGAACTGTGCGGCCACATCGGCAGGCATCTTCGAGCGCACCGGACGCAGATAAGCCTTGGCCCACAGCGCCTGCCCCGCGTCAGACAGGACGAAATCCAGCACCTTCTCGGCATTGGCGCGGTGCGGCGCTTTGGCCACCATGCTCATCACGTAGGGAACGCCAATGGTGCCTTCCTTCGGAATCACGAAGGCGACGTTGGCCTTGTCCTTGTAACGGGCGCGATAGGCGTTGAAGTCATAGTCGACCAGAATCGGCAGCTCGCCTGACAGTACGCGAGCATAGGCCGTTTGCTTGGGCACGATGGGCGAGTTCTTCGCCAGTTTCTGGAAGTAGTCGATGGCCGGGCCGAAGTTGTCCAGCGTGCCACCCATGGCCTGATTGATTGCCACGGCGGAAACGTAGCCGACGAACGCGCTGGAAGGATCAAGGTAACCGACCATGCCTTTGTACTCAGGCTTGAGCAAATCTGCCCAGCTCTGCGGCACGGGCAGACCGCCCAGTGCATCGACGTTGACCATGATGCCGAGGGTGCCCGAGTGAATGGCGAACCAGTGCCCCTGCGGGTCTTTCAGGCCTGCCGGAATGTCGTCCCAGTGTTTGGGCTTGTAGGTGTCGACCACGCCCGCCTTCTGCGCTTGCAGGCCGAAGGTCACGCCGTAATACACCACGTCGGCGACCGGTGCGGCCTGCTCGGCAACGATCTGCGCCAGCGCCTGCCCGGAGTTCTTGTTGTCCAGCGGCACTTGCACGCCGGTACTGTCGGCAATCGCCTTGAGCTGAGTGCCCCAGTCGGCCCATTCAGGCGGGCAGTTGTAGCAGATGGCGGTTTCGGCGGCCTGGGCGAGGCTGGCCGCACTGCATAACAGCAGCGCCGCGAGGGTTTTACTGAGACTGAACATGAAGCATCTCCTGGTAGGGCTGGGTGCTTTCACCGGGCCGGATATGGCACGGCAGACAATGAGAAGCCGCTGCGGCGCCGGCAATCCGGGCCAGCAATTGTTCGATGACGGTGTGCGCCAGTTCGGCGATGGGCTGAACCACGCTGCACAGCGTCGGGTGCATCTGGGTGCCCAGCGCAATGCCGTCAAAGCCGATGACCGACAGGCGTTCGGGCACGCCCCAGCCATTGCGGCGCAATTCGGCAATCAGGCTGATGGCCAGCAAATCGTTGGAGCAGACCAACGCGCTGGGTGCATTCGGGCCGCGCAGCAAGGGTTCGAGCGCGGCAAACTCGGCGTTGGTATGCACCGGCATTTCGATCACTGGCCGCGCCTCAAGCCCACGCTCGTTCATGGCATCGCGATAGCCTTCGTAACGCAGGCGGGGGCGGTCGGACTGCATGACCGGGCCTGCAACCATGGCAATACGCTGGTGGCCGGCGTCGATCAGGTATTGCGTCGCCAGCGCCATGCCTGCGCGGTTATCCACAGACACCGCGCTGTAATCCTCATTGTCGGTCTGGTGATAGGCCAGCACGAACGGCGTGTCTTCACTGACCAGACTCTCCAGCACACGGTTGTGCTCGGCGTCGGTCACCGTCAGCACCAGCCCGTCGACCCGCTGGCGCAGCAGCTCTTCAACCACGGCACTTTCACGTTCGGCGCTGTAGTCGGTGGTCGCCAGCAACAGGTTGTAGCCTCGCGCACGAGCCGCCCGCTCCATGGCCTGAAACTGCTCGGCAAACACCGGGTTGAGCAGGTTGGGCACGATGACGCCAATCAGATTGGTGGTTTGCAGACGTAGCTGCCTGCCCAACCTATTGGGGCGAAAACCCAGTTCACGGGCAGCGGCGAACACGCGCTCACGGGTCTCGACACGAACCACCTTGGGGCTAGCGAAGGCGCGCGCAGCGGTGGCTCGGGAAACGCCGGCCAGGCGTGCAACACCTTTCAAATCGGTCATGGCGGCTCGCTTTGAGATCGATCTCATTGGCGGCAACTCTAAGTGGCGAACATGGCTAAACCGCGACCGGGTGATGACCGTTTGGTGACAACTCGACCCTTGGGCACTTTAAACAGCAGGGGTTTGGCGAACCGGGACCGGTCTGCGTTACCATCAGCGGTCCGACGCGGCAACCTGCTGCGCGCAGGAGTAGTCATGGCTCACCCGTTTGCAACACTTACTCCCGATCTGGTTCTCGATGCCGTCGAAAGCATCGGTTTTCTCAGCGATGCCCGCATCCTGGCACTCAACAGCTACGAAAACCGCGTGTATCAGGTCGGTATCGAAGACGGTCAGCCGCTGATCGCCAAGTTTTATCGCCCGCAGCGCTGGACCAACGAGGCCATTCTCGAAGAGCACAGCTTCACGTTCGAACTGGTGGACGTCGAAGTGCCCGTGGTCGCGCCGATGGTGCACAACGGCGAAACCCTGTTCGAGCACGCCGGCTTTCGTTTCACACTATTCCCGCGCAGGGGCGGACGCGCGCCGGAGCCGGGCAATCTTGATCAGCTGTATCGCCTGGGTCAGTTGCTGGGGCGTATCCATGCGGTCGGCTCGACCAAACCGTTCGCACATCGCGAAGCGCTGGGCGTGAAGAACTTCGGCAATGACTCGGTCAATTACCTGCTGGAAAACAACTGCATTCCGCGCAGCCTGTTACCGGCCTACGAGTCGGTGGCCCGAGATCTGCTCAAGCGCGTAGAGGACGTTTACGCTGCCACACCGCACACCAACATCCGCATGCACGGCGACTGTCACCCCGGCAACATGATGTGCCGCGACGAAATGTTCCACATCGTCGACCTGGACGATTGCCGTCTTGGCCCAGCGGTCCAGGACATCTGGATGATGCTCGCCGGCGACCGCCAGGAACGCCTCGGCCAGCTCTCCGAATTGATGGACGGTTACAACGAGTTTCACGATTTCGACCCACGCGAACTGGCCCTCATCGAGCCGCTGCGTGCCTTGCGCCTGATGCATTACAGCGCCTGGCTGGCCCTGACCCGGCGTTCCCCCACAGCTTCCCGTGGTTCGGCACCGAGCGTTACTGGGGCGACCACATCCTGGCCCTGCGCGAGCAGATGTCAGCGCTGAATGAAGAGCCACTGAAATTGTTTTGATCAGTGGAGTGTTCGCAGCGATAGCTCCGACTATCGTGCGACGCTCCAGCATGAGTACGATCACAACCATCAACCGCATCACCCCATAATAAAACCGGAAATTTCTGTATTAAAGGGACGCTCCATGCAAGCTGCCAATCCACGCCGTGGATACATTCTGGGCCTGAGTGCTTACACCATCTGGGGCCTGTTCCCCCTGTATTTCAAAGCCATTGCCGCCGTTCCAGCCATCGAGATCATCATCCATCGTGCGCTGTGGTCGGCGCTCTTCGGCTCGATCGTGCTGATGTTCTGGAAACACCCCGGCTGGTGGCGCGACCTGCGCAACAACCCGCAACGGCTGGCCGTGCTGGCACTGAGCGGCACCCTGATTGCCGCCAACTGGATCGTCTATGTGTGGGCCGTGAACAACGGCCGCATGCTTGAGGCCAGCCTTGGGTACTACATCAACCCGCTGGTCAACGTGTTGCTGGGCATGTTGCTGCTGGGCGAACGGCTCAGGCGCCTGCAATGGGTCGCCGTCGCTCTGGCTGCAACGGGCGTCGCGCAGCAGGTCTGGCACGTTGGCAGCCTGCCGTGGATATCACTGGCGCTCGCACTGACGTTCGCTTTCTACGGCCTGATCCGCAAAAAAGCCCCGGTCGCCGCCCTGCCCGGCCTGGTCGTGGAAACCTGGATGCTGGTGCCGCTGGCCCTGATCTGGCTGACGCTCAACCCGACGGCCGTCACCGCACAGGCAGAATTCTGGACCACCACCCAGGCCATCTGGCTCGCGGCGACAGGCCCGGTGACGCTGATACCGCTGGTGTGCTTCAACGCAGCAGCGCGCCATCTGCCGTTCACGACACTGGGTTTCCTGCAATACATTGCGCCTACCCTGGTCCTGCTGCTGGCCGTGCTGCTGTACGGCGAGCACCTGACCACCAGCACCATCATCACCTTCGCCTTCATCTGGGCGGGGCTGGCTGTCTACAGTGTGGATATCTGGCTGAAATCCCGCGGCCGCCGCTGATCAAAAAACACACAAACCTATGCAGGCCACGCCCCCCGTGGCCTGCAAGAGGTTCTCCAAGGGTTATCCACAGGCAGACTGACCTTATCTGTGCACAAGCCCTTGAAACTGTTGGTTTTTTGATCAGTCTTCGTCAAGGCACAGCAGGCGGGGCGCGCAGGGCTATTCCCCCAGGTTATCCACAGGCAGGTGTACGGTTAACTTGGATAACCTGGGTATACTCAAAGAGCGTTTAGGGAGTGCACATTTTTTGGTACACTTCAAGTCTATAAAGGCCTGATGGGATTTGATCGCCAAGATCCTTTAACGAGATGAACAACGGCCAGACAGCGCAAAGCAGCACTCAAAAGGAACAAGTAATGAACCAGCACATTGGCTCTGACTTCGATGACTTTCTTGCCGAGCAAGGCTTTGCGGAGGAGGTGTCTGCCGCGGCACTCAAACGGGTTATTTCCTGGCAGATCGCTGAGGTCATGAAACAGCAGAAGGTTACCAAAAAGGCTCTCGCCGAGCGTATGCACACAAGCCGAACCGCAGTAGACCGCGCTCTGGATCAGAATGATCCGGGGATGACCCTTGCAACGCTGGCCAGCGCTGCAAGGGCACTGGGTCAACGGGTAGAGGTCAGGCTGGTCCCGGAGCAAGAAGCCAAACGCGCCTGAGCACAATCAGTTTCAGGAATCACGCCTCACCACCCAACACCAACTCCACCATCAGATCATCAGCCAGTGTTTCAAGCCCGGCCTGCAGATCATCCAGCGATAAACCCACCGGCACGCCCAGCACGGCATCGGCGTGGAACAGCAGTTCGCTGCTCATGGGGGCCGGGGTGACGTCGGTGATCAGGTGTTCGACGTTGACGCCCTGTCCGGCCAGCAATCGGGTGATGTCGCGCACGATACCGGGGCGGTCGTTGCCGACCAGTTTCATACTGATCAGTTGGGTCGTATCGCTTGTCTCCACTGCGCTGTCGGCCAGCAGCATACGAATGCCGTGGGCTGAAAGTGCGTTCAGCGCCTTGATCAGGTCGTCGTATTGCTGCGGCTCGACGCCGACCTTGAGGATCCCGGCAAACTGCCCGGCCATGCGTGACATACGGCTTTCCAGCCAATTGCCACCGTGCTCCGCGATGCATTGGGCGATGCGTTCGACCTGGCCCGGTTTGTCCGGGGCAACCAGCGTTACGACGAGATGATCCACGGTCAATTCCTCTTTCAATGCAGATGATTTGAAAACTGCGACGCTCGCACGAGTATAGGCCTGCTTGAAGCACACCTGATGTGTGGCAAATCGTGTACCGTTTGGCAGGCTTTATGGAACAATCCTGAGCGAATCTGGAAGCACCGTGACCTTCGGCGTGACCGGACGTTGAAATCCAGTCGTTTAATGACAAATCCAGCGACGTTTTCACGCGACTGCGGCTGATGTAGTATCCCGTAGCGAGCACTACATAAAACCAAGATCAATGACAGAGCGCTCCCTGAGTGTGCTCGACCCTGCTGAGCAGAGTGAGGCAAGTGCAATGACTGAGTACGTTCAAGTCGGTGACCTGCAAGTCGCCAGAGTCCTGTTCGACTTCGTGCAGAACGAAGCAACCCCCGGAACCGGCGTCGATGCGGGCGCATTCTGGGCCGGTGCGGACCAACTGATCCACGACCTCGCGCCAAAGAACAAGGCACTGCTCACCCAGCGTGATGAATTGCAGGCGCAGATCGATGCCTGGCACCAGTCGCGTGCTGGCCAGGCGCACGACGCCTCGGCTTACAAAGCCTTCCTTCAGGAGATCGGCTATCTGCTGCCAGAAGCGGCGGACTTTCAGATCACCACGCAAAACGTCGACGAAGAAATTGCCATCATGGCTGGCCCGCAGTTGGTCGTGCCGGTGATGAACGCACGTTTCGCGCTCAACGCATCAAATGCACGCTGGGGCTCGTTGTACGATGCGCTGTACGGCACCGATGCAATCAGCGAAGAAGGCGGCGCGGAAAAAGGCAAGGGCTACAACAAGGTGCGTGGCGACAAAGTCATCGCCTTCGCCCGCGCCTTTCTCGATCAGGCTGCGCCGCTGGCGGCGGGCTCGCACGTTGACTCGACTGCTTACAAATTGATCGACGGCAAGCTGGTCGTCAGCCTCAAGGGCGGCAGCAACACCGGCCTGCGCGACGATGCACAACTGGTCGGCTTTCAAGGCGATGCCTCGGCACCGCTCGCCGTGCTGTTCAAGCACAACGGCCTGCATTTCGAATTGCAGATCGACGCTGCAAGCCCGGTCGGCCAGACCGATCCGGCGGGCGTGAAAGACATCCTCATGGAAGCCGCGCTGACCACCATCATGGACTGCGAAGACTCCATCGCGGCCGTTGATGCCGACGACAAAGTGGTCGTCTACCGTAACTGGCTGGGCCTGATGAAAGGTGATCTGGCTGAATCGGTGTCCAAGGGCGGCGATACCTTCACCCGCACCATGAACCCGGACCGGGTCTACACCACGCCACAAGGCGGCGAAGTCACGCTGCACGGTCGTTCGTTGCTGTTCATCCGCAACGTCGGCCACCTGATGACCATCGACGCGATTCTCGACAAGCATGGCAACGAAGTGCCGGAAGGCATTCTCGATGGCCTGCTGACCAGCCTCGCGGCGATCCACAACCTCAACGGCAATAACACGCGCAGCAACAGCCGCAGCGGCTCGATGTACATCGTCAAACCGAAGATGCACGGGCCGCAGGAAGCTGCGTTCACCAACGAGCTGTTCGGGCGTATCGAGCAGGTGCTGGGCTTGCCGCGCAACACGCTGAAAGTCGGCATCATGGACGAGGAGCGCCGTACCACGGTCAACCTCAAGGCCTGCATTCAGGCAGCAAGCGAGCGCGTTGTGTTCATCAACACCGGCTTTTTGGACCGCACCGGTGACGAAATCCACACGTCGATGGAGGCAGGCCCGGTGGTGCGCAAGGCGCAGATGAAAGCCGAAAAATGGATCTCGGCCTACGAGAACTCCAACGTCGATATCGGCCTGAAATGCGGCCTGCAAGGTCGTGCGCAGATCGGCAAGGGTATGTGGGCCATGCCCGACCTGATGGCCGCCATGCTGGAGCAGAAAATCGCCCACCCGCTGGCAGGTGCAAATACCGCCTGGGTGCCATCACCCACCGCGGCTGCGCTGCATGCTCTGCACTATCACAAGGTGGATGTGTTCGCCCGTCAGGCCGAACTGGCCCAGCGCGAACAGGCCTCGGTGGATGACATCCTGACCTTACCGCTCGCGCCGAACACCGACTGGACGCCGGAAGAGATCCAGAACGAACTGGACAATAACGCCCAGGGCATTCTTGGCTATGTGGTGCGCTGGATCGATCAGGGCGTGGGTTGCTCGAAAGTCCCGGACATCAACGACATCGGCCTGATGGAAGACCGCGCCACGCTGCGCATTTCCAGCCAGCACATGGCCAACTGGCTGCGGCATGGCATCGTCACCGAAACCCAGGTGCTCGAAAGCCTCAAACGCATGGCCCCTGTCGTAGACCGCCAGAACGCCAACGACCCGCATTACCGCCCACTTGCACCCGACTTCGACAGCAACATCGCCTTCCAGGCGGCCGTCGAACTGGTCATCGAAGGCACACGACAGCCCAACGGTTACACCGAGCCGGTGCTGCATCGCCGCCGTCGCGAATTCAAGGCCAAGAACGGAGTGTAAGGTTTTTATTCACCGGACCGGAGAGGCGGCTTGCTGCCTCTTCGGGAGGGTGATGAGTAAACATCGCGTTTTTTCGTTTGAACGACCCAGATACTTTCTAACTCGATACATCATCGAAGCAAAACAAACTTCATCCCGTTTGTGGGAAAAAGTCATTCCCCGCGTAAGACGCCTGATCAATATAGGTAAGTCGAGTCTTTAATTATAAAAACGTAACCACAAGGTATTTCCGCGCACGACACACAGTGCTATCTCTCTACCTGTTGCATTAACAAAAGTCATGCCTCTTAAACAACGACGTTCAAATTGATGATCGTTAATAGTGGCCATGACTTCAGTTCTGCTCAAGGAGAGTTGCATGAACCGATTGGCAATTGTTGTAGGTGATATGACGGATCATGGAGGACACGTCATGACAGGCTCTGAAAGCCATATCATTGATGGGTTCCCCACGGCGCATGTCGGGTGCGATGTTATTTGTCCTCTGCATGGCCCTACCAAGATAATCAGCGGGCAGAACGACTACCTCGTCGAAGGCCACCCACTGGCGCTTGAAGGCGACCTGACAACCTGCGGTGCACGACTGGTCTCTTGCCAACAGAACTTTTTCCTGGTCGAAAGAGAATCTTCCTCCGAACACATACCCGTTACCCCGCCAATGAAACGGGCATATACCCCCGTCGTACTTGCTCAGCCCTACACTTCGTCGACTTCCAGACAAAACCGAATCGTGTGTGACGAGCGTTTTCAAATGCTCACCCATCAACGCAATCGCCTTGGGCATCTGGATTATGTGCTGCTGGAACATAACCAATGCACGGCTCGCGGCACCCTCGATGAGCACGGCCACAGCCGCAAACACGGCAGCTCAAGCCCTTCGACCTTACAGTTTGCCGCCTCCGCCCCTTGGCCTGTAATGGAGTAAATGAACATGTCCCTGAATGATTTCCAGCGCACCAATGCCGTCGGTCCCGATACCTACTTCGCCCTGCCACAGGGTGTATCACGCACCTATGCACCCTTGGACACGCCACCCAAGCAAGTCATCATCGAAAACCTCGCCCTGTCCCGCATTCCGGGCGCCATGCGTAACATGGGCTGGGATACCGCTGCGGCGTTGATGTAACGATGGTTTGATAGCCCGGGGTGGGAGATGCCGGCGGATTGGAAGAAAAAAGAAACCAAACCTGACCCTGCCTCATTATTGCCAGAGCAATGCGACGAAGACATAGTGAAGATGGAATGGGCAATGACATTTGAGCGATGCCGAAAGGCCGTCGCCTCGGCTGAGTCCAGACTAACCAGCGTCCCTGCCATAGGCCTCCTGAAAGAAAGATTAAAGCACGCTGGCTGGGATGGAAGGGGGTCATTCCGCTTGGGACACGAAAATCTAGGGGCAAGACAAATAGATAAATCATCTCAAATAAACGGCGGCGGCAAAAACTGAGCGCAACACCTGACCAATCCGGTACGGTGAACCTATGTCATATCATGAACTCAGCATTGAAGAACGCATCACGATCCA
>NZ_ATDK01000215.1 GCF_000444135.1 Pseudomonas avellanae BPIC 631
CGCTCTGCGTCCTCTTTGTGGCGCTCCGCGTCACACAGCGGTTATGCGATATCAGTGATGTTTGTTTACGGCTCAAGCCACCTTGTCGCCCCTCGGCGGCTGACTTTGATGGGGCCAAAGTAGGCGAAAGCCCCGCTCCGTTTCCGGCCCACTTCGTCGGGTTCCTTCGCCCTCACACTTACGTCGCACTCTGCGTCGTCAGTGATATAGCGCTCGAAAAGCACATCTAAAGCCAAAGCATTATCGCCGAGCGTCACGACGGGCGTTCCAAGGCGTGGAAATGCCTTTCTGGACACTCCGCGCCTGATCTCATGGGCTCAAGCCAGACGGATTGCCAAAGCCTTGGCCTGAGTCGCCACGTCGGTGACTGCGGTGCTTTCCCACCACATGCCGCGCAAGGGCGGGCCCATGGCGAACAGGTGTGCTGAGCGCTGGCCTTGCGCATCAAGCACCGCGCCGTCGTGGGCCGCTGCGATGCCCAGTGCCAGCGGGCCGGGCTGGATGAGGCCTCGTGCCAGGAGCTGGCGAGGCAGCGGACGGTCTACGCGACGCCAGTCGTACTCAATACCTGTGGAGTTGATCAACGCATCCCCGAGGATGTGCGTCGGCTCATGCTCGCCACGCCGACGGACACTGATCTGCACCTGACCCGACGGCAGGCTCGCCACACCCCGCAATGAAGCCGCTTCAATGCTCAGCCGCCCCTGCTTGACCAGCCGTGCCAGCAGTGCCGCGCTCGGTGGTGGCGAGCGGTGGTGATGGCTCTCCCACCACGGCCTTACGTGCCGTACGAATTGTCGACGCTGTGTGTCAGTCGCCTGGTTCCACAGCCTGCCGACGTTGGCACGCACAGTGTCCAGCGGGGCCTGCCAGTCAATGCCGCTTTCAATGGCCAGTTCACACTGCTCGCGAACCTTGCGGACCAGTTGACGGGTGCTGCGAATGCTCGGGGCCTGCGCCAGAAAATCCGACCATTCAGGCGGCTGACGGCGCACATGTGGTAACAGACCGTGTCGGGAAAAAACCTGAATCGGGCCGCGGTGTCCGGCCTTTTCCAGAGACACCAGCGCATCGACCATGGTCAGCCCCGAGCCGATTATCAGCACACGGGCTTGCGGATCAAGCTGTTGCATGACGCTTACATCCCAAGGGTCCAGCGATGCAGCATTCAGCGCGTTCGACTCGCGCTGCGGGGTTCGTGAAGCGGCGTACATGCCAGTCGCCAGCACGGCCTGACTGCCGCGCAGTTCACGACCATCAGCCAGTGTGACGCTCACGCCCTGCTCACTGACCTGCACGTCCACCGCCTCGCCGTGCA
Source organism: Pseudomonas avellanae BPIC 631 (assembly GCF_000444135.1). Lineage (GTDB taxonomy): Bacteria > Pseudomonadota > Gammaproteobacteria > Pseudomonadales > Pseudomonadaceae > Aquipseudomonas > Aquipseudomonas avellanae. Next base: position 1,319 of record NZ_ATDK01000215.1, read on the forward strand.
CGTGCTCGACCGTCGAGCCAAAGCCCTCGCCCACCACCTGCGCCTCGCGCAGACGCTGCTGCACATAAAGCCCGAACACCCCGCGCGGCGGAAACAGCTCGGCGACCGGGATTTTCTGCTCGGCCGCTTCAGGCCAGCCGCCTTCGGCCAGGTAGCCGGTCAGCCACTCGGTGAGGTCGTGCGCGTTGTCCGGGTCGACGCTCATGCGCGCCGCGTTGCCATTGAGCGTATGGCCCGGCTCGGTGGCGCTGTAGGCCTCGCCCCGGCCAAGCTCGCTGCGAGTCTCGATGATCAGGATTCGGCGCTGCCCAGGCCTGCGCAACAATTGCGCTGCCAGCATGCTGCCGCTCAGACCGCCGCCGATGATCAGAATGTCAGCCGTCTGGTGTGGGTCTTGGGTCATCGAACAGCGCCTCGGTCGAGTTACGATAAAAGTCGGGTCACGATAGAATCAAAGCACCACGTTGCGCACGAAGCGCAGGGTGATGTCAGCCTCATTGCAGTAGCGGTGCGGCTGATCGCTGGGGAACATGAAGAACTCGCCCGGCCCGACCTGCTGCGCGGCGGCAGGCTCGGCAAAACGCAGGGTCAGCCGACCTTCCACGACGTAGACCTGCTCACTCCAGCCCTCCGGGTCGGCTTCCGACACGTAGGCATCGCCGGGTGTCAGGCAAAACTCCCACAATTCAACCTCTCGCCGCGCGATCGCTCTGGCCAGCAGCACGGCTTTGCTGCCAGGGATCGTACCGGCCCAGGCCAGTTCGTTGATACGGCTGTGATCGCGATTTTCCGGCGCCTGAATCAGGTCGCTGAAGGCAACCTCAAGCGCTTCGGCCACCCGATCCAGGGTTGCCAGGCTGACGTTTTTCTCGCCGGCCTCGATGGCGACCAGCATGCGACGGCTGACGCCGGATTTTTCCGCCAGCGCGGTCTGGCTGAGGTCAGCGGCGTTGCGCAGACGCCGCACGTTATGGCTGACATGTTGCAGAACCGGCGCTCGTGGCGAGTTTTCTTTGTGCATCGTGGTGCTCACATCAAACCGTTGCGCATTATACTGCCCAATCCCAGGGTGCTGTCTGAGTGTTCAGCCTCTCATCGTACGCATTGCTGCCAGAGCGCAGTTCACAGGAGTCCAGAGCGGACATGAAGTCTATCAGCCGCCTACCCCGGATCAGCAAGGCCGAAGCCGTGCTGATCCTGATCACCATGCTCTGGGGAGGCACATTTCTGCTGGTCCAGCATGCAATGACCGTCAGTGGACCGATGTTCTTCGTCGGCCTGCGCTTTGCCGCCGCGGCGCTTATCGTAGCGCTGTTTTCGCTGAAAGTGCTGCGCGACCTAACCTTTCTTGAACTCAAGGCCGGCGTCTTCATCGGCACATCGATCATGCTCGGCTATGGCCTGCAGACGGTCGGCCTGCAGACCATACCCAGCAGCCAGTCCGCGTTCATCACTGCGTTCTACGTACCTTGTGTACCTTTGTTGCAGTGGCTGGTGCTCGGGCGGCGTCCAGGATTGATGCCGACACTGGGGATCATTCTCGCCTTCACCGGGCTGATGCTGGTGTCAGGGTCGCAGGGCGCTGTCCTGGACCTCAGTTCCGGCGAAATCATGACATTGATCAGCACGGTGGCCATCGCGGCAGAGATCATCATGATCAGCGCTTATGCGGGCAAGGTCGATGTGCGGCGCGTCACCGTCGTGCAACTGGCGACCGCCTCCATTCTGGCTTTTTTGATGATCGTGCCTACCCAGGAACGCCTGCCGGATTTCTCCTGGTTGCTGGTGGTCAGCGCAGTGGGACTCGGTCTGATGAGTGCGGCCATTCAGATCGCCATGAACTGGGCGCAGAAAAGTGTTTCGCCCACGCGTGCAACCGTGATCTATGCCGGCGAACCCGTCTGGGCCGGGGTTGTCGGAAGACTGGCCGGTGAGCGCTTGCCGGGCATCGCACTGCTCGGCGCGGCGTTGATTGTCGCCGGAGTGATCGTCAGCGAAATGAAACGACGCTCTGTTGCTGGCGAATTTGTTACCGGAGATGAGGCGAGCCTCGATGAAGAAGGCCTGCGAAAAGTCGAATAAAGCACCGGTAGCGTTGCCGTGAAACATTTTTGCTGTAGCAACAATCTGCTGCATAAAAAACAGCAGACACTTTTTGTAGGAAATTTCGGAAACCGTCCCTTTGGTATCGGGGTGTCTGGCACGTATGATGCTTGACATTCCCCTGCAGATTAGAAGCCTATGTCCCTGATAGTTCTACTGCTTCTGCCGTTCATTGGCAGCTGTCTGGCGGCCATTTTGCCGCACAACGCGCGTAACGCAGAATCGTTTCTGGCGGGTCTGGTCGCCTTGATCGGCGCGATTCAGATGGCGTTGTGGTTCCCGCAGATTGCCGAAGGCGGTGTGATTCGCGAGGAATATTTCTGGCTGCCAAGCCTGGGAATGAACTTCGTCCTGCGTATCGACGGCTTCGCCTGGCTGTTTTCGATGCTGGTGCTGGGCATCGGTGCGCTGGTGTCGCTCTACGCCCGCTATTACATGTCGCCGGACGATCCGGTGCCGCGCTTCTTCGCTTTTTTTCTGGCGTTCATGGGTGCCATGCTCGGGCTGGTCATGTCCGGCAACCTGATTCAGATCGTGTTTTTCTGGGAGCTGACCAGCCTGTTTTCGTTTCTGCTGATCGGCTACTGGCACCATCGCGCCGATGCACGCCGTGGCGCGTACATGGCGCTGATGGTCACCGGCGCAGGCGGGCTGGCGCTGCTGGCGGGCATGATGATCCTCGGGCATGTAGCGGGCAGTTACGATCTGGACCGTGTGCTGGCCTCCGGTGACGCGATTCGTGCCCACGCCTTGTACCCGGTATTGCTGACCCTGATTCTGATCGGCGCATTGACCAAAAGCGCGCAGTTCCCGTTCCATTTCTGGCTGCCCCACGCCATGGCGGCACCGACACCGGTTTCGGCTTATTTACACTCGGCGACCATGGTCAAGGCCGGGGTGTTTCTCATGGCGCGGATGTGGCCCGCGCTGTCCGGTACCGAGCAATGGTTCTGGATCGTCAGCGGTGCGGGCGCCTGCACGCTGATTCTGGGCGCCTACGCGGCGATCTTTCAGAATGACCTCAAAGGACTGCTGGCGTACTCGACCATCAGCCACCTGGGCCTGATCACACTGCTGCTGGGCCTGAACAGCCCGCTGGCGGCAGTCGCTGCGGTATTCCACATTCTCAACCATGCCACCTTCAAAGCCTCGCTGTTCATGGCGGCCGGGATCATCGACCACGAGAGCGGGACCCGGGATATCCGGCGGCTCAGCGGGCTGGTGAAGCTGCTTCCCTATACCGCGACGCTGGCAATGGTCGCCAGCGCATCGATGGCCGGCGTGCCGCTGCTCAACGGGTTCCTGTCCAAGGAAATGTTCTTTGCCGAGACGGTGTTCATTTCCGCCACGGCCTGGGTCGAGATCGCGCTGCCTGTCATCGCGACCATTGCCGGAATATTCAGCGTCGCCTATTCGCTGCGCTTCACGGTCGATGTGTTTTTCGGACCGGCAGCCAAAGACCTGCCGCACTTGCCCCATGAGCCGCCGCGCTGGATGCGTGCGCCGGTCGAGCTGTTGGTGCTGACGTGCCTGGTCGTCGGCATATTCCCGGCGCAGTCCGTGGCGCCCCTGCTGGCGGCCGCCGCACGCCCGGTAGTCGGCGGAACACTGCCCCAGTACAGCCTGGCGATCTGGCATGGCTGGAACCTGCCGATGGTCATGAGCCTGGTGGCGATGGCGGGTGGCATTATTCTGTATCTATTGCTGCGCAAGCCGCTCAAGCACGAACGCATCACCACCCCGCCGCTGGTAGGGCGTCTCAACGGCAAACGCTTCTTCGAGCGCAGCCTGGTTGTGGTCATGCACTGGGCGCGGCGTTTCGAGCGCAAGGTCAGTACGCGTCGTTTGCAGCCGCAATTGTTTCTGCTGGTGCTGGCGGCGGTGCTGGGCGGCTTCATTCCAATGTATTTCAGCGGCCTGACCTGGGGCGACCGGCCAAAAATTCCAGGCTCCGGGGTATTTGTCACGCTCTGGCTGATCGCGATTGCCTGCGCCATCGGTGCGGCATGGCAGGGTAAATATCATCGTCTGGCAGCATTGGTCATGGTCAGCGTGTGCGGCCTGATGACGTGCATCACTTTTGTCTGGTTCTCGGCACCTGATCTGGCGCTGACCCAACTGGTCGTGGAAGTGGTGACGACGGTGCTGATTCTGCTCGGCCTGCGCTGGCTGCCGCGACGCAACGAAGACGTCGCACCGCTCAGTGCCCGCCTGCGCGCTCGCACCCGGCGGATACGCGACTTTGGCCTGGCGGTGCTGGTCGGCCTGGGCATGGCGATACTGTCCTACGCCATGCTCACCCGGCAGACGCCCAACGCCATCTCGTCGTTCTACCTGAGCCGCGCGCTGCCACAGGGCGGCGGCACCAACGTGGTCAACGTGATGCTGGTGGATTTCCGTGGCTTCGATACGTTCGGCGAGATCACCGTGCTGGCCGCCGTGGCGCTCACTGTATTTGCCTTGCTGCGGCGCTTCCGCCCACCGAAAGAAAGCATTCTGCTGCCGACCCAACAGCGCCTGCTCGCCCGCGACGTGGTGACCGACCTGGTCAACCCGCGCAGCGCCAGCGACACCGCGCTCGGTTTCATGATGGTGCCGGCGGCGCTGGTGAGGTTGCTCCTGCCGATTGCCTTCATCATTTCGATGTACCTGTTCGTTCGGGGCCACAACCAGCCAGGCGGCGGCTTTGTCGCCGGTCTGGTGATGTCGGTGGCGTTCATCCTGCAATACATGGTCGCCGGCACTCAGTGGGTCGAGGCGCAAATGAGCCTGCGACCGCTGCGCTGGATGGGCACCGGCCTGCTGTGCGCGGTCCTCACCGGTGCTGGCTCCATGCTGCTGGGCTACCCGTTCATGACCACCCACACTGCCCATGTCGATTTGCCGATACTCGGCGATATTCACATCGCCAGCGCTCTGTTTTTCGATGTGGGCGTGTATGCGGTGGTGGTCGGATCGACGCTGTTGATCCTCACTGCGCTGGCTCACCAGTCGGTGCGCAGCCACCGTCCGACACAGCTGCCCAAGCCTGTCGCCAACCCGCAAGGAATCCTCTGATGGAAGAAGTCATCGCAACAGCCATCGGCGTGCTGGCCGCCTCGGGCGTCTGGCTGATCCTGCGTCCACGGACCTTTCAGGTGGTCATGGGGCTGTGCCTGCTGTCCTACGGGGTCAATCTGTTCATTTTCAGCATGGGCAGCCTGTTCATCGGCAGAGAACCGATCATCAAGGACGGCATTCCCCAGGACCTGCTCAATTACACCGACCCGCTGCCGCAGGCGCTGGTGCTCACCGCAATCGTGATCAGCTTCGCCATGACAGCGTTGTTTCTGGTGGTGTTGCTTGCCTCCAGGGGCCTGACCGGCACCGACCATGTCGATGGCCGGGAGCCCAAGGCATGAGCTGGATGAACCAACTGATCATCGCGCCGATTCTGCTGCCGCTGCTGACGGCCGGGCTGATGCTCTGGCTGGGCGAAAAGCATCGACCACTCAAGGGCCGTATCAACCTGTTCTCCAGCATGCTCGGGCTGGGCATATCCGTGGCGTTGCTTGTCTGGGTGCAGCAGACCGGCAGCAGCGGCTCGATCGGCGTCTACCTGCCGGGCAACTGGGGCGTACCGTTCGGCATCGTGCTGGTGGTGGATCATCTGTCGGCACTGATGATGGTATTGACCGGTATTGTCGGGGTCTGCGCCCTGTTGTTCGCGCTGGCTCGCTGGGATCGGGCCGGCGCGAGTTTTCACGCGCTGTTCCAGATTCAACTGACGGGCCTGTACGGCGCGTTCCTGACCGCCGACCTGTTCAACCTGTTCGTGTTCTTCGAGGTCCTGCTGGCAGCGTCCTACGGCCTGATGCTGCACGGCTCGGGCCGGGCACGAGTGTCGGCAGGCCTGCATTACATTTCGATCAACCTGCTGGCGTCGTCGCTGTTTCTGATCGGTGCTGCACTGATCTACGGGGTGACCGGCACGCTCAATTTCGCCGATCTGGCGATCAAGATTCCCCAGGTCGCAGAGTCCGACCTGGGGCTGCTGCACGCAGGCGCTGCCATCCTGGCTACGGCGTTTCTGGCCAAGGCCGGCATGTGGCCGCTGAACTTCTGGCTGGTCCCGGCCTATTCCGCAGCCAGTGCACCGGTCGCAGCCATGTTCGCGATCATGACCAAAGTCGGCGTGTACACTCTGCTGCGCCTCTGGACACTGCTGTTTTCCGGTCAGGCCGGAGCCTCGGCATTCTTTGGCGGCGACTGGCTGATCTACGGCGGCATGGCGACGATTTTTACCGCCGCAATAGCCATCATCGCCGCCCAGCGCCTGGAACGCCTCGCCAGTCTGAGCATCCTGGTGTCGGCGGGCATTCTGCTGTCGGCCATCGGTTTCGCCCAGCCGAGCCTGACCTCGGGCGCGCTGTTCTATATGGTCAGCTCGACCCTGGCGCTGAGCGCGATGTTTCTGCTCGGTGAATTGATCGAACGCTCCCGCTCCGCCAACGAGATCCCGTTGGAGGACGACGTGGATCAACTGCCGCGCGCAATGGAATCACTGCATCCGCCGCCCGGCACCAACCTCGACGACGAGCAAAAAGTCGTCGTAGGTCAGGTGATCCCCATGACCGTGGCCTTTCTGGGTCTGAGCTTTATCGCCTGCGCGCTGCTGATTATTGGCATGCCGCCATTGTCGGGGTTCATTGGCAAGCTCACCCTGCTCAGCGCCCTGATGAACCCGCTGGGGCTGGATGTTGCGCAGGACGAAGCGCTTTCTACCCAAGCCTGGGTGCTCATCAGCCTGCTGATCTTTTCCGGGCTGGCGTCGCTGATTGCCTTTTCCAGGCTCGGCACCCAGCGTTTCTGGACACCTCACGAGCGTCCCTCGCCGTTGCTGCGACGCAACGAATGCCTGCCGATCATCATTCTGCTGGGCCTGTGCATCGCACTGACGTTCAAGGCCGAGCCGCTGTTGCGCTACACCCAGGACACCGCCGCCGCACTGCACGAGCCCAAGCAGTATGTGCAGTCGGTGCTCGCCACACGCCCGATACCCGGCCCTACCAGCCAGGACGTGAACCCGGAGGGACGACCATGAAGCGTCTGTTTCCCGCCCCGCTCTTCTCGCTGGCGCTGTGGGGGCTATGGCTGGTCCTGAACCTGTCGCTCAGCCCCGGCCATTTGCTGCTGGGTGCCATTCTCGGCTTTCTGGCGCCAGTGCTGATGGCACCCTTGCGGCCGCTGCCGGTACGCATACGCAAACCGGGTACCATCCTCAGGTTTTTATGCAGAGTAGGCGTCGATGTGGTGGTGTACAACCTGCAGGTCGGTTTGAGCGTATGGCGACTCAAGCAGCGCCCACCGCGCTCGGCCTTCGTGCTGGTGCCACTTGAATTACACGATGCCCACGGCCTTGCCGCGCTGGCGATGGTCACGACGGTAGTGCCCGGCACGGTCTGGTCCGAGCTGGCACTGGATCGCAGCGTGCTGCTGATGCATGTGTTCGATCTGGAAGACGAGGCGCAGTTCATCGAGCACTTCAAGACCACTTATGAGCGTCCATTGATGGAGATCTTTCAATGAGTGCACTGCTCGACAACGCGATCCTGATCAGCCTGCTGGTTTTCGCCCTGGCAATGTTCATCACCCTGATTCGCCTGATCAAGGGCCCCTCGGCTCAGGATCGGGTTCTGGCCCTGGACTATCTGTACATCATAGCCATGCTGATGATGCTGGTGCTGGGTATCCGCTACGCCAGTGACACGTATTTCGAAGCTGCGATGCTGATTGCCCTGTTCGGCTTTGTCGGCTCGTTTGCTCTGGCCAAATTCCTGCTGCGCGGAGAGGTGATCGAATGACCGGACTGCCAAACACGGTGCCCTTCTGGGCAGAGATACTGACGGCCGGCCTGCTGATCGCCAGCAGCCTGTGCGCCTTGACCGGCGCGCTGGGGTTGCTGCGCCTCAAGGACTTTTTCCAGCGCATGCACCCGCCAGCGCTGGCTTCGACGCTGGGCGCCTGGTGCGTGGCACTGGCGTCCATCGCTTACTTTTCTGCGCTGAAATCAGAGCCGGTCATCCATGCCTGGCTGATTCCGGTACTGCTGGCGATCACCGTGCCGGTGACCACCCTGCTGCTGGCGCGTACGGCGCTGTTTCGCAAGCGCATGGCCGGTGACGATGTGCCTGCAGAAGTGAGCAGCGGTCGTAGCAACGAAGAATCCGCCGGAGGCTGACGTGCAGAGCCTGGGCCGGGATTACTCGCTGGCCTTGAAGCTCAGCTCACCCTTGCGCCATTTGGCAGCCTTGCCGACCGCGCCCTTCAGGGTTTTGCTCATGCCCATCTGCAATTGCTCTTTGGCGGCAAACACCATAACGACTGTCTGACCTTCCTTGAACACAATGCCGTGGCCTTCAGGGATATCGACGAATGCATATTCACCCAGCCCGTACACGGTCATCTTGATTTCACGGAACTTCAATTCCAGCTTGCCACCTTCGCGGCTTGCCAGAACTGAAGCGCGAAAGTGATCGCCTACCTTGAGTTCAAGGCGCGGCTTGTCATCGACGACCAAAGCGCTTTCAGTGTCGATTTCAGCAATATAAATGCCTTCGGCAGATTGCTCGGAGATGTAGACAAAACGGGATTGAAACTGCTTGACCAACTGTGCGCGAAGATCGCCGAGCACGAACAAAGCATGAGTATCCAGGTTACTTACAGCCAAAGTACAAACCCTCAAACATGAAAATGAGGCTGCCTGATTTCAGGACAGTCAAGAAAACGATTCATCCATAGGCCGCATCGAGCATGCCGGACCTTTTGGCATGCTTCAGGCAGGAGCGCAGGTTAGCGCCACCACAAATCGGGTGCAGGCGGGAGGCGGATTCTACCGGCTCATGGCATCTACGGGATATATACCTTTTGTACACATCGGTGTCGCAGCAGCGGCGATATCTGGAAATACCGGAAAAACCGACCATCGCTGACGGGCTGGACGGGTTCCGGCCCTGGACATTACAGGTGTCCGCGACAGTGGAAACATACCACTTGTAGGCAGAGTACAAAAGGCCATCTTTTCAGACGGCAAATGCATCGAACTCTTGCGTACATCGATCACTCCCATAGAGGACTGATGAAAACGGGGATACCCCTCGTCGAGGAGATGACATGGAACCGACCACAACTACCATCAACGATCTGTTTGCCCAATTGGCGTTGGCTACGGACGATGAGAGCATCGAAGCGTTCATCGCCACCCATCCCTTGCCCAACGATGTCAAACTGATTGATGCATACTTCTGGACACCACGGCAGGCTGAGTTTCTCAAGGAACAACTACGTGAGGACGCAGAATGGGCAATGGTGGTAGACGAATTAAACGTTCGCCTGCACAAAAAGCCCGAGTAAGCCACTCGGGCGTTGAGCCTACTGCGGATAACCGGGTTGGCCAATATTAAGATGCAATGTACGGCCACCCGGTTGCGGAGCATGGACGAATACAGCGTCCCCCAAAGTGCCGCTTCTGCCGAATACGGCGCTCCAGTGCGCGGACTGATGGATATAGCGCCAGCGCAGTAGTTGCTCTTCATGAGCCTCCAGCGAATAAGGTGCGCCTTGCGCATAGGCAATCAACTTGCGCGCAGTGTTCTCCAGTTCAGGTGGAAGCTGGAACTCCGTGCTCTGCGGTACAGGTCCGAAGGGCACGCCTTCGTCGCATGCCAATGTGTGCATGATTTGCAGGTAGACCCTCGACAGATGGCCGAACACCTGACGATTCATACACACTGCTGCGATAACCGGCCTCATACCATTAAGCGTTTTTCGGCACGCTTGATAGCCGCTTTCATAGAATCGGACCTGTAAAAACGCACGACTGTCGAGCGGATCAATCCACTGATCAGGGTTCATGCCATCCAGTTCAGCCTGGGTGTTTTTCCAACTGGTCGCCGTATCGGGTGAGCAGCTTCGGCTGACCAGGCTTGTCCGGGGACGAGTCAGCAGGACGTCTTCCTCCATTTGCGGCGGGTAGCCGCCACCGATATCGGAGTGAGCGCCGGGCAGCGTAATTTCCCTCGGCCACGCCGGGGTGACGCTATTGAGCGCAAAATTGCGCCGCGACTCGTCGCGCGCCACCAGATGCAGCACCTGCTCGGCACACCCCGGAGGCAGATACAGATTGACCCGCCGATTGTTCGCGTCGTGGGTATTGCCCAGATCCTTCAGACTGCCTATTGCAGCGACAGTGTCGAACAGGCCGATAACCTTGAGCCGTATACTGCCGTTGCGCCAGGTAAAGTTTTCGCTCAACCTGACCTTGCGGCTGGCGAGTATCGGCTCAAGCATTCCTGCGCCCTGCTTGAGGATTTCGTTGACCAGATGCCTGGCCGACGCAGCGCCACGGCTAAAGCCGAATACATCCAGCTCAAGCGCCTCCAGCACACAATCGGGGTTGTCCTGCGGGAAAGCCTTCAGCGCCGACTTGAGTTTTCTGAACGCATTTTCCACCTTTGAAACCACGCCCGTGGCGCCCCGGCCGAAACTCTGCCCAGGCCACACCGAATCTCGCCCACCGGAGGTGGTGCCGGCACCACTTACGTACAGCGGATAATAAACTTTCAGACCTTCTCCGTCATTTTCGGCGACAGGTTGTCGACGGTAAAGGCTGACCAGTCTGGCTACATTACTGAGGTCGTTATTGTAACTGCTGCCGAGCTGGGTATGGCGCCCGCCGCACTCCTTGATGTGTTGACCGGCATTGATTTCAATCAATGCCTGACAATCAGCACCGATCTGACTGTTGACGCGGTTATTTCCTGTGCCATCGAAGAAAATACCGACGCGCGCGGTAACCCGTCGCGCCACCGGCGCCTGATAGTGCTGCTGATGGGTAAACATTCCATTTGTCATTCATGACTTTTTCCGTCCTTAGAGGCAGTCTTTGAACAGACTGCACTTAAACCAACCTTGTAATAAGTTGATATAAGCAGCTTGCTCAAAGATACCGGACAGTCAACCATGAAGAGTCATTTCAGACAAGTCCTACAACGTGTGTAGCTGATACACAAACACCTCATCAGTAACAGCCTACGCATTGGCACATAGCCCGCGTTGAGCGAACTAAAGCTTTCACTTCAAGTTCACGGTATTCGCTCAAAGCTGCACATTTGCACCCTTGAGCTGACTGCATAGCTATAGGGCGTATCAGCCTTGTGGCTTATACCCCAGGCGCAGACCGCCCCAGTGTCGGCCTTTGAGCATGATCGGTACGGACAGGTCATGCATCAGCTCGCCCGTGTCGCGGGTGTAGGTTTGCAGCAAAACCGGCAACTGATGGCTGCCGCAGCGAATACCGGTCCGGTCATCGAACTTGCGCTTGCTTCGATTACGCGCATTGTCCACCGTCGCATCGCCCGTCAAAGGCTGATTGAATGCGTTGTTATGCGTGGGTACGTAACCCTGTTGCGTGCAGGCAATCGCAAACACCAGACCTTCGTGCCGGGAAAGCAAAGGCTCTTGCAGCCCTGGCAGCGTTTGGTCGGTGTAACGGTCAAAACGCGTCGTGAATCGGGTGGGCGAAGTATTGGGGACAGGTTTGTAGTTACGATCAAACAAGTCCTCCAGGCTGACCCGCCCCTGCTCGATATCAGCCTCGAACTTTTCTGCAATCCGTTGCGCGCCTTCACGGGCCAGATCGTAGATACGCTGGTGATAGTCATCCAGACCCACCTGAGCCAGACGCTGGCTGATGGTTTCGGCCTGCCCCTCCATCTGCACGGCCGCTCTGGCCAGTTGCCGGGTCTGCTCATCGCTGACCGCCAGATCGCTGCGCATGTGCTCGACAGCCTCGAACAGGCTCGCCAACTGATCCTGATTACTTCGTGCACCCTGAGCTATTTCGCTCACCTGGCTTTCGACCTCGACGGCCAGCCGGGCAATATTGCCCAGATGCTGGCCAGTCAGCTCGACCTGCTCGACGCCGGTGTCCAGATCGGAGGACAACTCGCGGATCTGCTCGACAACCTGTGCGGTGCGCTGCTGGATGTCGGCGACCATCTGCCCGACCTCCCCGGTAGCGCTGGCGGTTCGACCGGCGAGCCCGCGCACCTCATCCGCAACCACGGCAAAACCGCGTCCATGCTCGCCCGCCCGGGCAGCTTCAATGGCGGCGTTGAGCGCCAGTAAGTTGGTCTGGCTGGCAATCGACTGGATCACCATCGTCACTCGCTGGATCTCCTCGCTACGCTGGCTCAGCGCTTCGATCAGCTCACGACTGCCGACCGCGCGCTGGCTCAACCGATGCATGCGTTCGATGGACTCATTCAGCGCGCTGCTTCCGGACTCACTGCGCTGGCGCGCCTCGCTGGCCGCAACCAGCGCCTGCTGGCTCAATTGCGCGGTCTGCTGCTCGGTGGCGATCATCTGCTCGGCGCTGCTGACCACCTGTTCGGCGGCCCCCAGTTGCGACTGCACCCTGCCCGCCAGCTGCCCCACGGAAAACGCTACCTGAGCAGCCGACAGCGCGTTATGACTGGTGGTGCGCGACAGATCGCGGGTCAGCAAAGCAATCTCGCTGTCACCGGACTCGACGCGCGAAACCAGGCCACTCCTGCGCGCCAGACGCGGCAGCCAGACCACCAGCAACGCCAGCGGTGTGACTACGTAGAGAGACAGCCCGGCCACGCTCATGGCCGCCAACAGCAGGCACAACGCAACACTCTGCACCGCCGGCACCCACCACTTCGACGCAGCGCCCGAAGCATCGGCCAGCGGCAGCCCGGCTGCCATGGATAGGTTCTCGGCCATGCTGCGTCACCCCGTCAGTATTTATCGTTATTACGTTCATTAAACGCCAGATAACGGCCTTATGCCATGCGCTGTTGGTCGTAGCGACCAGCGTGACTTTCGACAAACTCCGGGCACAAGAAAACCGGGAGGCAATTGCTTGCGTCCCGGTTCGGTCACTCAGTCGCTGTTGCCTGTGTATCAGGCCTGGCGCTGGTGCTTGTCGATCTGCTCGTGGCGCTCTTGCGCTTCGATGCAATACTTGGTGGTCGGGCTGATCAGCAGACGCTTTAGGCCGATAGGCTCGCCGCTGTCATCGCACCAGCCGAAGGTGTCATCGGCAATGCGCGACAAGGCCATTTCCAGCTGGGGCAGCATGCGCTGATCGCGATCGATCACGTTGACCAGCCAATGACGCTCTTCTTCAACCGAAGCTGCGTCCGCAGGGTCGGCAGGCGTGTCCAGGCTTTCGATGGCAATACGGCTCTGCTCGATTCGCGCGTGGATCTCGACCTTCATGCCCTGCAACAGCTCGACGAAGAAAGCGTGCTGCTCGGCGTTCATGTAGTCATCGGCCGGCATGGCCAGCAACTTTTCCTTTGTCATTTATTTCTCTATAAAAAAACGTGCATTGAGGAGCGGCTCGACGTTGCCGTACAAACCAATAATCTCCAAGCGCCACCTGGCACTCAATTTACGAGGGGCGGCAGTCTAAGGCCGGCTAACGGGCTCGGCAACACAATTGAAGGATTTTCGTACAACAATTGCGGTAAAACCCTTTAAACGGGGATGTATAACCCGATCAGTGGGCTGCTTGATGAGGCTCTGACCCACTCAAAGCGTATCGGTTCCGGCAATATCAACAGCGCAAAAGGGCCTGAAAAGGCCCTTTTGCGAAAATAATCGAAATCAGCGCTTGGTCTTGCGCTTGTTGCGATATTGATCGATGACCACCGCCGCCACAATGATCAGGCCTTTGATAATGTCCTGAACGTAGGCGTCCACGCCGACAAACGTGAAGCCGCTGGCCATTACCCCGAGAATCAGCGCACCGATGACCGTACCGGTAATTCGCCCGACGCCGCCCGCCAGGCTGGTGCCGCCGATGACTGCCGCCGCGATGGCGTCCAGTTCATAGGACATGCCCATGCCCGCCTGCCCGGTTGCGGCTCGCGCCGAGGCGACCACGCCTGCCAATCCGGCCAGCAGCCCGGCGATGCTGTAGACAATGATCAGGTGACGCTTGACGTTGATCCCCGAGGTGCGCGCCGCCTGCATGTTGCCGCCAATGGCGTAGGTGTATTTGCCGTACTTGGTGTAGCGCAGCGCAATGTGGAAAATGACCGCCACCACCAAAAAGATGATGACCGGCATCGCGCCCTGGCCGATAGCCGTGTAGGAATCAGAGAGCATGCTCACCGGCTGGCCTTCGGTGTAGAAGCGTGCCAGGCCGCGTGCAGAGACCATCATGCCCAGTGTGGCAATGAAGGGCGGGATGCCGGTGATCGCGATGATACTGCCGTTGATGGCGCCAGCCAGCAACCCTACCCCGAGCCCGACCACGATCGGAATCCATACGGGCAAGTCGGTCAGGGATGGAAATACCGCGCGGGAAAAGTCCGAGGTCTGCGCCAGACTCGCGGCAATCATCGCCGATAACGCCAATACCGAGCCGGACGACAGGTCGATGCCGGTGGTGATGATCACCTGCGTGACGCCGATGGCCAGCAGGCCGATGATCGACACCTGAAGAATCATCAGGACCAAACGCTGGGAATTGAGCAGAAAGCTCTGATCGCGAACGATCCAGCCGAACAGTTCAAAGATCAGGCCTATTCCGATCAGCACCAGAAAAATACTCAGTTCGGTCGGCAGCCTTCTTTTTTTTCCGGTCGGCGCCAGGGCCGGTTTGTTTTGCAGAATCGCGTTGCTCATGTTGATTACCCTCTTGTTCTTCTACCGGGCTCTGTGATGCAAGCTCAATGAACCCGGTGGCCGGAGGCCAGATGCATGACTTTTTCCTGGGTCGCTTCGCTACGGTCGAGAATCCCCATCATTTCGCCTTCGTGCATGACCATGACCCGATCGCTCATGCCCAGCACTTCCGGCAGCTCCGAAGAGATCATGATGACGGCCATGCCTTCGCTGGCCAGCAGCGAGATCAGCCGATAGATTTCCGCCTTGGCACCCACGTCGATGCCGCGCGTCGGCTCGTCGAGAATCAAGACCCTGGGATTGGTCATCAACCAGCGCGCCAGCAGGGCTTTCTGCTGGTTGCCACCGGACAGCGTGTCGATGCACTGCTCCAGTGAAGGGGTTTTCACCCGCAGCTTCTTGCACATGTCTTCGCACAGTGCGCGCAACGCCTTCTGTTGCACGAAACCATTACCCGCGTAATTGGCCAGCACGGCCATTTCCATGTTTTCCATAACCGACAGGCACGGAAACAGGCCGGTCAGCTTGCGGTCTTCGGTTAGCAGCGCAAACCTCAGTTCGATGGCCTGATGCGGGTCGCCAATACGTACCGTCTTGCCATCGAAGCGGATCTCGCCACTGTCGCTGGGAGTGATCCCGAACAGGGTCTCGGCCACATTGGTGCGCCCCGAGCCCATCAACCCGGCAATACCCAGAACTTCACCGGCACGCAGGTCGAAGGACACGCTCTGGAAAATGCCTTTCAGGCTCAGGTCACTGACAGAAAGCAGGACATCGCCCGCAGGCTTTTCGCGCTGCGGGAATAATTGGGTCAACTCGCGACCGACCATCATCGAGATCAGGCTGTCGCCGTCCATGCTTTCGGCGCGCTGCAGGCCGATGTAGGTGCCATCACGAAACACCGCCACTTCGTCGGCGATCTTGAACACTTCATTCATCTTGTGGGTGATGTAGATGATGCCTTTGCCCTGCGAGCGCAGGTCGGCGATGATCGAAAACAGGTGCTCCACTTCAGTCTCGGTAATGGCCGAGGTGGGCTCGTCCATGATCAGCACGTCCGAATCATAGGAAACGGCTTTGGCGATTTCCACCATCTGCCGCTCGGCAATGCTCAGGTTGCCCACCAGCTCTTCGGGATCAAGCTTGATGCGCAGACGCTCCAGCAGTTGCGCCGTGCAGCGGTGCATTTCGCGGTGGTCGACCATGTGCAGGCCATTGAGCTGTTCGCGACCGATCCAGATATTTTCGGCGATGCTCATGAAGGGCATCAGGTTCAGCTCCTGATGGATCATGGCGATACCCGCCTGCAGGGCTGACAGCGGGGTGGTAAAGCTGATCGGCTTGCCGCGCAAGCGAATTTCGCCGGTATCGGGCTGGTAGATCCCGGCGATGATTTTCATCAACGTTGACTTCCCCGCCCCGTTCTCGCCCATCAGCGCCAGCACGCTGCCGGGACGCAGGCGCAGCTGAACATCGTCGAGCGCGATAACGCCTGGGAAGCCTTTACTGATATGGCTGATTTCCAGCAGATAGGGGCATTGAGCATCTGGCGTGAGGCCAGCACCATTACTGGATGGCAGATCGGGTTTTGCGGGAGGGCTGGCAGTAGCGGAACCGGACATGATCACAAACTCCTCAGGCGGCAGGCGTGGGAGGACATAGCCCTTCCCTCCCTGGCCTGTCGACTGTTGTTATTTGAAAGTGGAGACGTTTTCAGGCGTGATCAGACGATACGGAATGACGATTGCCTGTGGCTCGACCTTCTCTTTTTTGGCCAGCTTGACGGCCGCATCGATCGCGCCATCGGCTTGCCCTTTGGCATCCTGATAAACCGATACTGTCAGATCGCCTTTGGTCACTGCATTGAGACCATCGGGTGTGCCGTCGACACCAGCGACAAACACCGTGCCTTTGGCGACACCCGCCTGTTTCAGCGCCATCGCAGCACCGATGGCCATTTCGTCGTTATTGGCGAGAACGGCGTTGAATTTGCGCCCTTGAGTGAGCCAGTCATTGGTCAGGTCGATGCCTTTCTGGCGCAGCCAGGTGCCAGTCTGCTCTTGGTCGATCTTGATATCAGGGTATTTGTCCAGCACCTCTTTGATGCCCTTGGTGCGGTTTTGCGTGGAGTTGTTGGCCAGATCCCCCAGCAGAATCATCACGCTGCCCTTGCCGCCCATTTTGTCGGCGACATATTGCGCCTGCAGACGGCCGGCCTCGGTATCGTCGGAGGTCACGGTGGCGACGCCAGCTGGCAGCTTGGGGTCATCCGGGCAGCGGTTGACGTAGACCAGCGGAATGCCGGCGGCGACGGCTTCCTTGGTGATACGCGCGGTGGCGGCGGTGTCTACCGGGTTGACAATCAGGGCATCGACTTTCTTGTTGATGAGTTCCTTGACCTGATCGATCTGCTTGTTGACGTCGGCGCGGGCATCGACAAATTGCAGTGTCACGCCGTCAGGCATGCTCTTGGCCTTGGTGCCCATGTCCTGACGCAGATAGGTCAGCCAGGTGTCGTCGAATTGCGACATGGCCACCCCGACCTGGATATCGGCCAGCGCAGCGCCGCTGCCGAGCATCAATGCCAGGGCGAGTGAAGTGAAAGCAAGCTTGGTTTTCATGAGGGGCTGTCTCCAGATTCTTGTTGTTGTTTGGATCTGATAACCATTTGTCGGGGGCGACAGTAAAGCCAATCAGCGAGGCAGGCGAATGCCGGTTGCACCCGGGATGCAGAACAGTTGAGCGTCCTTGTGCCGCACGCACATGCCACGGGCGACGATCGTGAGAAATCGCTCCATGAGCCGGAGCCAGAATGACGAGGTAACAGAAAGCTTGGCGGGGAAGCCAGAAGTGGGGGTTTTCATCGACAGTACCTATCTTTTGTTTTGTTTTTGTTGGCTTGTTCCCCGTAACCTGAAAAATGACTTCATGCCCGGGTGATTCGATAGTCGGTAACCTGAAAACGACTCTATTGGAAAATATTTTCCAATTCAACTGATTTTAGAATTTTATTCCATTTCATTTTTATTCAGTGCAGAAATGCCAAAACCCGACGCGTGTCAGGTGTCGGGTTTTGACTATCGTGCCGTCGGTATGCAGTTCGTGATGCTCCGCATCACACGGCGGTTCTGCGGTGTCAGTGATGTTTGTTTCTGGCTCAGGGCACCTTTGCGCCTCTGATTATCGTGCCGACGCTCCGCGTCGGCATGCAGTTCGTGACGCTCTGCGTCACACGGC
>NZ_ATDK01000216.1 GCF_000444135.1 Pseudomonas avellanae BPIC 631
TTTTCGAAATAAGTTACCCATAACCTGCAAGCTAAGCTATTGATAAGATTTGAATTTTCCGTTAGTTGGTGGCTGATTTTTTCGAAAACAGTACACTAGGGAGGCGGAAAAAAGCAAACACGGTTTGCTTTTAAGAAAATTTACCGAGGTAAGTAGCCACAGGTGACCAGGTATTTCTTGATGGTGGGCTCAGACGCTATCCCTTGTTTGACCAATGCTTGTTTTAGTGTTCGCTCTGAAATAGCCGGGTTGCCCAGAATGAGACGGTCGGCGGCTTTGCAAATGCGCTTGCGCAGGTCCGCTGCGTTCTGCTGCTTTACCGAGTCCGGGTGGCTGTTGGCCCTGCCAGCCGCCGCGCCTCTTTGCGAGGCTTGTACGGAAAACGCGTTGGTCAGCGCCTTATTCAGCGCTTTCCTTAAAAAGTTGGCTACATTGAAATTGCCCTTCGCTACGTCGACCTCTTCAACCTGCTTGAAGATGCTCGCAAGCATGAGCGCCTTGTCTGCCTCGCCCATGAAGGTGCGAAAGGATTCTCGAGCGTCAATCTCCGCCCCCGGATGCTTTAGCCGCTCCTTACCCACCAGTGCGCAATACCTATAAGGATCTGTCGCTTGCATTTGGGCGATGAGATCGACATCCAGCTCGAAGACGTAGAGTTCCGTTTCAAAGAGCCAATTAGCGAGTACCTGGACAGCTTGAACGCTCTGCACCAGAGCGTAAGTTGCTACGAGTTGCGAATCAGCATCGTTGTGGTCAACTCCAAGAAATCCTCTCATGACACTCGGCAGCGAACCAGAATCTCTATAGCTGGCCTGGTCCTCAATCTCATCGCGCAGTCGGAACATGGTGGCCACTACCGATCCTGCTCGATCAGGGTAGCTGCCATCCTCAAGCCAGAATGATGTGGCGTAATTGGCCACATCTAGAGCTTCTTTGAAATGCTCACGAAATTGCGGATACAGCGCTAACTCATGCACGGCCTGTTCGATGTCGTCCAGTTCCTCAAGCAAATTGCTGACATCGCATCCAGCAATTTCAAGGCAACCAACCGGCATATTCTCATTGTCCATCGACCGCCCCTTGGCCCCGGCTTGTGTCACATGTACAGCGGTTCGGCAGTACCACAGTTCGGACCGCCAGCGGAGTAGCTGGGGCAGTGTTGTTACACGATTTGGCCTCGTAACACGTCGCACCGTGTCGCCCACGTCGTCGTGTAACTTCAAATAATTCATTTATATTCAATGATTTATAAGGTTTCGTTACACCCGTAACACGAGTAACACCGCTTTTGGAGGGAGTATGGAAAAGGAGTTTCATACGGCCTTTCCAAAGTGGCCGTGCACAACATTGCCCGCTGCGAGCTCATCAAGATGATCGGCATACCACTGCATCATGACTTTGCGTTGAGGTAAATAAACTGCCTTGTTGTACACCCCTGCGATCCCTTCCTTCACATGGGAAAGCTGCGCCTCAATATGATTTTCATCGAACCCCTGCTCATTGAGGATTGTGCTTGCGATATGGCGGAAGCCATGGCCTGTTTGGCGTCCGCCATAACCGAGTCTTCGTAACGCCATCAGAAAAACGGTATTGCTGCGTGGGATAGTCCGATCTTTCCGGCCGGGAAACAGCAGAGGGTATGCTCCTGTAAGCAAGCGCAATTCAGTGATTGTTTCGACAGCTTGGCGGGATAGGGGGACCACGTGTTCACGCCGACGCTTCATACGTTCAGCTGGGATCGTCCACAGCTTTTTGTTGAGGTCGATCTCTGACCAGCGTGCTTCTCGAATTTCACTCGGACGTGCGGCCAATAGCGCAAGCAAGCGGAGCCCCAAACGAACATCCTTTGCATGAGGGTAAGAATTGATCGCACGGAGCAATGCGGGTAGCTCTCCTACTGAAACGTGCGCGTAGTTTTCGGCGCTACGGGTCTGAAGGAATTTGTTGAGACCTTCGAGAGGATTGTGTATGGCTCGCCCAGTTACACGAGCCAAGTCATAGATCTCTTTGCAAGTGGCCCGGACTCTGCCCATTTGGTCAATGATCCCTTTCTGCTCCATGCTGCGTAGGAACTCCATCCATTCAAGAGGCAGTATCTCGGTATAAACCCGCTTCCCAAATATTGGGAACGCATGCAGCTCCAAAGCTCCAATGATTCTCCTGGCGGTGCCTGCTTCCCAGCTCGATCGTCTGGAATCAAACCACTCCCGTGCTAGCGCCTCGAAAGTGTTATTGGCTGCCTCCAGGTCAGCAGCTCTCCTCGCCTGTTTGCTGACTAATGGATTTTTTCCGTTGGATGAGTCTTCACGCAGTTGTGCAGCCTTCTGCCTGGCTAGAGATCCGCTGACTTCGGGATAGCCGCCTAGCCCTAACCAAGACCATTTCCCGTCTGGCTTTTTGTAACGTAATTCCCAAGACTTCTGGCCATTTGCTTTGACCCGAAAATACAAGCCGTTGCCATCTTGCTCCCGATAGGTTGCATCCTCTGGTTCCAGGCCGGAGAGGGTGGTGTCGGCTAAAGGACGGCGCTTGATGTCAGTGCGTTTCACGGCTTGTATGCCTCCTGTTCAAGGAATTGCAAAGCATACACGTGGGCATACACGGCGTGAAGGTATAGGGGTGGACTGCTATGAACAGCCAGAGACAACAAAGCCAGCACGGGGCGGGCTTCTTGGGGTATTTCGTAGACTGTCTGAGACAGGCCTAGATTGCTATATGGTGCACCAGGCGGGATTCGAACCCACGACCCCTGCCTTCGGAGGGCAGTACTCTATCCAGCTGAGCTACTGGTGCAGCGCGGGCGCCATGATACTCACATGGGTACGGGGCGTCCAGTTGCGGTCAGCCTGCAACGCAAATCATCCAGCGCCCCGACAGACGGACGCCCGTAAGCCTTTCATCACCCCACACCCACTGCCACCCACAAAGGGACATCCACCCGCTTCCGGCACAACCACCACGTGGTGCATGATGCCCCCAACACCCCCCAGCCAGATCGTTCTCACCGAGGCCATCTTATCAATCAGTTCAAAAGCATCGAGCGCAGCCCGTGCCGCGTTCTTATTACCGGGGCGAGCATCGCAGGCTGCGCAGCGGCATGGTGGCTGACGCAGCGCAATTGCGATGTCACGGTCGTCGAGCAGGCGCCTGTCTTTCGGGATGGTGGGCAGAATGTGGATGTGCGCGGCGCTGCTCGGGAGGTGCTGCGTTTGATGGGGCTTGAGCAGGCGGTGAAGGACCTTTATACCGGCGAGACGGGGCTTGCGTGGGTCGATGAGGATAACCGCACGGCGGCGCAAATTGATCTGTCCGGTCTGGACGGCGATGGGCCGACGGCTGAGCTTGAGGTGTTGCGCGGTGATCTTGCCCGCCTGCTGTATGAGGCTTCGTCTGCCGATGCCTTCTATCGCTTTGGTGATCGTATCGTCTCGGTCGAGCATGATGAGGCGGGTGTGTCGGTCGTGTTTGAGAGCGGTGACGAGGAGCGTTTTGATCTGTTGATCATCGCGGAAGGGGTCGGCTCGCGTACGCGGGAGCTGGTGTTCCCCGGCGAGAATCAGCCGCGCAGGATGGACATGGCGTGCGCATTCTTTACCGTGCCTCGTGCGCCTACCGATAGCCAGACTGCGCGTTGGTATAACGCGGTGGGCGGTCGAAGCGCAGGGGTTCGTCCGGACAATCGTGGCACCACGCGTGCGTTCTTTAATGTGCACGGTCGCAGCCATCTCGGGGTTGGCAACAGCATTGCCGAGCAGAAGGCGTTTCTTCGGGCGTCTTTCGACGGCGCGGGCTGGGAGGTGCCTCGTCTGCTGGCCGGGATGGAGGCCGCGGAGGACTTCTGGTTCGATGATCTGCGCCAGGTGAAGATTGATCGCTGGTCCAACGGGCCTTTGGTGTTGCTGGGCGATGCGGCCTGGTGTGTCACGCCGCTGGGCGGGGTTGGCGCTTCGCTGGCGTTGATTGGCGCATATGTGCTGGCTGGCGAGCTGACCAAGACCGATTCCATTGCAGCGGCCCTTGCCGCGTATGAATATGTGCTGCGCCCGGTGGTGAAAAAGTCGCAGAATGTGCCGAAGCTTGTTCCGCGTCTGGTTCATCCTCGCAGCCGCACGGGTGTCAGGATCCTGCGCGCCGTACAGCGGTTGGTGGCGACCCCCTTTATCAGCAAGCGTGCTGCCAGGGCGCTGACGCCTGCAGTTCAGTCGTTCACGCTGCCGGATTATCGATAGCGCTACAGTGCCTTTAAAACCTGTCACCCGGAGAATTAAAGAATGGATTCACTACAACACTGGCTCAGCTTCGCGATGATCGCCCTGGTCGTCACCCTCACGCCGGGCCCTGCGGTGGTCATGGCGCTGTCGAATTCCATGAGCCACGGCCCGGCGCGGGCGATGATCGGCTCGCTCGGCAATGCACTCGGGCTGATGGTGGTTGCGACGGCGGTAACGGCCGGGCTTGGCGCGGTGTTGGTGGCGTCTGCCAGTGCGTTTCTGGTTCTGAAGCTTGCGGGTGCGGGGTATCTGATCTTTCTGGGCATCAAGCAGTGGCGCAATGCGCGCAGCGCCTTTGATGCGCTGGAGGCTGCGCCAAAGGCGGTGTCCGCAGGGAGTCTGTTTTTCAAAGGCATCTCGGTGGCGCTGACCAACCCCAAGGCGATTCTGTTTTTTATTGCGTTCCTGCCCCAGTTCATTCAGCCGGGCACTTTTCAGGTGCAGCAGACCGGCGTGTTGATCGTCACCTTTGCCGGTTGCTCTGTGGTCGCCCATGCTTTTTATGTGCTGCTGGCACAGAAGCTCAAGCGCCACCTCAATTCCGCCCGCCGCCGCAAGAACGTGAACCGGGTGTTCGGGGCGTCGTTCATTGGTTTGGGGTTCAGCCTGTTCACCTTGAAGGGCAGGGCAGCCTGACAGCGTTGAGGTTGTACGGTGATCGAAAAACCACACAGCCCTGACATGGGCGTTCTTTTTTTCGAACAGCCTATTGTCCTTTGCCCCCGCAATGCCTAGGATTCGTTTGAGATTTCAAACGCTCTTGTTCGGTCTTCCTGCTTTCATGCGTTGCGCATCGCTGGAACCCGATGGAATGTTTTCCTGGCGATGGCTTCCAAACGGGGTGCATCGATATTCATTTGTTCGCTCCGCCTTTGTGCGGTGCTGTTTAGGAGGCCGACATGCAGCTTAAAGATTCCACCCTGTTCCGCCAGCAAGCCTACATCAACGGCCAGTGGCTGGATGCGGACGGTGGTCAGTCGATCAAGGTCAACAACCCGGCGACCAACGAGATCCTCGGCACTGTGCCGAAAATGGGCGCGGCCGAGACGCGTCGGGCGATTGAGGCGGCTGACAAGGCGCTGCCGGCCTGGCGTGCGCTGACCGCCAAAGAGCGCGGCAACAAGCTGCGTCGCTGGTTTGAACTGATGATCGAGAATCAGGACGACCTGGGTCTGCTGATGACCCTGGAGCAGGGCAAGCCGCTGGCTGAGGCCAAGGGCGAGATTACTTATGCAGCGTCGTTCATCGAGTGGTTCGCTGAAGAAGCCAAGCGCGTGTACGGCGACGTGATCCCCGGTCACCAGCCGGACAAGCGTCTGATTGTGCTCAAGCAGCCGATTGGTGTGACGGCGGCGATTACGCCGTGGAATTTCCCGGCAGCGATGATCACCCGCAAGGCCGGCCCTGCGCTGGCGGCGGGTTGCACGATGGTGCTCAAGCCTGCGTCGCAAACGCCGTTTTCTGCGTTGGCGCTGGCTGAACTGGCCGAGCGGGCGGGTATTCCGGCTGGCGTGTTCAGCGTGGTGACGGGCAGCGCGGGCGACATCGGCAGCGAGCTGACCGGTAACCCGATTGTGCGTAAATTGTCCTTCACGGGTTCGACCGAGATCGGTCGCCAGTTGATGGCTGAGTGCGCCAAGGACATCAAGAAAGTGTCGCTGGAGCTGGGCGGCAACGCACCTTTTATCGTGTTCGACGACGCCGATCTCGACAAGGCCGTTGAAGGCGCGATGATCTCCAAGTACCGCAACAACGGTCAGACCTGCGTCTGCGCCAACCGCATCTATGTGCAGGACGGTGTGTACGACGCGTTCGCCGAGAAGCTCAAGGCGGCGGTCGGCAAGCTGAAAATCGGTAACGGCCTGGAAGACGGCATTACCACTGGCCCGTTGATCGATGAAAAAGCCGTGGCCAAGGTCAAGGAGCACATTGCCGACGCTGTCAGCAAAGGCGCGACCGTGCTGACCGGTGGCAACAGCCTGGAAGGCTCGTTCTTCGAGCCGACTATTCTGGTCAATGTGTCGAAAGACGCCGCGGTTGCCCGAGAAGAAACTTTCGGTCCGCTGGCCCCGCTGTTCCGTTTCAAGGACGAGGCTGAGGCGATTGCGCTGGCCAACGATACCGAGTTCGGTCTGGCGTCGTACTTTTATGCGCAGAACATGAGCCGCGTGTTCCGGGTGGCCGAGGCGCTGGAATATGGCATGGTGGGTATCAACACCGGCCTGATCTCCAACGAGCTGGCACCGTTCGGCGGCATCAAGTCGTCCGGCCTGGGCCGTGAAGGCTCCAAGTACGGCATCGAAGATTATCTGGAAATCAAATACCTCTGCCTGTCGGTCTGACTGACGCTGAGGTGTTGCAGCCGATGGCGCGCGAGAGCGACGTGCCATCGGCTTTTGTTGCACCGTAATTTCTTGGCGGCCTGAAGGCTGCAGCAGTCGATCATCGTATGCTGTTGCAGTTGATCCAGCCCGCTTGATCCTTGAACCACGCCGACCGATGAGCGGCGAATGAGGAATACATGAGCCAGACCAACGAATCCCTGATGCAACGCCGCCATGCTGCCGTCCCGCGTGGCGTTGGTCAGATCCACCCGATCTTTGCTGCTTCGGCGAAGAACGCCACCGTTACCGACGTGGAAGGTCGTGAATTCATCGACTTCGCCGGCGGTATTGCGGTGCTGAACACCGGTCACCTGCACCCGAAGATCGTCGCCGCGGTGCAAGAGCAACTGACCAAGCTGACCCATACCTGCTTCCAGGTATTGGCGTACGAGCCGTATGTAGAGCTGTGCGAAAAGATCAACGCCAAGGTGCCAGGTGATTTCGACAAGAAAACCCTGCTGGTCACCACCGGTTCCGAGGCGGTGGAAAACGCCGTGAAGATCGCCCGTGCTGCCACTGGCCGTGCAGGCGTGATCGCGTTCACCGGTGCTTACCACGGTCGCACCATGATGACCCTGGGCCTGACCGGCAAGGTTGTGCCTTACTCGGCCGGCATGGGCCTGATGCCAGGCGGTATCTTCCGCGCGCTGTACCCGTGTGAGCTGCATGGCGTGAGCGTTGACGATTCTATCGCCAGCATCGAGCGCATCTTCAAGAACGACGCCGAGCCACGGGACATCGCTGCGATCATCATCGAGCCGGTGCAGGGCGAAGGTGGTTTCTACGTGGCGCCGAAGGCCTTCATGCTGCGTTTGCGCGAGCTGTGCGACAAGCATGGCATCCTGTTGATCGCGGACGAAGTGCAGACCGGCGCTGGCCGTACCGGCACGTTCTTCGCCATGGAGCAGATGGGCGTTGCTGCTGACCTGACCACATTCGCCAAGTCCATCGCGGGCGGTTCCCCGCTGGCGGGTGTGTGCGGCAAGGCTGAATACATGGACGCCATTGCGCCCGGCGGTCTGGGTGGCACGTATGCCGGTAGCCCGGTGGCCTGCGCGGCAGCCTTGGCGGTGCTGGACATCTTTGAAGAAGAACACCTGCTGGAGCGCTGCAAGGCAGTGGGCGAGCGTCTGGTGACGGCGCTCAAAGGCATGCAGGCCAAGTACCCGGTGATCGGTGAAGTGCGCGCGCTGGGCGCGATGATCGCAGTCGAGCTGTTTGAAGACGGCGACTCGCACAAGCCTAACGCCGCTGCAGTGGCTCAGGTTGTTGCCAAGGCGCGTGACAAGGGTTTGATCCTGCTGTCGTGCGGTACTTACGGCAACGTGTTGCGCGTACTGGTACCGCTGACCGCCGAAGACGAACTGCTGACCCGTGGTCTGGCAATTCTCGACGAGTGCTTCGCTGAAATAGCGTGAAAAACGTGCGGTCGCGAATTGATTAATTTGTGACCAAACGGACAAAAAAAGCCCGTTTCGACGGGTTTTTTTTCGTCTGGAGCAAGGTATTTCACTCTTTTGGCTATATCCGGGCGAACGCATTGGCTAAGGTGAACGCATCGATGTCGGAGAGTCATGATGACTGCTGTAGTTTTACCCGCGGTACCTCGCGTCTTGATTGCTGAGTCTGATCCGTGGGTTCGCGAAACACTCAGCGATCTGGTGCTGGGCGTGCGCGCGGACGTCGAACTGGAGATGTGCACCGATGGCAAGCAAGCCGTCGAGTGGATGAAGAAGCAACTGCCGGATCTGGTCATTGCTGCACGCGAGCTGCCGGGCATCGATGGGCTGAGCCTGTTGCGTGGCGTGCGTAACCTGCGCCGTCAGCCTGTTATCCCCTTCATTCTGATCAGCAGCCGCAGTGACAGCGCCAGCGTGCGTGAAGTCCTGCCGCTGGCTCCGACCGCTTATCTGACCAAACCCCTGAACACCGAGGGTTTGCGTCAGCGCCTCGAGAGCCTGCTGCTGGAGCATCGCGCCCCGGCGCCGGGTGAAGTGCCCGCGTTGACGCCTGGGCTGACCCTGACCAGGTTTCTCGACAAGCGCCGCGACGTGGCGGACGGCGCGCCGCTGTTCGTCGATGTCGCGACCGCCGTGAAGCTCAGTCAAACCGCGAATGGTATCGACGTTGCGTTGCTGGAGCAGGAGTTGCGCAACGATCCGCACATCACCGCCGTTTTGATCGCCGCCGCCAACAGCGCTGCCCAACACCTGGGCAAGCCGGTGCAGACCATGGGCGGTGCGCTTGGCATTCTGGGGCCGGTGCAAGGTGCGAACATCGCATTGGGTCTGGCTAAAAAGCGCATGGCGGTGTTGACCGACGATGCGTTGCTGGCACAAGCCCATGAATTCTGGACCATGTCACAGCGCACCGCCGATTACGCGCGCATTCTGGGCGGCATGCTGGAGCTGGATGTAGAGCGTTGTTTCTGCGCCGGGCTATTGCAGTCGCTGGGTGATCTGGCCGTGCTGGGCTGTTTGCAGGAATGGCTGCTGGCCGGTGGCGTGCTGAACGAAGAGGTGATCAAGCAATCGCTGGAGCAGTATTCCGCTGCCTTCGGTTCTGCGCTGCGCACCCGCTGGCGCTTGCCGCTGGAACTGCGTGAGCTGATCGCTGCGGTGTATCAATACAACACCGGCATCTTCACTCGCGAAGTACTGGCGATGAACCTGGCGGGCCAGATGGCGCGTCTGGGCGAGGAAGAGAGTGTTACCACGCTGATCAAGACCAAGTCGGCGAAGCTGTTGAAGCTAAGTGTTGGCGACTTGCAGCGTCTGCGCAAGAAGCTGACGGGCGTGACGGATCCGAGCCTGCTGATACCGCTGCCTGTCGAGCCTGAGGCCGTTGCGGATGCGGTTGAGGACGATGAGCCTGATCTGCTGGACCTTACGCTTGAGGCACCTGTTGAAGAGCCAGCGGCGATTGAGGACCCGGGCGATGCGGTTCAGGATGTGACGAAGAACTGACATCTTCGCGCCGCCTACTAAAGATCGGACGCAGAGCGTTCAGAACCGCATGCGACGCGAAGCGTCGCACGATAGTTGGGATTATCGTTCCGCACGCTCCAGCGTCGGAATGCCTTGCGTGACGCTCTGCGTCACCAATC
>NZ_ATDK01000217.1 GCF_000444135.1 Pseudomonas avellanae BPIC 631
CCAACTGAGCTATCGCGGAACTATCGATTTCAGATTCAACATCACTACCTGTAGCCTTGAAACCAGCTCGCTGTTAACTCATTGATTTCAATCTCATCGACCTTTGCGCTTCGTTTGTATCGTTGCGTTCACGTCTCTGAGGCGCGCTATTCTACAATTTTAAAAACACCTGTCAACCCTATAAATTGCTTTTTAAGACAATGATTTGCGATTTTTTTTCAGATGGCCTTTCGAGGCCGATTTTACTGCTGGCAGCCCCCTCATGAAAAGGGCCCTCATCCCGAGAGCCCTTCTATAGAGGAGAGAAGTCGACGCGCCGATCAGCCAAACACGATCTCGTCGTCGACCACCTTGCCGGTGATGCTGCTGCCCGGCTCAAAGCCACCCGAGAGGATCAGTTGCGCCAGCGGGTTCTCGATCCAGCGCTGTATGGCGCGCTTGAGTGGCCGTGCGCCATAGACCGGGTCGTAACCGACGGCAATCAGCTTGTCGAGCGCCTCGGGGCTCAGCACCATTGTCAGCTCGCGCTCGGCCAGACGTTTGCGCAGACGGCCCAGCTGGATATCGGTGATACCGGCAATCTGATCACGCGCCAATGGCTCAAAGATCACCACTTCGTCGATCCGGTTGACGAACTCCGGACGGAAGTGAGTGCTGACTGCGTCCATTACCGCCGCACGCTGCGCCTCGCGATCACCCACCAGTTCCTGAATCTGCGCCGAGCCCAGGTTGGAGGTCATGACGATCACGGTATTACGGAAATCCACTGTCCGCCCGTGGCTGTCGGTCAGGCGTCCGTCCTCAAGCACCTGCAGCAGGATGTTGAAGACATCGGAGTGCGCCTTCTCCACCTCATCGAGCAGGATCACCGAGTACGGCTTGCGACGCACGGCTTCGGTCAGGTAGCCGCCCTCTTCGTAACCGACATAGCCCGGTGGTGCACCGATCAGGCGAGCCACGGAATGTTTCTCCATGAACTCGGACATGTCGATTCGCACCATCGCCTCTTCGGTGTCGAACAGAAACTCGGCCAGCGCCTTGCACAGTTCGGTTTTACCCACGCCGGTGGGGCCGAGGAACATGAACGAGCCGCTTGGGCGATTAGGGTCAGACAACCCGGCACGCGAGCGCCGCACGGCGTTGGAAACCGCCACCACGGCCTCCTCCTGACCGATCACCCGGTTATGCAGCAGGGTTTCCATGCGCAACAGCTTCTCGCGCTCGCCCTCCAGCATCTTCGACACAGGAATACCGGTCCATTTGGAGACAACTTCGGCAATTTCTTCTTCGGTCACTTTGCTACGCAGCAGCTGGTTCTCGGGCTTGCCGTGCTGATCGACCATTTGCAGGCTGCGTTCCAGGTCCGGGATGATGCCGTACTGCAACTCGGCCATGCGGTTCAGGTCACCACGGCGACGCGCCGCTTCCAGTTCCTGACGGGATTGCTCTATTTTCTGCTGGATCTGCGCAGAACCGGTGACTTCGGCTTTTTCCGACGTCCAGATTTCTTCGAGATCGGCGTATTCCTTCTCAAGCCGCACGATTTCTTCCTGGAGTTTTTCCAGGCGCTTTATGGCCGCCTCGTCCTTTTCCTTCTTGAGCGCCTGAGCTTCGACTTTCAACT
Source organism: Pseudomonas avellanae BPIC 631 (assembly GCF_000444135.1). GTDB lineage: Bacteria > Pseudomonadota > Gammaproteobacteria > Pseudomonadales > Pseudomonadaceae > Aquipseudomonas > Aquipseudomonas avellanae. Next base: position 1,625 of record NZ_ATDK01000217.1, read on the forward strand.
GAATCAGGCGTCGTTCAAGACGGTCGAGCACTTCAGGCTTGGAGTCGATCTCCATGCGAATGCGGCTGGCCGCTTCGTCGATCAGGTCGATGGCCTTGTCCGGCAACTGGCGATCGGTGATGTAGCGATGGCTCAGCTTGGCCGCGGCGATGATCGCGCCGTCGGTGATCGCAACCTTGTGATGCACTTCATAGCGTTCTTTCAGGCCACGCAGAATGGCGATGGTGTCCTCTTCGCTCGGCTCGTCCACCAGCACTTTCTGGAAACGACGCTCAAGGGCGGCGTCCTTCTCTATATATTGGCGGTACTCGTTGAGCGTGGTGGCGCCGACGCAATGCAACTCGCCCCGAGCCAGTGCCGGCTTGAGCATGTTGCCAGCGTCCATCGAGCCTTCGCCCTTACCGGCGCCGACCATGGTGTGCAATTCGTCGATAAACAGGATGATCTGGCCTTCCTGCTTGGACAGCTCGTTGAGCAGCGACTTCAAGCGCTCTTCGAATTCGCCACGGTACTTGGCACCGGCAATCAATGCGCCCATGTCCAGCGACAGCAGACGCTTGCCGCGCAGGCCATCCGGCACTTCGCCGTTGATGATGCGCTGCGCCAGACCTTCGGCGATGGCGGTTTTACCCACGCCCGGCTCACCGATCAGCACCGGGTTGTTCTTGGTACGGCGCTGCAGAACCTGAATGGTGCGACGGATCTCGTCATCACGGCCAATCACCGGGTCAAGCTTGCCCTCTTCGGCGCGCTTGGTCAGGTCAACGGTGTACTTGTCGAGCGCCTGACGCGACTCTTCGATGTTCGGGTCATTGACGGCACCTTCGCCGCGCAGGTTATTGATGGCATTTTCCAGGGCCTTCTTGCTGACGCCCTGCCCCAGCAACAACTTGCCTAGCTTGCTGTTCTCATCCATTGCCGCGAGCAGCACCAGCTCGCTCGAAATGAACTGATCGCCCTTCTGCTGCGCCAGTCGGTCGGCCTGATTGAGCAGGCGCGCCAGGTCCTGCGACATGTTCACGTCGCCGGTCGGGTTCTGAATTTTAGGCAGTCGGTCCAGCTCAGCGCTCAGTTCCTTGCGCAGGCTGTTGATATCGAATCCGACTTGCAGCAGCAATGGCTTGATGGAACCGCCCTGCTGCTCGAGCAGTGCCTGCATCAAATGCGCAGGCTCAATGGCGGGATGGTCGAGGCCAACGGCCAACGACTGGGAATCCGATAACGCTAACTGTAATTTACTGGTCAATCTGTCGATACGCATTAGTCACCTTCCTTTTAATGCAGGCCGGAGCAATGAACACACCTATAACGAAAACCTGCTGAATAGTCAGTTAGATGCGGACGATTCTGCGTGTTTCAAGCGGGCGTAGGCTGATACAGATCAGGCAAGCCTAGCTGGCTGGCGCAAAAGAGCCCGTGTTCAGGCGTGATCGATCCAGATCAGTGAGGCGAAGCGCCCGGTGCGCGCGGCACGGCGGTAGGAATAGAAGCGCGAATCCGTAAAGGTATCCAGCCCGCAGCCATAGACAGCAGTAATACCGTGGGCCGCCAGCCGCAAGCGGGCCAGCTTATAAATGTCAGCCATGAAACGATCAGGATTCGAACTGGCGACAAACGCCTGCGCCGTTTGAGGATGACTGCCAATAAAGGCTTCGCGCACCTCTGGGCCGACTTCAAACGAAGGCTGGCCGATGGCAGGGCCGAGCCAGGCCATGATGTCTTCTGGCTTGCTGTGCAGGCTGTCGGCGGTCGCCTCCAGCACACCGGCCGCCAGCCCGCGCCAACCTGCATGCGCTGCGGCGACACGTGTGCCGTCGCGACGACAGAACAATGCAGGCAGACAATCGGCCGTCATGATGGTGCAGGCCACGCCGGGGCTGCTTGTCCAGCTGGCATCGGCTTCGACAACCCGGGACGGATCGGCATGAGCAACGTCCACGCCATGCACCTGGCGTAACCAGGCGGGCTGAACATTCAGATGAGTGGTCAGGCGCAGGCGATTGCTCGCCACCGCCGATGGGCTGTCATCGACATGATCGCCCAGATTGAAGCTGTCGAACGGAGCCAGACTGGCCCCGCCCGAGCGGGTAGTAACGCACGACTTGATCTGTGCTGGCGCAGGCCAGTCAGGTATCAGCCAGTCATTCACCCGATGAACGCCTCGCGATCCTGCTTGAGCAACGACAGCAACCAGACGAAGTCGTCGGGCAGTGGCGATTCCCAGCTCATGCGCTTACCAGTGATTGGATGATCAAGCTCCAGGAAACGCGCATGCAACGCCTGACGCGGGAAGGTTTTGAGCGAATCGACCATGGTCAGGCTGGCCGCTGGCGGAATGCGGAAACGACCGCCGTAGGCCGGGTCTCCGACCAACGGGTAGTTGACGTGCGCCATGTGCACACGAATCTGGTGCGTGCGGCCGGTTTCGAGCTTGACCCGAACGTGGGTGTGCGAACGGAAACGCTCCAGCACGCGGTAATGGCTGACCGCCTGCTTGCCGCCTTCCATCACCGCCATACGCTGGCGCTGCTGGCCGTGCCGGCCGATCGGCGCGTCGATCTTGCCGCCTGCGGTCACCACGCCGATCACGATGCACTCGTAGATACGGCTGACACTGCGGCTCTGCAACTGGGTCACCAGTTGGGTCTGCGCCTGAATGGTCTTGGCGACCACCATCAGACCGGTGGTGTCCTTGTCCAGACGGTGCACGATGCCGGCACGCGGGACATTGACGATGTCCGGCACGTGGTGCAGCAAGGCATTGAGCAGCGTGCCGTCGGCGTGACCGGCAGCCGGATGCACCACCAGACCTGCCGGCTTGTTGATGACGAGGATCTGATCGTCTTCATAGATGATGTCGAGCTCGATGTCCTGAGCGACCCATTCACCCTGGGCCTCCTGCTCGGCAATCAGCTCGAGAACAGCGCCACCATGCACGATGTCACGAGGGCGCAACACGCCTCCGTCCACAGTCAGGCGGCCGTCCTTGATCCAGGCGGAAAGGCGCGAGCGCGAGTGCTCAGCGAATAATTGTGCGGCGACTTGATCGAGGCGTTGACCGCCCAATTCGGACGGCACCTCTGCGCGGAGTTCTATATTTTCGGACATGACCAGACTAGGTGGCGGCTAGCCTTTGGTTTCGGCAGCGCGCTTGTGGTTAAATACGGCGTCTTTTGTCCCGCCGGTATCGCGGGGCGCTCATCATAACAGGACGGCCCCGCCCAAGACAGCAGGCCGTTATAGGGACGCAAGCCGCCATGCAAGTGAAACACCTGCTGCTGATCGCCATCCTCGCATTGACTGCGGCCTGTTCGTCGAAGGAAGTCATCGACGAAAACCTCAGCGAAGTCGAGCTGTACCAGCAGGCGCAGGCCGACCTGGGAAATAACAGCTATAACAGCGCCACGGAGAAGCTCAAGGCGCTGGAATCACGCTATCCGTTCGGTCGCTATGCCGATCAGGCCCAGCTCGAGTTGATCTACTCGAACTACAAGAATGGTGAACCCGAAGCAGCCAAATCCGCTGCCGAGCGTTTCATTCGCCTGCATCCGCAGCACCCGAACGTCGATTACGCGTACTACATGAAGGGCCTGACTTCCTTCGACCAGGACGTTGGCCTGCTGGCCCGCTTCCTGCCGCTGGACCAGACCAAGCGCGACCCCGGTGCTGCCCGCGACTCGTTCAACGAGTTCGCCCAGCTGACCAGCCGCTACCCAAACAGCCGTTATTCGCCTGACGCCAAGCAGCGCATGATTTACCTGCGCAACCTGCTGGCCTCCTACGAAATCCACGTGGCCGACTATTACCTGACTCGTCAGGCCTATGTCGCCGCGGCCAACCGTGGCCGTTACGTGGTGGAAAACTTCCAGGAGACGCCATCGGTCGGCGACGGCCTGGCTGTCATGGTCGAGTCCTATCAGCGTCTGCACCTTGACGACCTCGCGGCCACCAGCCTCGAAGTGCTGAAGACCAACTACCCGAACCACCCGCAACTGGCGGACGGCAAGTTCACCCCGCGTCAGGCCGAAGCCGATAACCGCTCGTGGCTGTCGAAAGCGACCCTGGGCCTGATCGACGGCAGCGCGCCGCTGCCACCGGGCCAGACCCGTGCCGATCAGGACATCAAGAAGCAGTATCAAGACGCCAAGGACTCCATCCCGAAAGAGCTGTTGCCGGAAAATCAGGCAGAACTGGACAAGCAGGCGGAAAAAGACGCCGAAGCGAAAGGCACCAAGAGCCGTTCGTGGTTCAGCTACATGACCCTGGGTCTGTTCGACTGATCTTCTCTGCATCAGTAAAGAGGCCTGCGGGCCTCTTTTTTTATGCATCACATTTATAAGACACAGCCACTGTGCGCCCGCCTGCCGCTTGGCTACACTGCGCCATCGTCAATCACTAAGCTGGTAGTCATGGTTCGCTTACTCATGTGGGTCGCGTTGATCGCGGCGGTGATCTGGTTCGTCAAGCGCCTGATCAATCCCCCCAAGCCCAAGCCACGCGCAGAGCCGCCTGAAATCGCTGCTACCCCGATGGTGCGTTGCGCACACTGCGGCGTTCACCTGCCTCAGGATCGCGCACTGAGCCAGGAAAAACAGTGGTATTGCAGCGAGGCACACCGACTGGAAGGCCCTGCGGCACGTGACCGCTGATACGCCTTCGCTTACCAGCCCGCAGGCACAACGGATTCTGCGGCTGTATCACCTTTATCGACTGACCATTGGCGTCGTGCTGGTTCTGTTGATCTCCAGCAGTCTGGAAACCGAGTTGCTGCAACTGGCCAATCCGAATCTGTTCCGTTCGGGTTGCTGGCTGTACCTGGTGTTCAACATTCTGGTGGTGGTGCTGCTGGAACGCCCCAGCCGCCAGGCGCAGCTGTTTGGCTTGGCGATGACTGACGCAATCATGCTTTCCGCGCTGTTTTATGCGGCCGGCGGGCCGTCGAGCGGCATCGGCAACCTGTTGATCGCGTCCGTGGCGATCAGCAACGTGCTGCTGCGAGGCCGTATCGGCCTGTTGATCGCCGCCGTTTCTGCCATTGGCATCATCTACCTGACGTTCTATATCAGCTTCGGCACACCTTCGGTGTCCAACGACTACGTGCAGGCCGGCTCTCTGGGTGCGCTGTGCTTCGCCGCCGCGCTGCTGGTGCAGGCACTGACTGCGCGCCTGCAAGTCAGCGAGGGGCTGGCCGAGCAACGGGCAGCGGATGTCGACAGCCTTGAAGAGCTCAACGCTCTGATCCTGCAACGCATGCGCACCGGCATTCTGGTGCTGGATGCGCGCCGTCAGGTGTTGCTGGCCAATCAGGGGGCCTTGACCCTGCTGGGCCACGAACGGCTGGTCGGCCAGGTCATCGACGCTTACTCGCCACAGTTGGTCGAACGCCTGCGCCAGTGGCTGATCAACCCGATCATGGTGCCGCGCAGCATCACCACTTCATCGATCGGGCCTGTGCTGCAACCCAGCTTTGCCGCGCTCAATCGGGGCGACCAGCGCCAGACGCTGATCTTCCTTGAAGACCTGTCGCAGATTGCCCATCAGGCGCAGCAGCTCAAGCTTGCCGCGCTGGGCCGCCTGACCGCAGGCATCGCCCACGAAATACGTAATCCGCTGGGCGCGGTCAGCCACGCTGCGCAGTTACTCAACGAGTCGGAAGACCTCAGCGCGCCGGACCGCCGTCTGGGGCAGATTATTCATGATCAGTCGCAGCGCATTGATCGGGTGATTGAAAACGTCCTGCAACTGTCTCGCCGACGCGAAGCACAGCCGGAACTGCTCGACCTGAAAGTCTGGCTGGAAAATTTTGTCAGCGACTTTCGCAGCTCGGCGGCTACGGATCAGTCGATTCATGTGCAAATCAGCCCCGGCATGCTGACCACTCGCATGGACGCCGGTCAACTGACCCAGATCATCACCAACCTGGTGCAGAACGGCTTACGTTACAGCAGCCGCAGTCACCCGTCGGCGCAAGTCTGGCTGAAGCTGCAGCCAGACCGGGAAAGCGATTTACCGATTCTGGAAGTCCTGGACGACGGGCCGGGTGTCAGCGAACAACACCTGAGCAAGATTTTCGAACCGTTTTTCACCACGGAAAGCAAAGGCACCGGCCTGGGTCTATACCTTTCCCGTGAATTGTGCGAAAGCAATCAGGCGCATCTGGAATACATTCCCCGACCACACGACGGTGGCAGCTGTTTGCGCATCACCTTCGCCCACCCGTTCAAAACGAGCTGAGCATGAGCCCACGGCAAAAGATCCTGATAGTCGATGATGAGCCGGATATTCGCGAACTTCTGGAGATCACCCTCGGGCGCATGAAGCTCGACACCCGCAGCGCTCGCAACGTCGCCGAGGCCCATGACTGGCTGGCCCGCGAGCCGTTCGATATGTGCCTGACCGACATGCGCCTGCCCGATGGCAACGGCCTGGAACTGGTGCAGCACATCCAGCACGGCTACCCCCATGTGCCGGTGGCGATGATCACCGCCCACGGTAACCTGGACACGGCGATTCATGCGTTGAAAGCCGGAGCCTTCGATTTTGTGACCAAACCGGTGGACCTCAACCGGCTCCGCGAACTGGTCAATAGTGCGCTGAGCCTGCCCTGCGCCACTCAACCGGTGCGCAGCATCGACAGCCGTCTGCTGGGTGATTCGCCGCCGATGCGCACCCTGCGTAACCAGATCGGCAAGCTGGCGCGCAGCCAGGCGCCCATTTACATCAGCGGCGAGTCGGGCAGCGGCAAGGAGCTGGTGGCCAGGCTGATCCACGAGCAAGGGCCGCGCATCAACAAACCCTTCGTGCCGGTCAACTGCGGGGCGATCCCCTCCGAATTGATGGAGAGCGAATTCTTCGGCCATCGCAAAGGCAGCTTCAGCGGTGCCCACGAAGACAAGCCGGGCCTATTCCAAGCGGCGCACAACGGGACGCTGTTCCTTGATGAGGTCGCCGATCTGCCGCTGGCCATGCAGGTAAAACTGCTGCGCGCGATCCAGGAAAAGTCCATCCGCAGCGTCGGCGGTCAGCAGGAGCAGGTCGTGGACGTGCGTATTCTGTGCGCCACCCACAAGGACCTGAATGTCGAAGTCGCTGCGGGCCGTTTCCGTCAAGACCTGTATTACCGACTTAACGTGATCGAACTGCGCGTGCCTTCATTGCGCGAGCGGCGTGAAGACATCGATCAGATTGCAGCCAGCGTTTTGCGACGGCTTGCCGGCAACGGCGCTCAGCCCGTCGCGCGCTTGCATGCGCAGGCTCTGGAAACACTGAAAAGTTATCGATTCCCTGGGAACGTGCGCGAACTGGAAAACATGCTGGAGCGCGCTTACACCCTCTGTGAAAACGATGAAATCCACGCCAGCGACCTGCGCCTCGCCGAGTCCGCCAGCCCCCAGACACAACAGGGTGCGAACCTGGCTGATATCGATAACCTGGAAGACTACCTGGAAAGCATCGAACGCAAACTCATCCTCCAGGCCCTGGAAGAAACCCGCTGGAACCGCACCGCCGCGGCCGAGCGGCTCAGTTTGTCATTCAGATCGTTGCGCTACCGGTTGAAGAAGCTGGGGCTGGATTGACTGCACAGGTTGACTATCGTGCCAGGCGCTCTGCGCTCAGAGTAATACGCAAATCCTGAAGATTCCGGAACACGGCACTTTCAAGCTTCTGCCCGCAGGGCGTGGGAGCGGACCGGGCGACGCTTCGCTTGTTCGCGAAGACCGTATTTCAGGCGATGCACTTTCGGAGAATGTACCGCCCCTTTCGCGAACAAGTTCGCTCCCACGCCCTGCGGGCAGAATCAAAAGCGGACCGGGTGCTGCTTCGCTTGTGCGCGAGCGGTCGGATGACTCATTCACGGTCCATCGGAATGAATGTAAGAGCGGACTTGTCCGCGAATGCTGTACTGCAGGCGATAAATATTCTGCGGATGTAAAGCCCTCTTCGCGGACAAGTCCCCACGCCCTGCGGGCAGAATCAAAAGCGGACTTGCTTAGTACGATGAGCGCTGGAGCGTGAGGAACGATAATCTCGACTATCGTGCCGGCGCTCTGCGTCCGGTGCTGTTGGGTGCCGCGAGCGTTGAGGCCAGAATAATCGTGACCCTATTCAGGAAAAGTCACTTATTGTCCACTCACCTCAATGTCAGTAAGCTGCGCCTATGAACAAAACCATCAGCAATCCCGCAGCAGGCCGTGGTCCGGTGGACCATGAGATTCGTGATCAGATCGTGATTGCGGCCACAGAACATTTCAGTCAATACGGTTACGGCAAGACCACTGTGTCCGATCTGGCCAGGGCTATCGGGTTTTCCAAAGCGTACATCTACAAGTTTTTCGAGTCCAAGCAGGCCATCGGCGAGATGATCTGCGCCAACTGCCTGAGTGAAATCGAAGCAGAGGTCAGAGCCGCAGTCAACGAAACGGACCGCCCACCCGAAAAGCTGCGGCGCATGTTCAAATCGGTCGTCGAAGCCAGCATTCGCCTGTTCTCGCAGGACCGCAAGCTGTACGAGATCGCCACGTCGGCAGCGACCGAACGCTGGCAGGCGACGTTGATTTACGAGGACAACCTCAAGGCCATTCTTCAGGGCATTCTGCAGGAAGGCCGGCAAACCGGCGACTTCGAGCGTAAGACGCCCCTTGATGAAACCGTCATGGCGATCTACCTGGTAATGCGTCCCTACATCAACCCGCTGCTTCTGCAGCACGGCTTCGATCACACCGACGAAGGGCCGAGTCAGTTATCCAGCCTGGTACTGCGCAGCCTGTCGCCGTGACAAAACAATGGTTGTGACCATTGACTAATTTGGTCACTAGAATCAAAGTGCAGGTATCGATCACTGCACGTTGAGATTCCCATGCTCCGGCACCGCTTCGCTTTGCTTGTTCTTGCCAGTGTTCTGCCGGTGGCCCTAACCGCCTGCAGCGAAAAAACGCAACCGGACCCACGCACAGAAGCGCCGTTGGTGCGCGTGGCGATCCTCCAGGAGGCCAGCGCAGCGCCCCGCTCGTTCACCGGCACCGTGGCGGCACGGGTGCAAAGCGACCTCGGTTTCCGGGTGTCCGGCAAGGTGCTGGAGCGCTTTGTCGATACCGGGCAGGCCGTCAAGCGCGGCCAACCGCTGATGCGTATCGACCCTGCCGACCTGAAGCTTGCTGCGCACGCACAACGCGAAGCTGTGACGGCGGCCAAAGCGCAGGCAAAGCAGGCGGCGGACGAAGAGGCGCGTTACCGAAGCCTGCGCAGCAGCGGCGCAATTTCAGCCTCCAGCTACGACCAGATCAAAGCGACGGCGGACTCGGCCAAGGCTCAACTCAGCTCGGCCCAAGCGCAGGCCGAAGTGGCCCTCAACGCGACCCGATACGCAGACCTTGTAGCGGATGCCGACGGCATCGTCATGGAAACCCTCGTTGAACCTGGCCAAGTCGTCAGCGCAGGGCAAGCAGTGGTGCGCGTGGCGCACGCCGGGCCGCGTGAAGCCGTCATCCAGCTGCCGGAAAACCTTCGCCCTCTTATAGGTTCTGCCGCCCAGGCCATGCTGTTCGGCAACAAAGACCTCAACGCCACGACACGGCTGCGACAGCTATCGGACGTCGCGGACCGCCAGACCCGCACCTTCGAGGCACGTTATGTGCTGGAAGGCGAGATGGCAAATGCGCCGCTGGGCACCACCATTACCGTGAAGATCCCCAGTGCGGATACTGCCGGGCAGAGCACGCTGCAGGTGCCCATCAGTGCGTTGTACGACGCTGGCAAAGGGGCCGGGTGTCTGGGTCATTCAAGGGGAGCCGGCACAGGTTAACTGGGCACCGGTAGTGGTTCAGCACCTTGATGACGAGCACGCCCGCATCAGTACGCAACTCAAACCTGGCGCGCGGATCGTCGCACTCGGCGCACACCTTCTGCATGAAGCTCAGCAGGTGAGGGTGATCGCTCAAGCGAGCGTCGCTGTGGCGGAGGGTGCGCGCCCATGAGCGAAGGTCGTTTCAACCTGTCAGCGCTGGCCGTGCGCGAGCGTTCGATCACCCTGTTCCTGATCTGCCTGATTTCGCTGGCCGGGGTCATTGCCTTTTTCAAACTGGGCCGCGCCGAAGACCCGGCCTTCACGGTCAAGGTAATGACCGTGGTATCGGTCTGGCCGGGCGCAACCGCCCAGGAGATGCAGGATCAGGTGGCGGAGAAGATCGAAAAACGCCTTCAGGAACTGCGCTGGTACGACCGCACCGAAACCTACACGCGGCCTGGCATGGCATTCACAACCCTGACCCTGCTCGACAGCACGCCGCCGTCGCAAGTACCGGATGAGTTTTATCAGGCGCGCAAGAAAATCGGTGACGAGGCCATGACGCTTCCGGCCGGGGTTATCGGGCCGATGGTCAACGACGAGTATTCGGACGTTACCTTCGCGCTGTTCGCGCTCAAGGCCAAAGGCGAGCCGCAGCGCGTGCTGGCACGTGACGCCGAATCGTTACGTCAGCGCTTGCTGCATGTGCCGGGCGTGAAGAAGGTCAATATCGTGGGCGAGCAGCCCGAGCGCATCTACGTCGAGTTCTCCCACGAGCGACTGGCAACGCTGGGTATCAGCCCGCAAGAGGTATTTGCTGCGCTGAATAATCAGAATGCGCTTACCCCGGCAGGCTCGGTCGAAACCCGCGGGCCGCAGGTGTTCATTCGGCTCGACGGCGCTTTCGATGAGCTGCAGAAGATCCGCGACACGCCGGTTGTGGCTCAGGGCCGCACGCTGAAGCTGGCGGACATTGCCACGGTCAAACGCGGTTACGAAGACCCGGCAACGTTCATGATTCGCAACGGCGGCGAACCGGCGCTGCTGCTGGGGGTCGTCATGCGCGATGGCTGGAACGGGCTGGACCTTGGAAAGGCGCTGGATCATGAGGTGGGCGCGATCAACGCCGAGCTGCCCTTGGGCATGAACCTGAACAAGGTCACGGACCAGGCCGTCAACATCAGTTCGGCGGTCGATGAGTTCATGATCAAGTTTTTCGTCGCATTGCTGGTGGTCATGCTGGTCTGCTTTATCAGCATGGGCTGGCGTGTGGGCGTTGTGGTGGCTGCCGCCGTACCGCTGACCCTGGCGGTGGTCTTCGTAATCATGGCCATGAGCGGCAAGAATTTCGACCGCATTACATTGGGTTCGCTGATTCTGGCGCTCGGGCTGCTGGTCGACGACGCGATCATCGCCATCGAAATGATGGTGGTGAAGATGGAAGAAGGTTACGACCGCATCGCGGCCTCTGCGTACTCCTGGAGCCACACCGCCGCGCCCATGTTATCCGGCCACCCTGGTCACCGCTGTCGGCTTCATGCCGAACGGTTTTGCGCGCTCCACGGCAGGCGAATACACCAGCAACATGTTCTGGATCGTCGGTATCGCGCTGATTGCCTCGTGGGTGGTCGCGGTGTTTTTCACACCCTATCTGGGCGTGAAGCTGTTGCCTGAGGTGAAGCAGGTCGAAGGCGGCCATGCAGCACTTTACGACACGCCGCGCTACAACCGTTTCCGCCGGGTGCTGGCGCACGTCATTGCAGGCAAGTGGCTGGTTGCAGGCTCGGTCATCGGGTTGTTCGTTCTGGCCGTGCTTGGCATGGGGCTGGTCAAGAAACAGTTCTTTCCGGTGTCAGACCGCCCCGAAGTGCTGGTCGAACTGCAGATGCCTTACGGCACCTCGATTGCTCAAACCAGCGCAGCCGCGGCCAAAGTGGAACGCTGGCTGGCCGAGCAGGCAGAAGCCGGGATCGTCACCGCCTACATTGGCCAGGGCGCGCCACGTTTTTACATGGCGATGGGGCCGGAATTGCCTGATCCGTCATTTGCCAAGATAGTGGTGCGCACCGACAGCCAGGAACAGCGCGAGACACTGAAACACCGCTTGCGTCAGGCTATTTCCGAAGAGCTGGCTGGCGAGGCGCAAGTGCGCGCCACACAACTGGTCTTCGGCCCGTATTCACCCTACCCGGTCGCCTACCGCGTTACCGGCCATGACCCGGACACACTGCGCAGCATTGCGGCGCAGGTGCAACAGGTGCTGAGCGCCAGCCCGATGATGCGCACCGTCAATACTGACTGGGGCACGCGCACCCCAACGCTGCATTTCACCTTGCAACAGGACCGGATGCAGGCCATCGGGCTGAGTTCCAGCCAGGTCGCGCAACAATTGCAGTTCCTGCTGACCGGCCTGCCGGTTACGGCGGTGCGCGAGGACATTCGCACCGTGCAGGTAGTTGCCCGCTCGGCTGGCGACACCCGACTGGATCCGGCAAAAATCATGGACTTCACCCTGACAGGCGTCGATGGGCAGCGTGTTCCGCTGTCGCAGATCGGCACAGTCGATGTGCGCATGGAAGAGCCGGTCATGCGCCGGCGCGATCGCACGCCAACCATCACCGTACGGGGCGACATCGCCGACGGCCTGCAACCGCCAGATGTATCGACGGCCATTACCCGGCAGTTGCAGCCGATCATCGACACGCTGCCCAGTGGCTACCGGATCGATCAGGCAGGTTCAATCGAGGAATCCGGCAAGGCAATGGCGGCGATGTTGCCACTGTTTCCGATCATGCTGGCGGTCACGCTGATCATCCTGATTCTTCAGGTGCGTTCGATATCGGCCATGGTCATGGTGTTTCTGACCAGCCCGCTGGGGCTGATCGGCGTGGTGCCTACGCTGATCCTCTTTCAGCAGCCATTTGGTATCAATGCGCTGGTCGGGCTGATCGCACTGTCCGGCATTCTGATGCGCAATACGCTGATCCTGATCGGCCAGATCCACCACAATGAACAGACGGGGCTCGACCCGTTTCAAGCCGTGGTCGAGGCCACCGTACAACGTGCACGCCCGGTGATACTGACAGCGCTGGCCGCCATTCTGGCGTTTATCCCGCTCACCCATTCGGTGTTCTGGGGCACGCTGGCCTACACGCTGATCGGCGGCACATTCGCAGGGACAGTGCTGACCCTGGTGTTTCTGCCAGCCATGTACTCCATCTGGTTCAGGATCAGGCCAGGGGGCAGCGAGCGACTGGAAACACAGCCCGCCTGAACTCAGTCAGTCAAAAATGCAGACGGCCTACCGGCGAGTAAGGCGCAGGATCGATGATCGGCGGGCGGCCCAGCAGCAAGTCGGTGAGTAGCTGGCATGAGGCAGGTGCCAGCACCAGACCGTTGCGGTAATGGCCGCAGTTGAGCCACAGCCCGTCGAAGCCAGCCAGTGGTCCGATGAAGGGAATGCCTTCGGGCGAGCCGGGACGCAGCCCAGCCCATTGGGCAATGGGTTCGGCGTTGACCAGCTCGGGAAGCAATTCGATGGCCGACGCCTTGAGGCTTTCCAGCGCAGCATGCGTGGTGGTCTTGTCGAACCCCTCATGCTCCAGCGTGCTGCCGATCAGAGTATGGCCATCGCGGCGCGGGATTGCGTAGCGCCCTTTGGCCAGGACCATGCTCGACAGGAAGTCCGACGCACATTTGTAGAGGATCATCTGCCCTTTCACCGGCTCGACCGGCAGCGCCAGGCCGAGGGTTTTGAGCAAGTCACCGCTCCAGGCTCCCGCAGCCAGAATCACCCGGTCACCGGTCACATCGCCTGACGGCGTGCTCACGCCTGAAATCCTGCTGCCCTCGCGCACAAAGCCGCTGACTTCGCACTGCTCGCGAATGTCTACGTTGGGCATCGCCAGCAGCGCGGCCTTGAGCGACTTGACCAGCCGGGGGTTGCGCACATTGGCCACGTCGGCCATGTAAATCGCCCGAGAGAAGCCTTGCCCCAGCACCGGCACGGCATCGTTCACTGCCGAGATATCGACACTGCTCAATGGCCGGTTTTCACGCGCAGCCCAGTCGAGAGCGGCCTGTTCGTCGTCAAGGTCGAGCCAGTACAGGCCGGTTTTGTGAACTTCGGGGTCGATACCGGTTTGCGCAAGCAGACGCTCGGCGAGGTGCGGGTAGAAGTCCTGCGACCAGTGCGCCAGCGCGGTGACTGCCGGGCTGTAGCGCCATGGATAAAGCGGCGAAACAATCCCGCCGCCTGCCCAGGAGGACTCTTGCCCGACACCCGAACGATCCAGCAATACGACGTTGACCTGCTCGGAGGCGAGATTGAAGGCGGTCAGCAGACCTATGACACCGCCGCCGACAATGACTACTTTTTGCTTGGGCATCTTGGTCTCGGGACAAGGGAAAACGGTTTTAGCGACCCCAGCAGTCTTTGGTGGTGACGCCAGTGGTCGCGCCTGAGTTACTGCGAGCACCGGTATTGGTGATGACGAAACTGCCGCATTTGTCGCCGGCCATCAATGTGTTGGGGATAGGTGTTGCGGTCAGGGTGAAGTCGGTGACGGTGGGGACCGACGCTATTGTGTAATAAGAGTTGCCCCCGCTTACGGCTATTCCGACATAGGTTGCTGTTCGCGAAAACCCACGCTCGAGTGCCTGGGTTTGCTCGGAAAGCAGACTGGCGATAGCCGAACGCTGAGTGCGCTTCACGTATTCGGTATAACTGGGGTACGCGATGGCGGCCAGAATACCGACAATCGCCACGACGATCATGAGTTCGATCAACGTAAAGCCCCTGGATGTCGCTCGCATGATTCGTTTCCCTATTGGATTTGTCGCCACATGATGCGTTGGAAGACGTTGGCGCTGCCGCCTTTTTCAAGCAGTTTGGTGGGCGTACCGCCACTGGAGTCAATCATGTACTTGTTATCGTTGGCACCGTTGGTGCCTGCGACGATAGAGGCAACAACCGGAATACCGGTACCAATGCCAAGACCGCCAACAATCAGATCGGACGAGTTGATATCGCCGTCATTGTTGGTGTCCAGCACCTGATAGTTCAGCATGCTGCCCGTCGCGGCATTGAGTTCGAACAGGCGCCCGGTGCCGGTGCTTTCACACGGGTCGGTAGAGTTGACGGCCGCCGTGGTGAAGATGATACGACCACGAGAGGTTTGCGCGGGGTAGATAATCCGCTCGCCCACGTAAGGAGCAGCCGTTGACAGTGGCATGTACCAGCCTTTCTTTGTCCCCCAGTCCACATCGTTGGTCGTGGTGGTGAAGTAGGTATTACCGTTACCGACCACGGTGCCATTCACAGCCTGAGCTTGCAGGTTCGCCTCCACGATGTTGCCTGATGCACTGTCGGCGTCCCAGATGGCGTAGAAATCCTGCAACGCGCTGGTTTGCTTGTCAGCTGTCTCACTGAATTTACCGGTGCCAAAGTACACAAGCTTGCCGTTGAGTGGGTGGTCCAGCAACAAGGGCTGGACAGTGATCGACTGGTTGGCGCCACGAGGCGTGGTGAACAACGGCACCCCGCCGAAAGCGACCTTCCAGCTGGACGCCGCAGCGCCACTCATGTCGAACTTCCACAGACGCCCCTTGAGATCACCCGCATAAGCGGCCTGAACGATGTTCTGTGAATCGACACGCAGCTTGACCGATGACAAGCCGTTATCCGTCTCGCTGCCACTGACCGGGGTGGGTATTTCGGCAATCAGCTTCCCGGTGTTGGCGTTCAAGACAAACAGCGATGCCCGTCCGGTGAAACTGCCATAACCGTTACCAACAACGACGATGCCTGTGCCGTCAGCCATACGTGCCACATCGGGCTTGGAATAGGTGTACCCCAGGTTGTTGAAGGCATTGGTGGTGTCGGACGCGTCCGGTGCCTTTACCTCCCACAGTGCGCCGACGTTATCAGCGGTGCCTTCAAACAGCCTGATCGCAAACAGGGCCTTGCCGCCAGCACCCAACCCGGAGTAGGCCACCGTGCGCCATGCAGACCCGGCGGCTGACTGAGTATCAAACACCGATATCTGGCCATCCACCGTAAATTTGTGAGCACCGGAGCCATACGAGGTAGCAGAAATAGTTGCTAGCGAAGTCAGGGAGGTAGACGGCATATAAGCGTATTTACGAGCGCCGGTGCCCGCGTCAATCACGTTGAAAAAACCGTCGTTGGCGTTGGTCAGCAGGCTATAACTCATGTTGTTGGCTTTGGTGGACAGATAAGTGGTGTAACTGGTGTCACCCAGCAGGTCAGCGGCGGTCTTCTCCGTGGGCAGCGCAGCCCCCAGCGATGAGTTGACGATATCGCCGAGCAACAGGGTGCGGGTACGCAGATTTGCGTTCGCGGTGCCTTTGGCCCAGGCAATCATGTCCGCGCCGGACACACCGTTAGGCAATGTTGCCGTGAACGCGTCACGCTGCGCTTGCGTGAATCTCGTAAAATCCAGGGGGATTTTTGCAGGGCTCGCAGCGGTATTCCAGGATTCGAAGACTGGCGCCTGAGCGCTGGTGGTAATGGTGGTGTCGGTCGTCCAGAACGGGGTGCTCAACGCCCCTGTCGTCGCATCAAGATTGTAGGCCCTGATGGTGCCGTGCCAGTCACTCGGGTCATAAAGGGTCTGATAGAACCGGCTGCCCGCCTGGAGCGTTGACGAGTTGGCCGCGCCGCCCCCGCCAGAGCCCGCCTTGGCATAGATATCGCTCAACGCAAGGCTCAACGCACTGTTCAAACCGGCGCTGTCGTTGGTCTGGAAATACTTGCCATGCCCATGATTGTTGTCGGCA
The DNA here is from genome assembly GCF_000444135.1 of Pseudomonas avellanae BPIC 631. GTDB lineage: Bacteria > Pseudomonadota > Gammaproteobacteria > Pseudomonadales > Pseudomonadaceae > Aquipseudomonas > Aquipseudomonas avellanae. The sequence continues at coordinate 18,210 of NZ_ATDK01000217.1, forward strand.
GCATCAATCAGCATCTGGTTGTCTGCGGTAAAACCGATGGTGTAGGTCGTCATGTTTTGCTGCGCAAAGCCGTCGTTATCCCAGCTTCTACCAGTCAGGTCGGTGGCAGGTGTGCTGGTGCTGCGGCGCATGTCGATGTCATAGGCAAACTTGGCCAGGTCATCCAGGTAAAGCGTATCGCCCTCGCCGTCGCCGCTGAGATTGGCGCCGTCATTGGCAGCGTTCAGGTCCCAGTTAGGCAACGAGCGGGATGTATTGAGCACATCTTCGGGGTCGTTGGTGGGGAACGTCCGGTCATAGGTAGGCAAGCCGTCCGTAATGAATACGCCGAAGTTCTTCTGGCAACGGTACTGAATGGGGCTGGTATAAGTGGTCGGAGCTCCGCTGTAGCTGTAGTAAGGCGTCATGCCACGAAAATAGCGTGTTATCTCGTAGTAGGTTTCAGCGAGAGGCGTATTGGAGTCGCCCCTGAGAGCGTTGATTGCAGTGTTGAGCGCGGCAATATTTTTGTTCGCCTGATCCTGAGTGACCCCGCCGTTGTTATACGTAGTGCTGGCAACCGGAGACAGGTCTACGACTTCCTTGGCAATCTTTCCGCCCGGGCCTGAATCCGAGTTGGTGGGCTGATTGTAGCTGGCCAGCCCGAATCTCAGCGTCTTGTTGTTGGCGACAAGATTCAGTGAAACCGTGCGCGCTACGTTGATACGGTAATCGTTGGGAATGATGTTATTGACGGTAAAGTCTTTGACATTCGAGTTGGTCGCCGCACGCGTCAGGTCGATCAGGTAAGACAGATAATCTGCGGTATACCGCGTGGTGCTCTCGTTGGCTGCTGGATCGGGCAGTTTCAGGCAGTACGCTATATTGGAGCGCGCCAGATACGTATAACCGGAACCACATCCATTCGCCGAGGTAGCACTCAGCAACAGCGTGTCATCGCCTTGAATGGAAACGCCGTTGCAGCCAGAACGAACACATCCCGCTGGCTGAGCATAAATAATTGCTGGACGGTTGGTTATCGTCGGATCAAACCCGGCTGCCCAGATAATGTTGTACATGCTCCCCGAGTTATCGACCATCAGCATCACATTGGGCGGCACAGCAGATGCACTTAACAGCGGGACCTGGGCTGGCGTGAACGCATACACGGGCGTAAGCGCATAAAAAGCCAAAAGCGCACCGCCGAGGTACTTCAGGCTGCGACGGAGTTTCTCAGCAATTGGCATAAATACTCTCCAGCACAGTGCGCGACGTGCCTTGAATAGCGACTGATGTCACACGGTACAACGTTACCGTGCCGGTACAGGTGGGCGGACGACTTATAGGTGTCGCTGTGGTTCCCAGATTCTGTACACCGTAGAACCCGCCTGGCGCAGCCAGCCAGCTTACGCCGGACGCTCCCACTCCCGCAGCCGTCAGGGTAGTTGATTCAGCGGGTGGTAGGCAGTTGGTACACTTGGCCAGCGTGTACCCTACCACCTTGATCGATGACTCTCCCCGCCTCAACACCGCTTCGGCGGCCTGGAAAGACAGGTTGCGAATCTGCACACTGCCTGCCATCTTTTCCTGCAATGTAGCGTTCTGCATGGAAGAAATACCCAACAGTGTCAGCAGCAGCAGAAACACCAGGCTGACCAGCAGCACCATGCCGCGCTGCCTGGCAGGGAACGTGTTTTGCAACTTGAAACGCGTGGTTCTGTTCATGCCGGGCCCGTTCAAAAGCGATTACGCAGGTAAGCAACGACGTTGTATTGCTGGCTCTTGACGATGCCGTTCTGGCCATCCTGCATTGTCAGGCTGATACGCACGCTGCGTATGTCAGGCGCATTGGCGGCGGTGATAACCGAGGTGTAGGACATCGGATTACCCGCCATGCCAAAAGAGACAGAAAAGTCAGCGACGTTTTGCAACAGCGGCTGCGGCTTAGTCGAGTCTCCGGGCCTGATCGTCAGGTCGGTGCCGCTGAAGGCGTAAATCCACTGGCGAATGGGAAACGCGGTCTCCCCGGTACCCGGTGTTCTTGCGCCGGAATAAAGCTGGGTCGTTGTCTGGCAGTTAGAAACGATCGTCCAGGTCGGCGTACTGCCAGCCGTCCCCACGTCCGAGGTCACCAGCGTCAGCGTTTTGCTCGCGTTATCCCACAGAATCGGGGTGGTGAATGCGGTAGGCCATACGATCGCTGGAGAAACAGGCGTGACGTTTTTATAATTCAGGCAGCCGTACATCCCGGACATCCTGATTTCCTGGATCAGCTTGCTCAGAATGAAGCGCGCATCTTCCTGCATGCGTGCGGCGGCGTTCTGGCTCTGATAGGTGCCTCTTGAAGCCGTAAATATCTGGATGATCCCCAAGCTGACCACCAGCCCCAGCACCAGCGCCACCATGATCTCGATCAGCCCGAAGCCTCTGGAAAACTTCTTCATGGGTCGACTCCCACACGCGAGGTCAGAACGAACACTTGCCCGGATGCGGTTGCGGCTGTGTTGCTAATAGCGTTATCACTAGCCCCCGTGGCACGCGCGTCGCTCCAGCCAATGGTGATGGTGACAGCGGGGGCGCTACTGACGTCTATGCTGCCCGTGCCACTTGCACCTGCAAACGTGGTTATATTCTTGCTGAAGTCGGACAGGTCCTGATCTCGGGCTTTGTTCAAATTGGCAGCCGGGGCCGCGGCCAGATTTGCCAGGGAATAGGTCGCCAGCACATTGGTCGAACCATTGGCGCTGGCGTTGCCGTCCACATTGGCGCGAATGCGGTCCATCATGTCGTAGGCGATGAAGCTTGCCTGGCTTCTCAGGGTCGAACTGTCGGTGTACTTGAGGGCGTTCAACTGGATCGCGGCAGCGCCCAGCAGGCCGATTGCCAGGATCAGTACCGAAACCAGCACCTCGATCAGGGTCATGCCGGTCTGGCGATGTCGGGTTTCATTGGGCATTGCAGCTTCCGCCGAGGACGATCCGGCCTGTCAGGCAGATATTCATGATTTTGGTAATGCTGCCGCGGGTGTAGGTCATTGCCAGTGCCGTTGCCGGGGCAATCAGCCCCCCCAGGTTGTTGAACTCAAGCGCCGAGACATTATTGTCAGCGACCAGCGTGCCACCGCTGCTCATGGCTGCCACCTTGCGAAGTGCGGTAGGCGGCGTGCCGGTGTCTGATTTCAGATAAACCTGCAGTTCGCCCGTCCACGCCGTGCCGCTGGTCGGCGCAATGCGCACCGTTACTCCCCTGTTTATCGCCTCAAGTCGCGCATAGTTGAGCGCGCGCTGCAAATCACTGAGTTCGGTGTCGGCCTTGTTGCTTTGAATGGAGCTGGTAAAACTCGGGACAGCGATAGCCGCAAGGATGCCCACCAGGGACACAGTGACTAACAATTCGATGAGGCTGAATCCCTTGGCTATATGACGCATTGAGTGTCTCCTAGACGTTACGACTATAAGGCAGCAATGCCGCTGGAAAATCCATAGCGGGACGTACGGTTGTTTTGCGACGACGAACGCCCGCAAGGTTCTGTAACGGCGGTTTCCAGGGAGGAACGCACATGAAGCATGCAGGGTTCACACTGATCGAATTATTGATCGTCGTTGCACTGGTGGCCATTCTGGCCAATGTCGCAACACCTTCTTTCAAGCAACTGATCGACTCCAATCGCGGGCTCGTCGCCGCTCAGGAGCTGGCCAGCGGTATCCGTTCGGCAAGAGTCGCCGCTATTACACGCAATCAGATTGTGACGATTCACGCCATTGAAGAGGACTGGAGCAACGGCTGGCGGATCATACTCGACCTGGACGGCAAAGGCCCCGACGAAAAAGATACGCTGCTGGTAGAGCGCGCCAGTGGCGGCAAGCCTCGGGTGGTCGGCAACCGTAAAGTCACGGAGCGACTGAGCTTCAATGGCCTGGGCAACCTGCGACATGTAACCAACGGCACGCTGCATGTGTGCCTCGACGATCAGCCGGCCAGCCACTATCGCGTGATAGTGGCACCGACTGGACGGGTCAGGATCGAGGACACAAAGCGTGACGTTGCGTTGTGCAGGTAAGCAGCCTCAGAGCAGCGACTTGACCCGCAGCTCTTTAGGCAGGGAGAAGGTGATGTTCTCTTCGCGACCAGCCAGCTCATCCGCGCCGGTTGCGCCCCAGGCCTGCAATTGCTGGATCACGCCGCGCACCAGCACTTCCGGGGCCGATGCGCCAGCGGTGATGCCGATACGCTCGACGCCGTCGAACCAGCCCTGCTGCATATCCTCGGCACCATCAATCAGGTAAGCCGGGGTGGCCATGCGCTCGGCCAGCTCGCGCAGGCGGTTGGAGTTGGAGCTGTTCGGGCTGCCCACCACCAGCACCACGTCACACTCGTCGGCCAGTTGCTTGACCGCGTCCTGGCGGTTTTGCGTGGCGTAGCAGATGTCGTCCTTGCGTGGCCCGCCGATGGCCGGGAAGCGCTTGCGCAGCGCGTCGATCACCCGGCTGGTGTCGTCCATCGACAAGGTGGTCTGGGTCACGAACGCCAGCGACTCGGGGTTGCGCACCTCAAGGCTGGCAACGTCCGCTTCGTCTTCGACCAAGTAGATCGCGCCGCCATTGACGGCATCGTACTGGCCCATGGTGCCTTCGACTTCCGGGTGACCGGCGTGGCCGATCAGGATGCACTCGCGGCCATCGCGGCTGTAGCGGGCGACTTCAATGTGCACCTTGGTCACCAGCGGACAGGTGGCATCGAATACTTTCAGGCCACGACCGGCAGCTTCGGTGCGCACGGCCTGGGAAACACCGTGGGCACTGAAGATGACGATGACGTCGTCCGGCACCTGATCAAGCTCTTCAACGAAGATCGCGCCACGAGAGCGCAGGTCTTCGACGACAAATTTGTTGTGAACAACTTCATGGCGCACATAAATCGGCGGACCAAACACTTCCAGAGCGCGATTGACGATTTCGATCGCGCGGTCCACTCCGGCACAAAAGCCGCGGGGGTTGGCGAGTTTGATTTGCATGCTGTGCCTCATGGTTGGTACGGGGCAGCCCGGCCTGGGCCGGGCTTGATGGCGAAGGTCAGGAGGCCAGAATCGCCTTCACTTCGAAGATTTCCACTTCAAAGCTCAGTGTCTTGCCTGCCAGCGGGTGATTGAAGTCGATGGTGACCTGCTCGTCATCAAATGCTTTCACCACGCCGGGCAACTCGGTGTTGGCCGCGTCATTGAAGATCACCAGCAACCCTTCGGACAGTTCCATGCCCACGAACTGCGAGCGTGGCATGATTTGTACGTTTTGTGGGTTGGGCTGACCAAAGGCGTTTTCCGGCAGAATCTCTACGGTCTTTCGATCGCCGGCTTTGAAGCCGAAAATTGCCATTTCAAAACCGGGCAACAGGTTACCGTCGCCGACCTTGAACGTGGCCGGGGCCTTTTCAAAGGTGCTGTCGACGGTGTCACCGTTTTCCAGGCGCAGGGCGAAGTGCAAGGTGACCTGCGTGTTCTGACCGATACGCAGCTCGTCAGACGAGCCCTGAGTCGACGACTGTTCAGTCATTGACGGTTTCTCCGGTTTTCTTGCTCTTGAACATGTCCAGCGCCAGCATGATTGCGCCGACGGTGATTGCACTGTCCGCGACGTTGAACGCCGGGAAATACCAGCGGTTTTGCCAATGCACCAGAATGAAGTCGATCACATGCCCCAACACCACGCGGTCATACAGGTTGCCCAGCGCGCCGCCCAGCACCAGCGCCAGCGCGATGGCCAGCCAGGTGTCGTCGCGGCCCAGACGCTTGAGCCAGACCACCAGCACTGCACTGACCACGACCGCGATCAGGGCAAACAACCAGCGCTGCCAACCGGCACCGTCCGCCAGAAAACTGAAGGCGGCGCCCGTGTTGTAGGCCAGTGTCCAGCTGAAGTAGTCCGGGATCACGATGATCTGCTGATAGAGGCTCAGCGCGTTCTCGAAGTAATACTTGCTGGCCTGATCTACAACCACAATCAGCACGGTCAACCACAGCCAGGCCAGGCGGCCGAGCGAGGTATTAGACAAAGTGGCGTCAGGCATAATGACGCACCTCGCCTGCACCGCTGATGTTGTCTACGCAACGACCACAGATTTCCGGATGCTCAGGGTTCACACCCACATCCTCGCGGTGATGCCAGCAACGGGCACACTTGGCGTGGCCGGACTTGACCACTTTCAGCTTCAGCCCAGCGACTTCTGTAACCACCGCATCCGCCGGAGCCGACACAAACGGCGTAACGCTGGCGGTCGAGGTGATCAGCACGAAACGCAGCTCGTTGCTCAGTTTCGACAGGTCAGCGACCAGCGAGTCTTCAGCGTACAAGGTCACTTCAGCCTGCAGGTTGCCGCCGATGGCCTTGGCAGCGCGCAGGTTTTCCATTTCCTTGTTGACCGAGGTCTTCACCGCCATGATCCGCTCCCAGTAGGCACGGTCCATTTCAAAGTCGGCAGGCAGTTCGGTCAGGCCTTCGTACCAGGTGTTGAGCATCACCGATTCGTTGCGCTCGCCCGGCAGGAACTGCCACAACTCGTCGGCGGTGAACGCCAGGATCGGCGCGATCCAGCGCACCAGCGCTTCGGAGATGTGGAACAGTGCCGTCTGGCAGGAGCGACGCGCGGTGCTGTCGGCAGCCGTGGTGTATTGACGATCCTTGATGATGTCCAGATAGAAACCACCCAGCTCCTGCACGCAGAAGTTGTGGATCTTCGAGTACACGTTCCAGAAACGGTATTCGCCGTAATGCTCTTGCAGCTCGCGTTGCAGCAGCAGCGTGCGGTCCACGGCCCAACGGTCCAGTGCGAGCATTTCTTCGGCGGGCAGGATGTCGGTCGCCGGGTTGAAGCCCGTCAGGTTGGAGAGCAGGAAGCGTGCAGTGTTGCGGATACGACGATAGGCATCGGCGCTGCGCTGCAGGATCTGATCGGACACCGCCATCTCGCCCGAATAGTCAGTCGCCGAGACCCACAGGCGCATGATGTCTGCACCCAGCGAGTCGTTGACCTTTTGTGGCGCGACCACGTTGTTCAGCGACTTGGACATCTTGCGGCCGTTCTCGTCGACCACAAACCCGTGGGTCAGCAGTTCGCGATACGGCGCGTGGTCGTCCAGCATGCAACCGGTCAGCAGCGACGAGTGGAACCAGCCACGGTGCTGGTCGGAACCTTCCAGGTACAGATCGGCACGCGGGCCGGTTTCGTGGCCCATCGGGTGTGAACCGCGCAGTACGTGCCAGTGCGTGGTGCCCGAGTCGAACCAGACGTCCAGTGTGTCGGATATCTTGTCGTACTTGGCGGCCTCGTCACCCAGCAACTCGCTGGCGTCCAGCTTGAACCAGGCTTCGATGCCTTCTTTCTCGACGCGCAGGGCCACTTCTTCCATCAGTTCGACGGTACGCGGGTGCAGGTCGCCGCTTTCCTTGTGCAGGAAGAACGGAATCGGCACGCCCCAGTTGCGTTGACGCGAGATGCACCAGTCAGGACGGTTGGCGATCATCGAGTGCAGGCGCGCCTGGCCCCAGGCCGGTACGAACTCGGTATCTTCGATAGCCTTGACCGCACGCTTGCGCAGGGTTTCGCCGCTTTCAGGCTGCTTGTCCATGCCGACGAACCACTGCGCGGTGGCGCGGTAGATCAGTGGCGACTTGTGGCGCCAGCAGTGCATGTAGCTGTGGCTGATGGTTTCGGTCTCCATCAGGCTGCCGACTTCAACCAGCTTGTCGATGATGTTCTGGTTGGCCTTGAAGATGAACTGGCCACCGAAGAACTCCAGCGACTCGACATACACGCCGTTGCTCTGCACCGGGCTGATGATGTCGTCGTTGCTCAAGCCGTATTGCTTGCAGATGTTGAAGTCGTCCACGCCATAGGCAGGCGAGCAGTGAACAACACCGGTACCGGCACCCAGTTCGACGTATTCGGCCAGATAGATTGGCGACAAACGGTCGTAGAACGGGTGGCGGAAGTTGATCAGTTCCAGCGCCTGACCGGTGGTGGTCGCGATGACTGTGCCTTCCAGCTTGTAACGGGCCAGACAGCTTTCAACCAGCTCGGACGCCAGCACCAACAACCTGTCGCCGACATCGACCAGCGAGTATTCGAACTCGGGATGAACGTTCAGCGCCTGGTTGGCGGGGATGGTCCACGGCGTGGTGGTCCAGATGACGATGGAGGCAGGCTTGCCCAGCGCGGCTACGCCAAAGGCTGCAGCCAGTTTGGCCTCATCGGCAATCGGGAACGCGACGTCGATGGTCGAGGACTTCTTGTCCTGGTATTCGACTTCGGCTTCAGCCAGTGCCGAACCGCAATCGAAGCACCAGTTGACCGGTTTCAAGCCCTTGAAGACGAAACCGCCCTTGACCATCTCGGCCAGCGCGCGGATTTCTCCGGCTTCGTTGGCGAAGTTCATGGTCAGGTACGGGTTGCTCCAGTCGCCCAGCACACCCAGACGGATGAACTCGGACTTCTGGCCTTCGATCTGTTCGGCCGCATAGGCACGGCACAGCTCACGCGTGCGGTCTGCGGAGAGGTTCTTGCCGTGGGTCACTTCGACCTTGTGTTCGATCGGCAGACCATGACAGTCCCAACCCGGCACATAGGGGGCATCGAAGCCCGCCAGGGTTTTGGAACGCAGGATCATGTCCTTGAGAATCTTGTTGACCGCATGACCGATGTGAATATTGCCGTTGGCGTACGGAGGACCGTCGTGCAGGACGAACTTTGGACGATCCTTGCCAATCTCGCGCAGCTTCTGGTACAGGCCAATGCTGTCCCAGCGCTGCAGAGTTTGCGGCTCGCGCTGGGGCAGGCCGGCCTTCATAGGGAAGGCGGTGTCCGGAAGGTTTAGCGTGGCTTTATAATCAGTCATTTCAGGCTCTTGTTTAGCGGTTAGCCATGCCAATGGGCACGGGCGGCGGCGACGTCCGCATTGATCGCCGTCTTGAGCGCCTCCAGTGAGGCGAAACGCTGCTCATCACGCAGCTTGTGGTGGAAAGCCACCGTTAAACGCCGGCCGTAAAGATCGCCGGCAAAATCCAGAAGATGCACTTCGAGGTGCGCGCTGCCATCACCCGCCACCGTCGGACGTACGCCGATGTTGGCGACGCCTGGCCAAGGCTTGCCGTCGATGTCCATGCTGACCAGGTAAACCCCGCTCAACGGTACACGACGACGCTTGAGTTGCACGTTGGCGGTGGGCGTACCCAACTGACGCGCCAGCTTCTGGCCATGCAATACCCGTCCGGTTATCTGGAACGGGCGACCGAGCATGCGCTCGGCAAGGGCAAAGTCCGCCGCAGCCAGGGCTTTACGCACCTTGGTGCTGCTGACGCGCAGGCCATCGATTTCAACGGTCTGCGCCGCTTCTACGGTAAAACCATACGTCGTGCCGGCCTGCTGCAGAAAATCGAAATCACCGACCCGGTCGTAGCCAAAACGAAAATCGTCGCCCACTTCAAGGTGCTGCACGCCCAGACCGTCGATCAGCACGGTCTCGACGAAGCTTGCCGCGCTGAGTTTGCTCAGGCGCTGGTTGAAGGACAGACACAATACCCGGTCCACGCCCTCGGCGCTCAGCAGTTCAAGCTTGTCGCGCAAACGCGCCAGACGTGCCGGAGCCGTTTGCGGCGCGAAGAACTCACGCGGCTGCGGCTCGAAGATCACCACGCAGCTGGGCACACCCAATTCGACGGCACGCTCACGCAGACGCGCCAGGATAGCCTGGTGGCCGCAGTGAACACCGTCGAAATTGCCAATCGTGGCGACGCAGCCCCGATGCTCGGGGCGCAGGTTGTGAAGGCCTCTAACCAGCTGCATAACGCACTTCTTGCTCATAAAGTGGCCGATTATAACCACACACGGCCGTGGACGACAGGCAACACACCAAGAGCGGATGAAGGTTCTTGATGTGCCCCCAGAAAACAACGATCAAACCGGGCCTACATAATCGCCTTGCGGGCGAAATCCCTCAGGCGAAAGCCCAGCACCAGAAGCATGGCGAAATACGTCACCACCCCTGCCGCGACCAACGCACCCAGACGCAGAAAACGCTCCAGCATGTGACCTTCGTCCCAAGCCGGCATGAAATGCATGAGCCCCAACAGCACAGCAGACATGACGGCAACGGCAATCACCAGCTTGAACAGGAACTTCGTCCAGCCCGGTTGTGGCTGAAACAGATCCTGTTTGCGTAATTGCCAGAACAACAGCACCGCATTGATGCACGCCCCCACGCTGATGGCCAGCGCCAGACCGGCATGCTGCAAAGGCACGATAAACGCCAGGTTGAGCAACTGGGTCACTATGAGGGTGAAGATCGCGATTTTCACCGGGGTGCGGATATTTTGTTGAGCGTAAAAGCCTGGGGCCAGCACCTTGATCAGGATGATACCCAGCAAACCGACCGAGTAGGCGACCAATGCGCGCTGAGTCATGGCTGCGTCCAGCGCATTGAACTGGCCGTATTGAAACAGCGAAACGGTCAACGGTTCGGCAAGCAGGCCCAGCGCCAGCGTACAGGGCAGCACCAGCACAAAACACAGACGCAGGCCCCAGTCGAGAATCCGCGAGTATTCCTGACGGTCGCGCTGCGCGTAGGTCTTTGAAAGGATCGGCAGCAGAATCGTCCCCAGCGCGACACCCAGCACACCGGACGGCAGCTCCATCAGGCGGTCAGCGTAGTACATCCACGACACGGAACCGGCAACGAGAAACGAGGCAAATATCGTGTTGATGATCAGAGAAATCTGACTGACGGAGACGCCCAGAATGGCGGGCAGCATCTGCTTCATGACCCGCCAGACGCCGGTATCACGCAGATTCAGGCGCGGCAGCACCAGCATGCCGATTTTTTTCAGGTGCGGCAGTTGATAAAGCAATTGCAGCAAACCACCAACCAGCACCGCCCAGCCCAGCGCCATGACCGGCGGATCGAAGTACGGGGTGAGGAACAGCGCGAAGAAAATCATGCTGACGTTGAGCAGGGTCGGCACGAACGCTGGCACCGAGAAACGGTTCCAGGTATTGAGGATCGCCCCGGCCATCGAGGACAGGGAAATCAGCAATATATAAGGAAAGGTCACCCGCAGCAGGTCCGAGGTCAAGGCGAATTTTTCCGGCGTATCGGCAAAGCCTGGCGCCGTGGCCCAGATCACCCAGGGCGCAAAGATCACCCCCAGCAGCGTCACCACTGCCAGCGCCAGAGTCAGCAGCCCGGTGACATAGGCGACAAACGTGCGGGTCGCCTCCTCACCCTGCTGGCTCTTGTATTCCGCCAGAATCGGTACGAAGGCTTGGGAAAAAGCCCCTTCTGCGAAGATACGACGCAGCAGATTGGGCAGTTTGAACGCGATAAAGAACGCATCCGTTGCCATTCCGGCGCCGAAAGTGCGGGCAATAATGGTGTCGCGCACGAAGCCCAAAACCCGGGAAACCATGGTGATAGAGCTTACGGCGGCGAGTGACTTGAGTAGATTCATTGAAAGAGTTGTGCGCCTTGGCAAAGGATGGGCGATAAAGCCAGCCATTTATGCGATACTTCGCGCCGCAAAAACGCCCGAAGCAAAGGCCGCGAGTTTACAGGTCACAGGCCGGAAATAAATCATCCGGCCAAATGTAGCAACCACTCAGCGGAACACCTTAACTGCCCTTGACAAGACTTCAACTCATCGGCATGATTCGCGGCCTATTTTGTTTGCTATTTCACAAAGTCTTTCGAGGAGCTCGACGGTGGCCAACACACCTTCCGCCAAAAAACGTGCAAAACAGGCTGAGAAGCGTCGCAGCCACAACGCCAGCCTGCGTTCCATGGTTCGTACCTACATCAAGAATGTAGTTAAAGCCATTGACGCAAAAGACGCAGAAAAAGCGCAAGCCGCTTATGTTCTGGCAGTGCCTGTTATCGACCGTATGGCCGATAAAGGCATCATCCACAAGAACAAGGCTGCTCGCCATAAAGGTCGTCTGAACGGTCACATCAAGGCTCTGAGCCTTGCTGCTGCAGCCTAAGCGATCCACTTGTTAAAAAACCGACCTCAGGGTCGGTTTTTTATTGCCTGCTGGAAAGCAGGATGGGCGCACCTGGACACCTCTCGCTTAGCACAAAGCACGCCTCTGCCCCGAGCGCGCGGGGCTTCAAGAGGTTACGACGACTGCGAAGCGGCCCTGCGGCTGCGCTTGATGTACCGTGTGCACAGGCTTTACTGCCGGTTCCCGGCAGTTCGCGGACAAGCCCGCTCCTACACAACAATAGATCGCGGACAAGCGAAGCGTCGGCCGGTCCGCGACTAAAAAAACCAGTCAATCAAGGCGCGGGCGCGGTTACCCATGGCAGGATCGGGATCGCGGTGACGGCGTTTTGCGGGCTGCCTTCGATGACACGGTCGCTGTAGACCAGGTAAACCAGCGAATTGCGCTTCTTGTCGAAGAAACGCACCACCTGCATGGTTTTGAAGACCAGTGAAGTGCGCTCCTTGAACACCTCATCGCCATCCTTGAGGGTTTCCTTGAAGCGGATAGGCCCGACCTGACGGCAGGCGATGGACGCCTCGGCGCGGTCTTCAGCCAGCCCAAGGCCACCCCTCACGCCGCCAGTCTTGGCACGCGACAGGTAGCAGGTCACGCCGTCCACCTTGGGGTCATCAAACGCCTCGACCACAATGCGGTCGTTAGGCCCCACCATTTTGAACACGGTCGACACCTGACCGATCTCTTCTGCCGAGACCAGCACCGGCAAAAAAAGCAAAGCAGCCAGAAATCCGTTGATAACGCGCATTGAATCTTCCTTCTAACGACCGTGATCAGACAAGTATCAGATTATCCCGATGAATCAGCTCCGGCTCGGCCATATAGCCCAGCTCGCGCACGATGGCCTCGGATGAGTGACCAATGATCTTCTGCGCCTCGATGGCACTGTAGTTACTCAACCCGCGAGCGATCTCCCGACCGTCCGGTGCGACACACACCACCATCTCGCCACGACGGAAGCTGCCCTGCACCAGCTTGACGCCAACCGGCAGCAGGCTTTTGTGATCGCTGGCCAGCGCCGAAACCGCGCCGTCGTCGAGTACCAGCGTACCGCGGGTCTGCAAATGGCCCGCCAGCCACTGCTTGCGCGCCGCGAGCATTTCGCGCTCGGGCGACAGCAATGTTCCCAGCCGTTCGCCACCCTTGAGCCGCGCCAGCACGCGCTCGACGCGCCCGCCGACGATCACGGTATGCGCACCGGAACGTGCAGCCAGGCGCGCAGCACGCAATTTGGTCTGCATGCCGCCACGACCCAGCGCACCGCCCGTACCGCCCGCTACCGCGTCCAGCGCCGGATCATCGGCACGCGCTTCGTAAATCAGCTGAGCATCGGGGTTGTTGCGCGGATCAGCGTCGAACATGCCATCACGATCAGTCAGGATGACCAGCAGATCGGCCTCGACCAGATTGGCAACCAGCGCCGCGAGCGTGTCGTTGTCGCCAAAACGGATCTCGTCGGTGACCACCGTGTCGTTTTCGTTGATGACCGGCACCACCCCAAGCTCGACCAGCGTACGCAGGGTGCTACGGGCATTCAGGTAGCGCTTGCGGTCCGACAGGTCGTCGTGGGTCAGCAGGATCTGCGCGGTATGCCGACCATGCTCGGCAAAACTCGACTCCCACGCCTGCACCAGCCCCATCTGACCGATTGCAGCGGCAGCCTGAAGCTCGTGCATTGCACTGGGTCGCGCCGTCCAGCCAAGGCGACTCATACCGGCAGCAACAGCCCCGGAAGAAACCAGCACCAGCTCGACGCCTGCTTCATGCAGCGCCACCATCTGCTCTACCCACACCCCCATGGCGTTGCGATCCAGGCCCTTGCCATCCGCGGTCAGCAAGGCACTGCCAATCTTCACAACCCAGCGCTGGGCGCCCGTCACTTTGCTGCGCATCTTCTTCCAACCTTAGCCAGAGAGTTTTCAAATTCAAGATACAAAAACGCCGCTAACAATCGTAGCGGCGCTCAAGTTTACTTCAAGCGATCAGTCGCGGACGTAAATGATTTCCGGACCGTCTTCATCGTCCACATCTTCTTCGTCCCAATCATCTTCACCGATGTCATGGACGCTCTTCACGCCGCTGCGACGCAGGGCACGCTGATCGTCCAGGGCCTGCAACTGCGCGCGCGCTTCGTCTTCGATGCGCTGATCGAGTTCGGCCAGCTCTTCGGCGTAACCAGGCTCTTCGGCGATGCGCAGGCTGCGCTCTTCGAGGTAACGCATGATGTCGCGAGTCAGCTGCTCGGTGCCTTCTTTGGCGATGGCAGAGATCACGTAGACAGGGCCCGCCCACTCCAGGCGATCAACGATCTCCTGCTTGCGGGCTTCCTGCTCTTCTTCAAGGATCTGGTCGCACTTGTTCAGCACCAGCCAGCGGTCACGCTCTGCCAGCGACGGGCTGAATTTTTCCAGCTCGCTGACGATCACTTCAGCGGCATCCGGAGCACTGGTTTCATCCAGCGGCGCCATATCGACGAGGTGCAGCAGCAGACGGGTACGCGCCAGGTGCTTGAGGAAACGAATCCCCAGACCGGCACCGTCGGATGCACCTTCGATCAAGCCCGGAATGTCGGCGACGACAAAGCTCTTCCAGCGATCGACACTGACCACACCCAGGTTTGGCACCAGCGTGGTGAACGGATAGTCGGCAACTTTCGGCTTGGCGGCCGATACCGAACGAATGAACGTGCTCTTGCCGGCATTCGGCAAGCCCAGCAGGCCGACGTCGGCCAGCACTTTCAGCTCAAGCTTGAGATCACGCTGATCACCGAGCTTGCCCGGGCTGGTCTGACGTGGCGCACGGTTGGTACTGGATTTGAATCGGGTGTTACCCAGACCGTGCCAGCCGCCCTGGGCAACCATCAGGCGCTGACCGTCTTTGGTCAGGTCACCGATGATTTCCTGGGTGGTGGCGTCGATGATGGTGGTGCCCACCGGCACACGCAGCACCAGCTCTTCACCTTTACGACCGGTGCAATCGGCGCTGCCGCCATTGGCGCCGCGCTCGGCATCGAAGTGTCGGGTATAGCGGTAGTCGACCAGCGTGTTCAGGTTGACGTCGGCGATCATAAAGACCGAACCGCCATCACCGCCGTCGCCGCCGTTTGGACCACCATTTTCAATGAATTTTTCGCGACGGAAGCTCATGCAACCGTTGCCGCCGTCACCGGCTTTTACTCGAATGGAAACTTCATCTACAAATTTCATAACGCACGCCTCCCGCCACAGGGACGAGCAGAACCACATAAATTACATAAGACTCTTGCAAAAATGAGCGTTGCGATACCGATCAGAAACCAGCGACCCCAAGGGTCAACATCACAACAGCCCGCACAAACAGTTTTGCAAGAGACTCACCTGCCTCTCTACCTCTACAAACAAAAAAGCCCCGTCGCAAGACAGGGCTTTTAAGCAACTGCGTGATTACGCTGCGGAGACTTCAGTCTTCGGAACGATGCTCACGTAGCGACGACCGAAGGCGCCCTTGACTTGAAACTTGATCACGCCTTCCACTTTCGCGAACAGGGTGTGATCTTTACCCATGCCAACGCCGTAGCCAGCGTGGAATTGGGTACCGCGCTGACGCACGATGATGTTGCCAGGGATGATAGCCTGGCCGCCATACATCTTCACGCCAAGGCGTTTGGCTTCTGAGTCGCGCCCGTTACGGGTACTACCACCAGCTTTTTTGTGAGCCATGAGTCAATTCTCCAGTTGAGGATTAGGCTGAATTAAGCCTGAATACCTGTAATTTTGATCTCGGTGTACCACTGGCGGTGGCCCATGCGCTTCATGTGGTGCTTACGACGACGGAACTTGATGATACGAACCTTGTCGTGGCGACCTTGCGAGATCACTTCAGCTACAACGGTAGCGCCAGCAACAACTGGAGCACCGATGTTGACGTCGTCGCCATTGCCAACCAGCAGAACGCGGTCGAACGTGACGGATTCGCCAGTAGCGATTTCCAGTTTTTCGATTTTCAGGTATTCACCTGGGGCGACTTTGTACTGCTTGCCACCGGTAACAATTACTGCGTACATGGTATTTCTCCGAAAATCCTGCTCACCCAGCTCTTTATAAGAAGAGTATTGGCTGGCATGGCTGCATGGGGCTGGAACGGCCCGTTTGCATTGCGTAAGGCAGGTGCTGCCCAGGAAAGTTAGGGTGCGCGATTGTACGCAAGGGATTGGTGTGTTGCAAGAGGCCGCTCGTCATACCTTGACACGCTCTACCCCGCGACCTAGCATGCGGCGCAACCTATCTGGAGCACGTGTCGCTGATGCAACCCCAAGCCTTCTACCGCGCGGTGGCGGACGACTTTAGTGCCGTTGACCTTATCATCAAAAAGCAACTGACGTCGCGTGTACCGCTGGTCTCCAAGATCGGTGATTACATCACGTCGGCAGGTGGCAAGCGCCTGCGCCCGCTGCTGGTGCTGCTGTGTGGCAAGGCTCTGGGCCGCGAAGGCGACGACATCCGCCTGCTGGCCGCCACCATCGAATTCCTGCACACCGCCACCCTGCTGCATGACGACGTTGTCGACATGTCCGGCATGCGCCGCGGCCGCTCCACGGCCAACGCCCTGTGGGGCAACGCGCCCAGCGTGTTGGTAGGTGACTTCCTTTATTCGCGCTCGTTCGAAATGATGGTTGAACTGGGCTCGATGGAAGTCATGAAGATCCTGTCCAAGGCGACCCGCATCATTGCCGAAGGCGAAGTGCTGCAGTTGTCCAAGATCCGCGACGCCAGCACCACCGAAGAAACCTACATGGAAGTGATTCGCGGCAAGACAGCCATGCTGTTCGAAGCCTCGACCCACAGCGCCGCAGCCCTGTGCAAGGCCTCCGAAGCGCAGACCGAAGCCCTGCGCACGTTCGGCGACCACCTGGGTGTGGCCTTCCAGCTGGTCGATGACCTGCTCGACTACCGCGGCGATGCCGAGACTCTGGGCAAGAACGTCGGTGACGATCTGGCCGAAGGCAAGCCGACCCTGCCGCTGATCTACACCATGCGTGAAGGCAGCCCGGAACAGGCCGCACTGGTTCGTCAGGCGATCCAGAAAGGTGGCCTGGAATATCTGGAAAGCATCCGCAATGCCGTGGAAAGTGCCGGTGCGCTTGATTACACCGCACAACTGGCCCGCGACTATGCTGCGCGCGCCATTGCCTGCCTGGACGCCTTGCCGCCCAGCGAATACCGCGATGCCCTGATCGAACTCAGCGAGTTCGCCGTCGCCCGCACGCACTGACAGCCAGCGCAGTCAACAGCCCGTCCAGCGACGGGCTGGCGTGTTGTTGATCTGTCTGTGTCGCGCCCGTGATCAGCCTTTTATCAGCAGATGCAGCCCCAGCAGCCCCATCCCGATAAAAAATACCCGCTTGAACAATACGGCGCTGATGCGTTGCCGCAACCATTGGCCCAGCAGCATGCCCAACAGCGCCGGAGCCAGTGCCAGCAACGACGCGCCCAGTTCGGTACCGCCCAGCGCGCCATTCCATGACAAGCCAACCGCCAGCGCCGCAGTCGAGACGGTGAAAGACAGTCCCAGCGCCTGCACCAACTCGTTACGCTCAAGCCCCAGCGCTTGCAGATAAGGCACCACGGGAATCACAAATACCCCGGTGGCCGACGCGATAACGCCGGTCACAAAACCACCCAAAGGCCCTAGCCAGCGCTCGGCAGCCTCCGCTACCTGCAACGTCGGCAGGAACAGGCCGCTCAACGCATAAAGCAAAAGCGCCGCGCCCAATGCCCGCGTCATCGAATGGCTGCCACTCATGCCCAGCCAGAACGCACCGGCGCAAGTGCCGATGAAAATCATGCTCAGCATCGGCCACAAGCGTTTGAGCAAGGGTCGCAAGCTTCCGCCAGTGGCCAGTTGCCAGACATTGGTGAACGCCGAAGGGATAATCAGCAAGGCCGCAGCCTGCGGCGGCAGCATGACCAGCCCCAGCAAGCCCATTGCCACGGTGGGCAGGCCGAGGCCGATAACCCCCTTGACCGTGCCGGCCAGCAAAAAGGTGCCGATTACCAGCGCCGAAAGGCCCCAGCCGAGGGTTTGGTAGAAATCGAAGACTGCGCTCATGGCATCCCTGTCCGCCTGCTAAAAGACCATCAGACTAGCGCCGCGACGAACGCTCGCTTAAATAGCCCGACACTTCAAACTGATTGCCCGCGAACTCGATTCGCGCGGCTTTATGCTCGCGCTGATAAGCGTACATCGGGTCGTAGTATTCGCCGAGCAAGCCTTCGATCCAGCCCCGATGCAGCTCAACCTCGCCGCTGCGCTGTTGTTCTTCCAGCGCTGTCTGCATGAGCGCCAGCAAACGCTGGTGACGCTCGCCGCCCAGGCGTTTGTGAATGTTGTTCAGGCTCTGCAGCAGGCGATCGGCGAACAGCCCGAAGCCGAGTTCTTCGCCCTTGACGCTGATGAACTCTGCGCAGAGGTTGACCACGTAATCGGCCAGAATACGCTCGACGCGGTGCTCGAAGCTGTCTTCCAGCCAGACCATCGGACAGCCTTGCATGGCCTGGTGCAATTCCAGCGGCACGTTGCAACTGCCGACCAGACGGCTTTCGTCTTCCACAACGAACTGTTCGATACCGGCGGCGCGCTTCTTGAGCAGGTCGATGGCCAGGCGGTTCTCGAAATCGATCTGCGCCGGTTGCCCGGTGGCGCGCTTGCCGAAACTGGAGCCGCGATGATTGGCGACGCCTTCCAGGTCCAGGCCGTTGGGCAATTGCGTCAGCACTTCGGTTTTGCCGGTGCCGGTCATGCCGCCGAGCACCACCAGATCGCACTCGGTCACGGCTTCATGCAGGGTATCGAGCAAAAACGTGCGCATCGCCTTGTAACCGCCGAGGATGCGCGGGTAATCAACCCCTGCATCTTTCAGCCAGCGCTGCACGGTCTGTGAGCGCAGGCCGCCGCGAAAGCAGTACAGGTAGCCATTCGGGTTGGCTCGGGCGAACTCGACCCACGCCTCAACCCGCTCATCCTTGACCTGCCCGCAGACCAGTTGATGCCCGAGCTGAATGGCAGCGTCCTGGCCATGTTGCTTGTAGCAGGTGCCGACCTTCTGCCGCTCGATGTCGTTCATCAGCGGCAGGTTGATCACGCCCGGAAATGCGCCCTTGGAAAACTCCACCGGGGCGCGAGCGTCCATCATCGGCACGTCGTTGAGGAACAGTGCCCGGTAGTCGCTGCTGTTGTCGGCCATCAGAACACCTCGACGGCGTGGGTCTGTCGCTCGAGCAAGGTGCCGATCGGGTTGAGTTGCAGGCCCAGTTCGGCCGCCACCGCCAGAAACTCCGCTTCACCTTCAGGGCTGACCGCGACCAGCAAGCCGCCGCTGGTCTGCGGATCGCACAACAGGTCGCGCTGAGCGTCGCTCAGCGCGGCGATCTTGTCACCATAGCTTTCAAAGTTGCGCAACGTACCACCCGGCACGCAACCCTCGGCGATGTAATGCTCGACACCCGGCAGACGCGGCACAGCGGCGTAATCCAGACGAGCGGTCAGACCCGCGCCGTCAGCCATCTCCACCAGATGCCCGAGCAGGCCGAAACCGGTGACATCGGTCATCGCCGCCACGCCGGCCAGTTTGCCGAAACGGCTGCCCGGCGTGTTCAGCGTGCACATCCAGTCCCGCGCCAGGCCGATGTCTTCTGCGCGCAGTTTTGCCTTCTTTTCAGCGGTGGTCAGAATGCCGATGCCCAATGGTTTGGTCAGGTACAGCACGCAGCCGGCCTGCGCGGTGTCGTTGCGTTTCATGTGTTTTTTCTGCACCACGCCGGTGACGGCCAGACCGAATATCGGCTCCGGCGCATCGATGGAATGGCCGCCCGCCAATGGGATACCGGCAGCGTCGCACACGGCACGACCGCCACGGATCACTTCGCGAGCGACCTCTGGCGGCAGCACATTGACCGGCCAGCCGAGAATGGCGATGGCCATCAGCGGATCGCCGCCCATCGCATAGATGTCGCTGATCGCATTGGTCGCGGCGATGCGGCCGAAGTCGAACGGATCATCGACGATGGGCATGAAGAAGTCGGTGGTCGAGACCACGCCGCGCTCGTCGTCCAGCGCGTAAACCGCTGCATCGTCACGCGAGGTATTGCCGACCCAGAGTTTCGGGTCCAGGTTCTGCGCACCGCTGCCGGCAAGGATCACGTCCAATACCCTGGGGGAAATCTTGCAGCCACACCCTGCTCCGTGACTGTACTGGGTCAGGCGGATTGGCTCATTCATCGCGACACTCTCGGTAACCGGGAAACAGGCTGCGGAGTCTAGGGGCTGTTCACGTATCAGCGCAAACCGCAGCGCCCGCCGGGCGTGTCAGCCGATAGCAGAGTGCTGAACTGGCCTTTCTCGCCATGCCTCTTATAATCCCCGCTCACTGCTATCCAATTCTTCGAAGCGCTGGCTGTCCATTCATGCACGCGCTGCCTTACCTGTCTTTCTGATCTCGAACCGGAGAAACTTCCATGCTCAAGCGTACCCTGGCGCTCGCCGCCGGCCTTGCCCTGTCCTTCTCCGCACTGACCAGCCATGCGGCCGATACCCTGCGCGTCTCGGCCATCCCCGACGAAGCGCCCACCGAACTGCTGCGCAAGTTCAAGCCGCTGGGGGCTTATCTGGAGCAACGCCTGGGCATGAAAGTCGAGTTCGTGCCGGTAGCGGATTACCCGGCTGTGGTCGAAGCACTGGCCACCGACCGGCTCGACATGGCCTGGCTGGGCGGCTTCACCTTTGTGCAGGTCAACCTCAAGACCGGAAATGCCCTGCCGCTGGTACAGCGCGAGCAGGACGCCAAATTCACCAGCAAATTCATCACCTCCGATCCGGACGTAAAGACCCTTGCCGACCTCAAGGGCAAGACATTTGCCTTCGGCTCGGTGTCGTCCACGTCCGGCAGCCTGATGCCGCGTTATTTCATGCTCAAGGAAAACATCAAGCCGGAGACGTTCTTCAGCCGCGTTGCCTATTCCGGCGCACATGACGCGACCGCTGCCTGGGTTCAGGCCGGCAAGGTCGATGCCGGCGTGCTCAATGCCAGCGTGTGGGACAAACTGGTCGCCAGCGGCAAGGTCGATACCAGCAAGGTGCACGTGTTCGCGACCACGCCGACCTATTTCGACTACAACTGGACTGTGCGCGGCAGCCTCGATCCGGCGCTGGCGGCGAAGATCAAACAGGCCTTCCTTGACCTTGACCCGGCCAACCCTGAGCAGAAGGCGATTCTCGATCTGCAGGCTGCCAGCCGCTTCATCGAAACCAAACCCGAGAACTACAAGGGTATCGAAGAAGCCGCACGCGCTGCCGACCTGCTGAAATGACCCTGCGCCTGTCCGCCATCGACCTGCGCCACAGCAATGGCACGCTGGCGTTGCGCGGGCTGGACCTGAGCATTGAGCGCGGCGAGCGGGTGGCAATCATCGGCCCGTCCGGTGCGGGCAAGACCACCTTGCTCAACCTGCTGGCCAGCGCGCTGCCGCCCAGCGCCGGGCAGCTGAAAGTGCTGGGCGTCAATCCGTGGCGACTGTCCAGCCGGCAACGCCAGCAATTGCGCAGCCGCATCGCACTGATTCATCAAGCGCCGCCGTTACCTGCGCGTCAGCGTGTGGTGACTGCGGTGTCGGCGGGCAAGCTGGGGCAATGGGGGTTGGGCAAAAGCCTGCTGAACCTGTTGCACCCGCTGGACGTGCCCGGCGCACGCGCGGTGCTGACGCGCCTGGACCTGGCCGACAAACTGTTCGAGCGTTGCCAGCAGTTGTCCGGCGGCCAGTTGCAGCGCGTCGGTATCGCCCGTGCGTTGTATCAGGCCCCTGAATTGTTGCTGGCCGACGAACCGGTTTCGGCGATGGACCCACGTCTGGCCGATCACACTCTGGCGTTATTGTGTCAGCACGCCATCGAACACAACGTGACGCTGGTCGCCAGCCTGCACGCAGTGGAACTGGCACTGGCGCACTTTCCGCGCATCATCGGGGTGCGCGACGGTCGTATCCACTTCGACCTCCCGGCCGGCGAGGTCGAACGGCAACACCTCGACACGCTGTACGCCAATGAACAACTGAGCCCGCAGCAGGTTTGCGAGGTTGCAGAAACGGTCTGGACGCCGCGATGCTGAGGCGCGACCGGCGCGACCCGGCGGCAGTGCCACGCCTGTTGCTGGCGCTGCTGGCTATCGCACTGCTCTGGCCAGGCATTCGCCTGGCCGAGCTGAATCCGTTTGTGCTGCTGCAAGCCGGCAACGCCCGGACGATGGGCAACTTCCTCGCCGGGTTCTGGCCTGTGGCGCATTCCGCAGAATTCCTCGGCCTGCTGCTGCAAGCCACCCTGCAAACCCTTGCGATCGCGACTGCCGGTATCGCCCTTGCCCTGCTGCTGGCCGTACCGGCAAGCCTGCTCGCCAGCAAGGCACTGTCTTTGTCGGCGGCCTCGCGAGGCGGCCGGCCGGGTCGGCTCGGTCAGTGCCTGCGCTGGCCGGTGCGCGGGGTGTTGATCTTCCTGCGCAGCGTGCCGGAAATCGTCTGGGCGCTGCTGTTCGTCCGCGCCGTCGGGCTGGGCCCCACCGCTGGCGTGCTGGCCATCGCCATCACTTATGCAGGCATGCTCGGCAAGGTGTATGCAGAAATATACGAATCGGTGGATCAGCGCCCGGCCCACGCCTTACTCCAGTCAGGCAGCGGACGGCTGGCCGCGCTGGCTTATGGCATTCTGCCCAATGCGGCAGCAGAGCTGACGTCTTACACGGTGTATCGCTGGGAGTGCGCAGTGCGTGCCTCGGTGGTGATGGGCTTTGTCGGCGCGGGCGGCCTGGGCCAGCAGATCGACCTGTCGATGCGCATGTTCGCAGGCGATGAGGTGGCGAGCATGCTGCTGACCTTCTTGTTGCTGGTGCTGCTCGCCGATCAGCTCAGTCGCCTGTTGCGCAGGCGGTTCACATGAGGCGCACAGGCAACGTGGTGGTGGTGTTGGCGATTGTGGCGGCGGTGACCGGATCGTTTGTGTACCTCGGCCTGGACCTGTTCACGCTTGGCAGTCACGACAACCTGACGCAGATGGGCCGTTATGCATTGCGCTTCATGAGCCCCGACCTGAGCAGCGATCACCTGCAGGCCATCGGCAAAGGCGCGCTGGAAACGCTGGCCATGTCGGCCTTGGGTACGTTGCTGGCAGCCGTCGCCGGCTTACTGCTCGCCTTGCCCGCTGCCGGGCGTCTCGGCTGGCCGCTGCGCAGCCTGAGTCGCTTGCTGCTCAATGCGCTGCGCGCCATCCCGGAGCTGGTCTGGGCCGTGCTGATGGTGTTGGCAGCAGGGCTTGGCCCCAATGCGGGCACGCTGGCGCTGGCGTTGCACACCACCGGCGTGCTCGGTCGGCTGTTTGCCGAAGCGCTGGAAAACACCTCGCCGGAGCCCGCCGCTGCGATTCGTCTGCAAGGTGGCAGCGCCTGGCAGGCCTTCGGCTACGGCACGCTGCCCAACCTCTGGCCGCAGTTGCTGGCTTACACCCTGTACCGCTGGGAAAACAACATTCGCATGGCCAGCGTGCTGGGTTTTGTCGGCGCGGGCGGGCTGGGCCAGATGCTTTACGTCAACCTCAGCCTGTTTCAGGAAGCGCAGGCCAGCAGCGTGATTCTGGCGATGCTGATACTGGTGTTCGCGGTCGATGCGTTGAGTGGCTGGAGCCGCCAGCGCTGGGTGCGCAACTGACTCACCAGCAGAAACAAAAACGCCACGACCCTGAAGCCGACTCTAAAGCTCAGTGCCGTGACGTGGTCAGCAGAATAACTCAGTAACCCAGCGACAACCCGGTGTTACGGCGTGGGTCATTGGCGCCGTAGAAACGGTTGTTACCAACCGGCTTGCCGCCCAGCGAAGGCGCACCGACCAAAATGGCCGCCACGTGGTTGAGCGGTTGCGGGCCGGCAAACTTGTGGCCCCAGCTCTCGAGAATCTTCAACGTGTCGGGGCTCACGGCGAAGGTGTCGATGTTGGTTGCTTCCGGCTGCCATTGCTGGTGGAAACGCGGCGCGTCCACGGCTTCCTGAATGTTCATGCCGTAGTCGATGACGTTGAGCATGGTCAGCAGGGTTGCGGTGATGATGCGACTGCCACCCGGCGTACCGACGACCATGACGGTCTTGCCGTCCTTGGTGACGATGGTCGGGCTCATCGACGACAGCGGCGTCTTGCCTGGCGCGATGGCGTTGGCTTCGCCCTGCACCAGCCCGTACATGTTGGGCACGCCGACCTTGACGGTGAAGTCATCCATTTCGTCGTTGAGAATCACGCCGGTCTTGCTGGCCATGACGCCCGCGCCGAACCAGTTGTTCAGGGTGTAGGTCACCGAGACCGCGTTGCCCCATTTGTCGACAATCGAATAATGGGTGGTGTTGCTGCCCTCGTGTGGCGCGACGCCCGGCTTGATCTTGTTCGAGTCCCCGGCCTTCTGTGGCTCGATGGCTTCGCGCAGTTTGGCCGCGTACTTGACGTCCAGCAGATGTTCGACCGGGTTCTTGACGAAATCGGGGTCGCCCAGGTAGCTGTTGCGGTCCACATAGGCATGGCGCATGGCTTCGATCTGATAATGCATACCCTGCGCCGAGCGGAAGCCCAGCTCTTTCATCGGGTAACCTTCAAGAATGTTCAGAATCTGGCAGATGACCACACCGCCGGAACTCGGCGGCGGTGCCGACACTACGTGGTAGCCAAGGTAGTCACATTCGACCGGAGCCAGCTCGCGGGTCTTGTAGTGGTCGAGGTCAGCCTGGGTGATGATGCCCTTGCCGGCCTGGCTCGAATCGACCAGCGCCTTGGCGACCCAGCCTTTGTAGAAACCGTCGCTGCCCTTCTCGGACACTTCCTTGAGGGTCCTGGCGAGGTCTTTCTGAACCAGCTTCTGACCGACCTGCATCGGCTCGCCCTTGTCGAGGAAGATCGAGCCGGAATCGGCCATGTCGGCCTTGAACACATCGGTGGCGCTGGACAGCATATCAACGTCGCCCTGCCCTAGGGTCTGTTCCCGTTTCACATTGGTAGCCACAGAAAAGCGCAGGCCATTGCTATGACGCTTTCATAGTTTCTCTTGAGTTT
>NZ_ATDK01000218.1 GCF_000444135.1 Pseudomonas avellanae BPIC 631
CGACGCTGGAGCGTGCGGAACGATAACCTTAACTATCGTGCGGCGCTCCGCGTCGCATGCAGTTCTGGACGCTCCGCGTCCGGTCTTTTCTAGTACCAGCGCGCCTCGCCCGCCGGGCGTTTCTTGAAGCGTTTCATGGTCCACATGTACTGGCTCGGGTAGGCCCGCACGTATTTCTCGACCACTTTACTCATCGCCGCTGCCGAGGTTTCGGTGTCGGTGCTGTACATGGCTTCGGGAGCCGCCTCCAGCACAACCTTGTAGCCCGAACCGTCCGGCAGGCGCATGGCGTGCAGGAACACGCCGACGGCCTTGCCGCCAGCCAGCATGTTCGGTACGAACTTGCTGGTCAACGCCTGGGTGCCGCAAAAGGGCACGAAAATACCCGCTGATTCAGCTGGCTCCGGATCGGCCGGAATGCCAACCGAGCCGCCTTTGCGCACTTCCTTGATGACGCTGAGAATGCCTTCCTTGGTCGATGCTGCCACCCGGTTGCCCAACTGCACGCGCTGTTTGCGCAACAGGTCATCCACCGCTTTCAACTTGGGCGGCCGATAGAAAATGATCGGCTTGCACTGGCTGCAATAGAAGTGATTGAGCACTTCCCAGTTGCCTAGGTGACTGGTAATCCCGACTACGCCCTTGCCAGACGCCAGCGCTTCCTTGAGTACCTCAAGCCCTTCGACTTCACGCACCAGATTGATCGATTTTTGAGCAGGCCAGATCCACGCACAGGCGCTTTCGGTGAGCGTCTTGCCGATGTCCATCAGGCTGCGGCCGACGAGCTTTTCCAGCTCGGGCTCGCTCAGTTCGGGGAAACACTTGGACAGGTTGATCCGCGCCACTTCACGCGAGCGGTTGGGCAGTTTCCACATCAACCAGCCGATGGTCGTGCCGACCCATTGCACGGCTCGCCACGGCAGCAGCGCAAACAATCGCAACGCCCCGACCATTACGGCGCCTTTGAACTTATCCACAGATGACTCCCAGATTCTCGAGGCGGGTAGTGTAACGTCAGCGGCTCAGGATCGCGTACCGATCACAATCGACGGTATGGTCCATGACCATGCCGGTGGCCTGCATATAGGCATAACAGATGGTCGGGCCGACAAAGGTGAAGCCGGCTTTTTTCAGCGCCTTGCTCATCGCTTCGGCCTCGACGGTAATGGCCGGGACCTCGCTGCGATCCTTGAAATGGTTGATCTTCTGTTTGCCACCGACAAACGACCAGAGCAGGCCGACCGGGTCTTCCAGCGCCAGCCAGGCCCGCGCGTTGGTGCGCACGGCCTTGAGCTTGAGGCGGTTGCGGATGATGGTCGGATCAAGCATCAGCGCGTCGATCTCGGCATCGCTCAATTGCGCCAGCCGCTCGGCATCGAAGCCGAACAGCACCTCGCGATAACGCGCCCGGCGCTTGAGAATCGTGATCCACGACAGACCTGCCTGGAACCCTTCGAGCAAAAGCAACTCGAAGAGCTTCTGCGCATCGCGCAGCGGCACTCCCCACTCCTGATCGTGATAAGCGATGTACAAGGGGTCTTCGTTGCACCAAAAGCAGCGTGTCATAGGGCTCCCAGGAGTGGACGTGCGGCCGAATCGGGTATACTCCCGCTCTTTGAATCGCAGCCCAGCACAGGTGAAATTTGTGAGCCAGCCTACGCCAGCCGTGCGTACCTTCCAAGACTTGATCCTCGCCCTCCAGCAATATTGGGCAGAACAAGGTTGCGTGGTACTTCAGCCCTACGATATGGAAGTAGGCGCCGGCACGTTCCACACCGCCACGTTTCTGCGCGCCGTAGGCCCGGAAACCTGGAATGCCGCTTACGTACAGCCAAGCCGTCGGCCGACTGACGGCCGTTACGGCGAAAACCCGAACCGCCTTCAGCATTACTACCAGTTTCAGGTGATTCTCAAGCCGAACCCGGACAACTTCCAGGAACTGTACCTGGGCTCGCTCAAGCACATCGGCCTCGATCCGCTGGTGCATGACGTGCGTTTTGTCGAAGACAACTGGGAATCGCCGACGCTGGGCGCCTGGGGTCTGGGCTGGGAAATCTGGCTCAACGGCATGGAAGTCTCGCAGTTCACCTACTTCCAACAGGTCGGCGGCATCGAGTGCTACCCGGTGACTGGCGAAATCACCTACGGCCTCGAGCGTCTGGCGATGTACCAGCAGGGCGTGGACTCGGTCTACGACCTGGTGTGGGCTGACGGCCCGTTCGGCAAAGTGACCTACGGCGACGTGTTCCACCAGAACGAGGTGGAGCAGTCCACCTACAACTTCGAACACGCCAACGTCGACAAACTGTTCGAACTGTTCGACTTTTACGAAAGCGAAGCCGCACGCCTGATCGAGCTGGAGCTGCCTTTGCCGGGCTACGAAATGGTCCTCAAGGCCTCGCACACCTTCAACCTGCTGGATGCCCGTCGCGCGATTTCCGTGACCGCGCGTCAGCAATACATCCTGCGCGTACGCACACTGGCCCGCTCGGTGGCTCAGGCCTACCTGCAAGCCCGGGCCCGTCTCGGCTTCCCGATGGCGCCGCCCGATCTACGCGATGAAGTGTTGGCCAAGCTGGAGGCAGCGCAATGAGTGCTCAAGATTTTCTGGTAGAACTGGGCACCGAAGAACTGCCACCCAAGACCCTCGTGTCTCTGGCAGATGCTTTTCTCGCCGGTATTGAAAAAGGCCTCGCGGGCGCAGGTCTGACCTACAGCGCCAAACAGGTCTACGCCGCGCCGCGTCGTCTGGCCGTGCTGATCACCGCACTGGCCACGCAACAACCGGATCGCAGCGTCAACCTGGACGGCCCGCCGCGTCAGGCCGCGTTCGACGCTGACGGCAACCCGACTCAGGCAGCATTGGGCTTCGCCAAGAAGTGCGGCGTCGACCTGAGCGAAATCGATCAGAGCGGCCCGAAACTGCGCTACAGCCAGACTATTCTCGGCAAGCCGACCACCTCGCTGCTGCCGACCATTGTCGAAGACTCGCTGAACGACCTGCCGATTGCCAAGCGCATGCGCTGGGGTGCTCGCAAGGAAGAGTTCGTAAGGCCGACCCAGTGGCTGGTGATGCTGTTCGGCGATCAGGTGGTTGACTGCACGATTCTCGCCCAGAGCGCCGGTCGTCATTCTCGCGGCCACCGCTTCCATCACCCGGAAGACGTGCGTATTTCTTCGCCTGCCGGCTACCTCAGCGACCTGCGCGCGGCTCACGTACTGGCCGACTTCAACGAACGTCGCCAGATCATCAGCAAGCGCGTCGAAGAGCTGGCCAGCCAACAGGAAGGCACCGCCATCGTGCCGCCAAGCCTGCTGGACGAAGTGGCCGGGCTGGTCGAATGGCCGGTTCCGCTGGTGTGTTCGTTCGAAGAGCGTTTCCTTGATGTGCCTCAGGAAGCCCTGATCACCACCATGCAGGACAACCAGAAGTATTTCTGCCTGCTGGATGCCGACGGCAAGTTGCTGCCGCGCTTCATCACGGTGGCCAACATCGAGAGCAAGGACCCGGCCCAGATCATCGCCGGTAACGAGAAAGTGGTTCGCCCACGCCTGACCGACGCCGAGTTCTTCTTCAAGCAGGACAAGAAGCAGAAGCTGGAAACCTTCAACGATCGCCTGAAAAACGTCGTGTTCCAGGCCCAGTTGGGCAGCGTATTCGACAAGGCCGAGCGCGTCTCCAAGCTTGCCGCCTACATCGCACCCCGCATCGGCGGCGACGCCCAGCGTGCGGCGCGTGCCGGGCTGTTGTCCAAGTGCGACCTGTCGAGTGAAATGGTTGGCGAGTTCCCGGAAATGCAGGGCATCGCCGGTTACTACTACGCCAAGGCCGATGGCGAGGCAGAAGATGTCGCGCTGGCGCTCAACGAGCAGTACATGCCACGTGGCGCAGGTGCTGAGCTGCCGACCACGCTGACCGGTGCGGCAGTTGCCATCGCTGACAAGCTCGACACCCTGGTCGGTATTTTTGGTATCGGCATGCTGCCCACCGGCAGCAAAGACCCGTATGCCTTGCGTCGTGCGGCGCTGGGCATCCTGCGGATCCTGATCGAGAAGAAGCTGGACCTGAACCTGGTCGAGACCGTGAAGTTCGCGGTCACGCAGTTCGGTGCCAAGGTCAAGCCCGCGGGCCTGGCAGAGCAGGTGCTGGAGTTCATTTTCGACCGTCTGCGTGCGCGTTACGAAGACGAAGGCGTCGAAGTGGCCGTGTACCTCTCGGTGCGTGCCTTGCAACCCGCCTCGGCGCTTGATTTCGATCAGCGCGTTCAGGCGGTGCAGGCTTTCCGCAAACTCCCGCAAGCCGCCGCACTGGCTGCCGTGAACAAGCGCGTATCGAACCTGCTGAGCAAGGCCGAGGGCAGCATCGCCCAGACCGTCGAGCCCAAGTACTTCGACAACGCCAACGAGTTCTCGCTGTACTCGGCAATCCAGCAGGCTGATCATGCGGTCCAGCCAATGGCTGCCGAGCGTCAGTACAGCGAATCGCTGGCGCGTCTGGCGATGCTGCGGGAGCCGGTCGATGCGTTCTTTGAAGCGGTGATGGTCAACGCGGAAGACGCCAATGTGCGCGCCAACCGTTATGCCTTGTTGGCGCGCTTGCGCGGCCTGTTCCTCGGCGTTGCCGATATCTCGCTGCTGGGCTGACAAGGGGACGCTGTTGAAACTGCTGATACTTGACCGGGATGGCGTGATCAATCACGACTCCGACGCCTACATCAAGTCGGTTGAGGAGTGGATACCCATTCCTGGCTCGGTCGAGGCCATCGCAGAGCTGAGCAAGGCCGGCTGGACGGTGGCCATCGCCACCAACCAGTCGGGCATTGCCCGAGGTTATTACGACCTGGCCACCCTGGACGCCATGCACGCGCGCTTGCGCACGCTGGTGGCAGAGCAGGGTGGCGAGGTTGGTTTGATCGTCTATTGTCCGCATGGGCCAGACGATGGCTGTGACTGTCGCAAACCCAAACCCGGCATGCTCCAGGCCATTGCCCGACACTACTCGGCAGACCTGAAGGGCCTGTGGTTCGTGGGCGATAGCAAAGGTGACCTGCAAGCCGCGCTGGCCGTCGATGCTCAGCCTGTGCTGGTGTTGACCGGCAAAGGCCGCAAGACGATGAACGGCGAAGTGCCGACAGGTACGCTGATTTTTGACGATCTGGCGGCAGTTGCCGCAGAACTTATCCACACTAGCGCTTCACTGAACAACTGACCTTCCAGGTTCAGGACGCTCAAGGAGCGGGCACCTGCCCGTACGGTAAACGTAACTATGTCGATCATGCAGGCAATCAGGACCTTCATCTTTTACCTGTTGCTGGGCACCAGCTCGTTGCTGTGGTGCACCTTGAGCTTTTTCATCGCGCCGTTTCTGCCGTTCAAGGCCCGCTATCGCTTTATCAATGTCTACTGGTGCCGCTGCGCACTGTGGCTGACACGGGTGTTCCTGAACATCAAGGTAGAAGTGACCGGCGCAGACAACGTTCCGACAACGCCGTGCGTGATCATCTCCAACCATCAAAGCACGTGGGAAACCTTCTTTCTGTCGGCGTATTTCGAGCCGCTGAGCCAGGTCCTCAAGCGTGAGTTGCTGTACGTGCCCTTCTTCGGCTGGGCGATGGCCATGCTGCGCCCCATCGCCATCGACCGTGACAACCCGAAGGCTGCACTCAGGGAAATCGCCAAGAAGGGCGACGAATTGCTCAAGGACGGCGTCTGGGTGCTGATCTTCCCGGAAGGCACACGCGTGCCTTACGGCCAGGTAGGCAAGTTCTCGCGTGGCGGCACGGCACTGGCGGTCAACGCCGACCTGCCGGTTCTGCCTATTGCTCACAACGCAGGCAAACACTGGCCTCGCGATGGCTGGGGGAAGAAGCCAGGCACTATTCAGGTGGTCATCGGCGAACCGATGTACGCAGAAGGTACAGGCCCGCGCGCCATTGCTGCGTTGAACGAGCGCGTTCAGACCTGGAATGAGGACACACAACGCGCAATGGGCTCACCGGTTGCACCGACGACAAGCACCGAAAAAGTCCCGGCGTGATTTTGTGGATAACCTGTGCACGGAATTCTGAAAAAATCCAAAAATGGCGTTTAACCTGTTAATTCCTATACATATTTCTGTTAGCCATAAAAGCACGTAAAACGTGCATAAGTTTTGGTGATGTACAAAAAACCGACCTCGACAGGGTCGGTTTTTTTTGTTCAAGGCCTCTAGCGAGATACGACTGTCCGATACTCCCGCGCAGTCAATCCGTACCGTTGACGAAACACCCTGCTGAAGTACGCCACATCGCTGAATCCCCAGCGCCAGGCGATCTCGCTGATCTGCCGATTGACCAGCAGTGGTTCGCGCAAATCGTTGGCGCAGTGTTGCAACCGTGAAGACAGCAGGTACCGACCGAACGATGTCTCCTCGTCGTGAAAAAGGCTGTTGAGGTAGCGAGTGCTTATTCCGAACCGGGCGCTGACGCAGGGGAGGGTAAGCGTTGTATCTGTCAGGTTGGACTGAATGTGGTCTTTGATGCGCAGCAGAAGGGCGCTGCGCTTCGAGCCCTGTGCCTGTCCTTTGACCCGCTCGGACAGCGCCATTGCCAGCAGGTCCAGCCCTTGCTCAGTTATCCGAACTTGCTGTGTTTCACCCACTCGATTCTCGAGGGCGGCAAGGCCGGTGAAAAAGTCGAACACCAATCCATTTAGCGGGTTATCGCGAGACATTGATAACGCCGTCAGATACTCAAGATTGCACAGGCGCTGTTGCAGACTCTTGCGCGGGATTTGCACCACGGTCTGCCTGAATGCACTGCCGAAGTGCAGCCGGTAAGGGCGACGAGTGTCATAGATAGCAAAGTCGCCGACCTCCAATATTGCTTCGCGCCCCTCTTGGGAAACCTGCGCCCTGCCTTCAAGCGCCAGACTCACCAGCACAAATTCATCGTCGCTGCGGGAAATTCGCGCGGCGTCGCGAACAACGGTTTGCCTGCAAGCCTGTACGTCAACCAATGACAGCGTAGCGATGCTGTGCGAGCGCAGCCGGCCCTGGAAGTTATTCCGATCCGAAAAGGCGCAGCTCAGCGGTACAAAGGTATTGCACACCACCTCTTGCCAGAACTCTGCTCGTTCTCGCGCTGCAATATTGTCGGTATCGAAAAAGATGCTCATCGCGTTCAACCTGCACTTCGATGCTTCAAGCCTTTCGCCATGCAAGTCTGAAACCACTCCTGCCGGTCAGTGCACGGCAGTCAAAAAGCGGTTCCTTTTCGTCCTAATACCACTGCCGGAAAAGCCAATAGCCTGTGGCCATCTACCCGCCATTTGAGCTTATGACTATGAAAACGCCACTGAAAGTTGCCTGCGTACAGGCCGCGCCCGTGTTCCTGAATCTGGACGCCACGGTAGACAAGACCATAGCCCTGATCGAGCAGGCAGCGGCCGCCGGAGCCGGTCTGATTGCATTCCCCGAGACGTGGATTCCGGGCTACCCGTGGTTTTTGTGGCTGGACGCACCGGCCTGGAACATGCCGTTGGTGCATCGCTATCACCAGCAGTCTCTGGTGCTGGACAGTGCTCAGGCACGACGCATCAGTGATGCAGCTCGTCAGCACGGTATCTACGTGGTGCTGGGTTACAGCGAGCGCAGCAAGGCTTCGCTGTATATCGGTCAGTGGATCATCGACGATCAAGGCGAAACCGTTGGCACGCGACGCAAGCTCAAGGCGACGCATGTAGAACGTACATTGTTTGGCGAAGGCGACGGGGCATCATTGCGACCCTTTGAAACACCTGTAGGCGTACTGGGTGCCCTTTGCTGCTGGGAGCACCTGCAACCGCTCTCGAAATACGCCATGTACGCGCAGAACGAACAGATTCACGTAGCCGCCTGGCCCAGCTTCAGCCTGTACCAGAACGCCACCCGCGCACTTGGCCCCGAGGTCAATACGGCTGCTTCACGCGTTTATGCCGCAGAAGGGCAGTGCTTCGTCATTGCACCGTGCGCAGTGGTCTCTCCGGAAATGATCGAGATGCTCTGTGACAGCGATGCCAAACGTAGCTTGCTGCAAGCCGGCGGCGGGAATGCACGCATCTTTGGCCCGGACGGAAGCGACCTCGCCACCCCGTTGGGCGAGCATGAAGAAGGCCTGCTTTACGCAACACTTGATCCTGCCGCATTGATCTTCGCCAAAGTCGCGGCCGACCCGGCAGGGCACTACTCGCGCCCCGACGTCACACGCCTGATGTTCAACCCCAATCCCAACCCTTGCGTGGTGGAACTGCCTGGCCTGCCAATTGGCAGCGAGGTTGCCGAGCCGACTCAGCCAGTCATTGCGATGGAGGTGTGACATGCGCTCAGCCATTCCTGACCATCTGCGCACCCCGCGCACGCTGAACAGCAATGTACCTAAAGGCTATCAACCACCTTTTCCTGCGTGGTCGGCGCGTTTCGATCCCTTGGCAGGGCAGGTGGTGATGGCTTACTTCGGCATCCAGGCATTGCATCCAGTAGGTCTGCTGGACCTTGCACCTATCACCAAGTATTTCGTCGCGGGCTCAGGTCCTCAGTATTGGGACAGCGCGCGCTGCGTGGATGCCAATGGCCTGCATACCTGCCTTGCCATTGCTTACTGGCGAGACGTGGATGCGTTTTATCAGTGGCGCAGCGACTCGGGTTTCAACCAATGGTGGCAAGACCCGGCTCGTGAAACAGGACCAATTGGCTGGTTTCTCGAAGTTGTCTGCCCCACCGCCGAGCGTTTCGAAACATTGTTTTCTGCCCCGGGAACGCCCGAAGGCGTTGCTCATTTAGCCACCCATATGAGCGAGCCGATTCTGGAACACGCCTACTGGGGAAGTTCTCGCGACCGCATTCCTCTGGCCCAGACCGACGCATTGATCGGCAGCAGCCCCACGAGTGGAGCATCTGAGCGCCCAGGCCGTGTACGCGTTTCAGGCCGCGACAATCTTTGCCTCATTCGCTCCGGCCAGGACTGGAGCAGTACCACCGGACAGGAACGCGACCTGTACTTGAACGACATACAACCCGTCCTGCAAAACGGGATGACGTTTCTGCGTGATGAGGGAGCCACCGTCGGCTGCCTGAACTGTCGGTTCATGCAGGCCCTGGATAGTGAGACTGGCGAGCCTGTGGAGAAGAGTTTCGGCCTGGCCTGGTTTGATGACCTGGCCAACCTGGAGCGCTGGGCGAAGACTCATCCCACCCATGTAGCGATCTTCGGCGGCTTTATGCAGTACGTGCAGACGCTCAACTTCCAGGTCCAGTTGCGTCTCTACCACGAGATCGCGGTCATCCCCAGTGAGGCTCAGTACTTCGAATACCTCAACTGCCATCCGGGCAGCGGGCTGCTCAGTCGCTGACACGCATTTATCTATGAGGAAACAGATCATGCAACGATTCACGTTGGTTGCCCGTTCAGCGCTGGCCGGCTTTACCCTGTTGAGTGGTTCGGCAGTCACTCATGCATTGGAGATCACGGCAGGGGATTATGAGCCGTTGCCTGCAGGCATGAGCGCTCTGCTTGTCTACGCACAACATGCTGAAAGCTCTGACTTCTACAGCAATGGTCACAAGGTGTCGGACGACTTTCGGCTCAAGACCGATGTCGGTCTGCTGCGCTATATCCACTCGTTTGCGCTGACTGACAACGCTGTAATAGAGCCGCAATTCATTCTGCCCTATGGGCATCTCAAGGCCGGCGGCGAGGCGAACTCGCTCGGCCAGACCACAGGCACCGGCGACCTGATTCTTGGCGCACCGGTGAAGTGGACCTTGAGCACGGCCCACAAGGATGTCTTTTCTCTGGCACCCTACCTATACGTGCCCACCGGCAGCTACGACAACGATGACGCGTTAAACCTCGGAGAAAACCGCTGGCGTCTTCTGCTGCAAGCGGCTTACATCCACCACTTCAAAGAAAAATGGGCGCTCGACACCGCTGCCGATGTGTCATGGTTCAGCCATAACACCGACTACGGCCCTGGCAGTGCCACGCTCGAACAAAAAACACGCTACGAATATCAGGCTTATCTGCGCTACAACCTTTCGCCACAAACCCATTTTGCGTTGGGTGGCGGCTACATCAATGGCGGAGAAAACCGGGTGGGCGGCATCAATCAGGACGACAGACTTGGCACCACGTATATACGCATGAGCGCCACTCACATGCTGACGCCATCGGTTCAGGTACAGGCAGTGATCGGTAGAGATGTGGAAGTGGAGCAGGGCTTTATGGAGAAGTCCCGGTTGAATCTGCGCTTGGCGAAGCTGTTTTAGGGCTGGAATGCGATCATGTAGGTGGTGTATCGGCCCCTTAGTAGACGCTGGTGAATCATCATTTACTCAGCGAGCCAGCTCCTGGAGGGTTCGCTGGCCGAGTGAAAAACGCCTGCTTGCTTCTCACGATAATGTGTTCCACGTGGAACATTGTGCTGATAAAGTCATAATATTATCCCTACAGGGCTTGGCGAGAATCCCGCCTGATAGGACTGCTACGCCACACATGAACGTCGTTCCGGTCCAGGAAAGTCCACACTATGGCTAAAGACATTACGCAGAAGGTCAGAAAACTGATTAGTAGCGCGAAGGAGAAAGGGCATTTTGTCGTAGAGGCGACCGCAGCTCGTTTGCTCGACGATCCCACATCGCTTGATTATCAGATCAACCTTTTAGGGGCATTACACGAAGTTCAAGCCTTGGGAACGTCCTGAAGCCTTATTGGCAAATGCTGCGAAAGGATGAAGAGAGATGGGCCAATCAATGTGTGTCACGCTTGCTTACTCACGATCATGATGGCTGGGCGTTGGCTGCTCTACTGGGCCTGCCCCATGACGTAGCTATCAGCACGGCCCAAAAGGCCGGGTTACAAGTCATCACCATGAGGCAATCGAGTCGATGGGACAAATCGCCGCTGTATATCGCCAGCATGACCCTCCCAGCAAAGTCGGGTAGCGAGGGCGTACTGGCTCCGTTGTTGGAACTCGGGTGGGACTCCAAAACAGGCGAGCTGGAGGATTGTGTACGGGCTCGCGCAGTTCTGCTTGCAGAGCGGGCTACATATGAAGGTTCTCTGATCGGGGAAGGGAGCCTGTCCTATTTCTGTCGCGCATCGCTACCCTATGGCAAGTGGCGCTCACTCTCTGTTCCGTTCGAGATCAGCAGCGATGACGTTTTGCCTAACCATAGATTTGTTATCGCTGGCGCGATGTCGAATTGATCAAGGTCTTACCCAGAGCGACTCGCATTTAATACGTAGAAACTACGGTGTGCGCTTGGCTTGAACGATCAGATCAGTAGATGTTCAGCCACGATTTTTTCAAAGGCATATTAAGTATCAGGGCTACGCCGAGTAAAAACAGAGGGGAGGGTGAATTTCATGCTCCACTCTCGCTTAAATAGTTAGCCTTGATGGAGCAGATCCTGAGTGGCAGAAATATCAACAATGCGGTAACCCATGGCTTTGTATCCGGCTTGACGCTTGTTCCACATTCTCGAAAGAACTATGTGCCCCGTATCAACGAAGTCGATTACCTGTACATCTGCTTTCTCTGCATGGGCTCGGTGCAGGCGTCCGGTGTATTGTTGAAGGATACCTTTCCAAGAAACCGGCATTGCTAGCACCAACGTGTCCAAGGGGGGATGATCGAAGCCTTCACCTACAAGTTTTCCCGTCGCCAGAAGTACTCGTGGAGCATCGGCAGGCAGGGACTCAAGCGCTTTTACGCAGGCAATACGTTGCTTCTTGGGGATACTCCCATGAAGTATGAAAAGATCAGCCACTCGCTGCTCCAATGCCGCCTCAAGTAATCTGACGTGCTCTGTGCGCTCGGTCAATACCAGCACTTTCCTGCCTTGGCGGTAAGCTGATTCAATCTGCTGCACAATTTTTTCTGTCCTCTGCGCATCGCTTGCCAAGTGTTTGAATATGTCTTGAATACCAGAACCGTCAGAGAGCACGACTGGATTCGACAATGTCTGAGGAAGAACGCAAAGGTCATGAGGTGCACTGAGAGGCCGGGCAGCAGTGTGTCGGATTGGCCCACACTGCATGAATATGATGGGGTGTTGCACGTCGCGACGGATCGGGGTTGCCGTAAGCCCCATCACATATTTTGCCGCGCTGCTTCTCAATAATGCCTCGAATGACACAGCAGAAAGGTGATGACACTCGTCAACGATGACCTGCCCATAGCCTTTGACCACGTCGCTTATCTCACCTTTTCGCGACAAGGACTGCACAACGGCGATATCTATGATGCCTGTGAGCTTTGCTTTTCCACCGCCGATAGTGCCTACAGATAATTTGTCGAGCCCCAAGAAAGCTTGTAAGCGCTCCTGCCATTGCCTTAGAAGCTCGGTCCTGTGGACAAGTATCAGCGTACTTACGCCCCGCTGGGCAATCATGGCCGCCGCGCTCACCGTTTTTCCGAACGCTGTTGGAGCGCAAAGTACGCCCGTGTCATGACTCAACATGGCGTTTACTGCCATGTCTTGATCAGGCCTCAATGTGCCTCGGAAACTAACATCGATAGAAATACCCGAGAAACGCTCGTCTTGAATAGTAGGAGTGATGCCGTTCGCTTTCAAGAGTGCAAATACTGCATCAAGGCATCCTCTTGGCAAACCAATATGCCCCGGGAAATTTTGAGCGCATCCAATGATTCTTGGCTTATTCCATACCGACATTCGCATGGCCTGAGCTTTATAAAACTCGGGGTTTTGAAACGCTGCTATCCGCACAATCTGGTTGGACAACGGTTGAGGCAACTGCGATTTTTCAAAGTAAATCAGGTTAGCTATCGTGACCTTGAGAGTGGATGGCAGCGGGCACGACAACGTTGAAGGTGCCGACGTTTTTTTCCATGGCTCAGCTTCCTGTTCCTCTTCAACGACGCAGACACACAGAGGGTTCTGCTTACCTGTCGCTTGCGTGATGAGTGGATGAATATCTTCCGGGCTTATTCTCTGGATGGTCGACAGATAGGTCCATTGATCCGGGTAGGGTGTCAGGGAGTCATCCACAAAGACGCTATTGTTTCCCGCTCTGGCCCGCTTTTGCAGAGGCAGGGCAATTAGATTCCCGAAGCCACCTTTTGGCAGGTAGTCCTGATTGGGAAATAGCCGGTCGTAGGAGCTGAGTTTTAGCTGACGAGTGCGTTCGCAGGCGTGGCTGATGATTGCAGTACCTAAACTGCGTGCGTCGATAGCAGCTACATTGCGCTCAAAGAATATCCATGCGTGAGCTCCGTTACCTGAACGAGAGACCTCAAGTGATACAGGGATGCCGAGCTCACGGCACGATTGAACGAAAGCCAATGCGTCATCGCGCCATTCGGCTTCATCGAAGTCAGCAGCCAGGAAGTAGCATGAGTCATCCGGGAGAAGGGGGTAGATACCTGCCACCAGCGCACCCGCCAAGTGGCGATAGATCACCTCATCCGTGAGCGGAAGCAATTGGCGTTTGCTGCAATCGCCACATTTGATTCTGGGCT
Organism: Pseudomonas avellanae BPIC 631; assembly: GCF_000444135.1. Classification (GTDB taxonomy): domain Bacteria; phylum Pseudomonadota; class Gammaproteobacteria; order Pseudomonadales; family Pseudomonadaceae; genus Aquipseudomonas; species Aquipseudomonas avellanae. The sequence continues at coordinate 13,498 of NZ_ATDK01000218.1, forward strand.
TCTCGCAGATGCCAGGTCGCCACTCATTTGCACAGGCAGGCGCATACCCAGATTTGCCCGTCTTGCTTTCCCACCTGACTGGGTAGACATCTGCCCGTCCTCGAAACAAGCTTCGGAACAGAGCGATCTTGCTATCAGTACCGAGCAATTGCGAAGATTCAGCGACAGGTATAAGAGCAGGCTCTGCCGGTATGCGCCATTCAATATTATGAGCTTCAAGCAAAGCTATCAGCCTGGCATTCTCAGCTAACAGCATTTCAAACTTATTGGAGTCTGTCACCGCATCGGCCTCTACCCGGTATTCAAAGTATTCATCCAAGCGCCTTAGTCCATCAGAACGCTTGTGTGTTTCAAGCACCACACAAACAAAAACCCCGACTTTCGCCGGGGTAGATGTTTGATCAAGCGTTCATCAGAAGTCCAGGTTGGACACCGCCAGCGCATTGCTCTCGATGAAGTCACGGCGTGGTTCGACCGCATCACCCATGAGGGTGTTGAAGATCTGGTCAGCGCCGATGGCGTCTTCGATGGTGACTTTCAGCATGCGACGCACGCTTGGGTCCATGGTGGTTTCCCAGAGCTGATCCGGGTTCATTTCACCCAGTCCTTTATAGCGCTGGATGGTATGACGCTTGGTGCTTTCAGCCATCAGCCAGGCGAGGGCTTGCTTGAACTCGGTGACGGGCTTTTTGCGCTCGCCACGTTGCACGTACGCGCCTTCTTCCAGGAGCGTGCTTATCTGCGCGCCCAGCGCTGTAACGGTCTTGTAGTCGTTGCTGCCAAAGAAGTCGCGGTTGAAAGTGATGTAGTTCGACAGGCCGTGGGAGATCAGTTCGACCTCTGGCAGCCAGACGTTACGTTCACGGTCTTCACGCAGGCTGGCTTTGTAGACCAGACCCGACTTCTCACCGGTGCGCAGACGCGCGTCGAACAGTGCCAGCCAGGCTTGCATGCCCTCGTGGTCCGACAGCTGCTCCAGGGTGATTGGCGGCAGATAGACGAAGTGCTCGGTCAGTTCCTGTGGGTACAAACGCGACAGGCGTTTAAGGGTCTTCATGACCATGCGGAAGTCGTGAACCAGTTTCTCCAGCGCTGTGCCCGAGATACCTGGAGCCGACTCGCTGAGGTGCAGGCTGGCGTCTTCAAGGGCCGATTGGGTCATGTATTCTTCCATGGCCTCGTCGTCCTTGATGTACTGCTCCTGCTTGCCTTTCTTGACCTTGTACAGCGGCGGCTGAGCGATGTAGATGTAGCCACGCTCAATCAGCTCCGGCAACTGACGGAAGAAGAAGGTCAGCAGCAGGGTGCGGATGTGTGAACCGTCGACGTCAGCATCGGTCATGATGATGATGTTGTGATAGCGCAACTTGTCGATGTTGTACTCGTCGCGGCCGATGCCACAGCCCAGCGCGGTGATCAAGGTGCCCACTTCCTGAGAAGAGATCATCTTGTCGAAACGTGCTTTTTCAACGTTCAGGATCTTGCCCTTGAGAGGCAGGATGGCCTGGGTTCTACGGTTACGTCCCTGCTTGGCTGATCCGCCAGCAGAGTCCCCTTCCACCAGATACAGTTCGGAGAGGGCAGGGTCTTTTTCCTGGCAGTCAGCCAGTTTGCCTGGCAAGCCGGCGATGTCCAACGCGCCTTTACGGCGAGTCATCTCACGGGCCTTGCGCGCGGCTTCACGGGCGCGGGCTGCGTCGATCATCTTGCCGACGACGGCTTTGGCTTCGTTCGGGTTTTCCAGCAGGAAGTCGGAGAAGTACTTGCCCATTTCCTGTTCGACTGCAGTTTTGACTTCGGACGAAACCAGCTTGTCTTTGGTCTGCGAGCTGAACTTCGGATCAGGTACTTTGACCGAGATAATTGCAGTCAGACCTTCGCGCGCATCGTCACCGGTGGTCGCGACCTTGTGCTTCTTGGCCAGACCTTCCTGCTCGATGTAGTTGTTCAGGTTACGTGTCAGTGCGGAACGGAATCCCACCAGGTGAGTGCCGCCATCGCGCTGTGGAATGTTGTTGGTGAAGCACAACAGGTTTTCGTTGAAGCTGTCGTTCCACTGCAGAGCAATCTCGACGCCGATACCGTCATCGCGCTGGACATTGAAGTGGAACACTTCGTTGACCGGCGTCTTGTTGGTGTTCAGGTATTCAACGAACGCACGCAAACCGCCTTCGTACTTGAAAAGTTCTTCCTTGCCGCTACGCTCGTCCTTGAGGACGATGCCAACACCGGAGTTCAGGAACGACAGTTCACGAATCCGCTTGGCCAGAATGTCCCAGCTGAAGTGGATATTCTTGAAGGTGTCAGCAGATGGCTTGAAGTGGATCTGGGTACCGGTGCTGTCGCTTTCGCCAACGATTTTCATCGGCTCTTGTGGAACACCGTGAATGTAGGTCTGTTCCCAGATCTTGCCGCTGCGACGTACTGTCAGCAACAGAAGTTCTGAAAGGGCGTTAACCACTGAAACACCTACACCGTGCAAACCGCCGGATACTTTGTAGGAGTTGTCATCGAACTTACCGCCCGCGTGGAGCACGGTCATGATGACCTCGGCTGCCGACACGCCTTCTTCTTTATGCACGTCTACCGGAATACCGCGGCCGTTGTCGCGCACGGTGATAGATTCGTCTGGATGGATGATGATGCTGATGTCGTCGCAATGGCCTGCCAATGCTTCGTCGATCGAGTTATCAACCACCTCGAACACCATATGGTGCAGACCGCTGCCATCGTCTGTATCACCGATGTACATTCCGGGACGCTTGCGTACGGCATCAAGTCCTTTCAGCACTTTAATGCTGGACGAGTCGTACGTTTGGTTTTCGCTCATGCAATCACTCCCGATGGTCGTGGGTCTGGGTGATACGGCCTTGTTCCACGTGGAACAATGCGACTGGCGTATCCGTCTGCCAGCCTTCCCTCAAAAATTCTTGATCTACACAGGTGATAAATACCTGGCAGCGTAATTCTTCCAGCAAGCGGCAAAGCGCGCGTCGATGGTTGTCGTCCAGTTCGGAGGGCAAGTCATCCACCAGGTAAATACACTGGCCGCGACGGACCTGGCTGACCAGGTGTCCTTGAGCAATGCGCAGTGCACAGACCACCAATTTTTGCTGACCACGTGACAAGATATCTGCCGCGTTGTGGGCACCTAATCTAAGGCGCAGATCAGCACGCTGGGGCCCGGCCTGGGTGTGGCCCATTTGCTGATCGCGATTCAGGGAGGAGGCGAGCACAGTGCTCAGCTCTTTTTCCTTGTCCCATCCTCGGTAGTAGCTAAGGGTCAAACCTTCGAGCTCAACGAGTTCGCTCAAAGTCTTTTCAAAGACGGGCTTCAGTGCCTTGATATAGGCGCGACGAAACTCATCGATCTCGTCACTCGCCAAGCACAGCTCCCGGTCCCATGCCGCCTGCGAAGCGGCGTCAAGTGTACCATGCCGAAGCCACGAGTTTCGCTGCTTGAGGGCCTTCTGCAGGCGCTGCCAGGTGGACATGAAGCGAGGTTCCACGTGGAACACTCCCCAATCCAGAAATTGCCTGCGGATCTTCGGCGCGCCCTCAAGTAATCGGAAGCTGTCGGGATTGATCAACTGCAGTGGCAGGATCTCGGCAAGCTGGGCAGCGCTGCGTGCGTTTTGGCCATCAATGCGAATCTGAAATTCACCTTGTCGATCGCGTGAGACACCCAGGTTGCTGTGGCCACCTTGCGCAAGATCAACCTGGCCGAATACCGTACAAGAAGGCTGTTCGTACTGAATAACGGGAAGCAGCCGGCTGCTGCGGAACGAGCGGGCGATACCCAGCAGATGGATCGCTTCCAGAACGCTGGTTTTACCGCTGCCGTTGGCGCCGTAAAGGATATTGATACGCGGGGAGGGGGAGAGGGTCACCGGGTGCAGATTGCGCACCCCGGTGACCGAGACGCGACTAAGAGACATCTAGGTTGCGCTGGACATTAAGTTACAGACGCATCGGCATGACAACGTAGGCGGAATCGTCGTTATCCGACTCTTGCACCAGAGCGCTGCTGTTGGAGTCAGACAGAATCAGGCGAACCTGTTCGGTGGTCATGACGCTCAGCACGTCGAGCAAGTAGCTGACGTTGAAACCGATCTCCAGCGACTCACCGTTGTACTCGACGCCGATTTCTTCTTCTGCTTCTTCCTGCTCAGGGTTGTTGGCCTGAATTTTCAGTTGGCCGTTGGCCAGTTGCAGACGGATGCCGCGGTACTTCTCGTTGGACAGAATCGCGGTGCGGCTGAACGCTTCACGCAGCGCCTGACGATCGCCCAGTACCAGCTTGTCGCCACCCTTGGGCAACACGCGCTCGTAATCCGGGAACTTGCCATCGACCAGTTTCGAGGTGAAGGTAAATTCGCCCGTGGTGGCGCGGATGTGATGTTGACCCAGCACGATGCTGACCATGCCGTCCTGCTCGGTCAGCAAACGCGCCATCTCCAGAATACCTTTACGAGGCACGATGACCTGATGACGGTCGGCGTGTTCGATATCGGCCGACATCGAGCACATTGCCAGACGGTGGCCATCGGTAGCCACTGCGCGCAGGATTCCGGCACTGACTTCAAGCAGCATGCCGTTCAGGTAGTAGCGAACGTCCTGCTGCGCCATCGCAAAGCTGGTGCGCTCGATCAGGCGACGCAGTTTGCTTTGCACCAGATTGAACGTCAGCGAGCCAGGGCCTTCTTCCACCGTCGGGAAATCGTTGGCAGGCAGCGTGGACAACGTGAAGCGGCTGCGACCTGCCTTCACGATCAGTTTCGAGTCATCAAGCTTGATGTCGATCAACGCATCATTGGACAGGCTTTTGCAGATGTCCATGAGCTTGCGCGCAGGAACGGTGATTTCCCCGGGTTCGGCAGGCTCTTCCAGCTGAACACGGCCAACCAGCTCGACTTCCAGGTCAGTACCGGTCAGCGACAGCTGCTGGCCCTGCACGACCAGAAGCACATTGGAAAGAACCGGCAAGGTCTGGCGGCGTTCTACCACGCCGGCGACCAATTGCAGGGGTTTCAACAGGGCTTCGCGTTGAATGGTGAAATGCATGGTCTAGTCCCTTGCCTTGATAAGCTGCACTGGCGTCATCACGTAGTCAGAGTGCGCAGCAGGTTCTTGTAGTCCTCACGGATATCCGCGTCGGATTCCTTGAGTTCGTTGATCTTCCGGCAGGCGTGCAGAACAGTCGTATGGTCCCGACCACCAAACACATCGCCGATTTCCGGCAGGCTGTGGTTGGTGAGTTCCTTGGAAAGTGCCATGGCCACTTGACGCGGTCGGGCTACGGAACGGGAACGACGCTTGGACAGCAGGTCGGATATCTTGATCTTGTAGTACTCGGCCACGGTTCGCTGAATGTTATCCACACTCACCAGCTTGTCTTGCAACGCCAGCAAATCTTTCAGCGATTCGCGAATCAGCTCGATGGTGATATCGCGACCCATGAAGTGCGAGTGGGCAATGACACGCTTGAGCGCGCCCTCGAGTTCACGGACGTTGGAGCGAATACGCTGGGCGATGAAAAACGCCGCATCGTGGGGCAGATCGACCTTGGCCTGATCTGCTTTCTTCATGAGGATAGCTACGCGTGTCTCAAGCTCAGGTGGCTCGACCGCGACGGTCAGCCCCCAGCCGAAGCGGGACTTGAGCCGCTCTTCCAGGCCTTCGATTTCCTTTGGATAGCGGTCGCTGGTCAGAATGACCTGCTGTCCACCTTCCAGCAGCGCGTTGAACGTGTGGAAAAACTCTTCCTGCGAACGTTCCTTGCGAGCAAAAAACTGAATGTCATCGATCAGCAGCGCATCAACCGAGCGGTAGAACCGCTTGAACTCGTTGATTGCATTGAGCTGCAAGGCCTTGACCATGTCCGCGACGAAGCGCTCCGAATGCAGGTAGACAACCTTGGCGTTCGGGTTCTTCTTCAGCAGATGATTACCCACAGCGTGCATCAAGTGAGTTTTACCAAGGCCCACGCCGCCATAAAGGAACAGCGGGTTGTAGCCGTGCTTGGGGTTGTCGGCAACCTGCCAGGCGGCAGCGCGTGCCAACTGGTTGGATTTACCCTCGACGAAATTCTCGAAGGTGAATGTGCGGTTCAGGTAACTGGTGTGCTTGAGCGCACCTTCGACCTGCACCGTACGTTGCTCGGCACGTGCAGGCGCCTGCTGCGAGCTTGCACCTGCCATCGGATCGAAGCTGTCGCGTGACGGCTCGTCGTGAGTGGCAACGTTATGCACAGGCACTGGCGCTGCAACCATCGGTGCAGGAACGGCCATGGCGGGTGCAGACACTGAAACGCTGCTGACCGAATTGGCAGACAACGCCTGGGACGCTGCAGCAGCCAATGGCGCATTCGGTGCGGCACGCGGCGCGGAGCTGCGCTTGCTTCCTATTAATAAGGAAAGAGCGGGCGCCATGCCTTGACCCCGTTCGCCGAGAAGCTCAAGCAAACGGCCGAGGTATTTTTCATTGACCCAATCGAGAACAAAGCGGTTGGGTGCGTACACACGCAACTCGTCGCCTTCGGCTTCGACCTGTAGCGGACGGATCCAAGTGTTGAATTGCTGGGCAGGCAGCTCGTCGCGCAAAAGCTCCACGCACTGCTGCCAAAGTTCCACTGACACGGATATCCCCTGAGTTGAAAACCGGTGAGGCAAAAACAGCCGCCATTGTAACGATCCGAGGACGACTTATCCACATGTAGGTTGCTCACAGAGAGCTATAAATCAACGATTTATCGATTGGCGACACGACAAGCGGTCACATCACGAGCTCTGTGGATAACCTCACTTCAGCCCATTGCATAACTCAGGGTTGAACCCTGTGCACAACTTGCCTGTGGATAAAACCGCATTCCATGCACAGTTTTTCCGAGGGTGCGGCACAGGCAGGGCACCGTTTCTCGACAACCTTTCTGATCTCTGTACACATTGAATATAGAGGGCTGTAGGAGGTTATCCACAGAAAACCGCTGCGTAAGAGTTATAAGCTTTATAAAAAAGCTTTAAATACTCTCTTTCTTTTTATTTCTATAACTGACGCAAGCCATCAGCTCGAAAGCGCGGATCAGGGATGAATGGCCTGTAAAAGACGTATATGAAGAAAAGCTGGTTGGAAATTGACCTAAGGGCGCGCTTTCTCTAGAATCCCCGGTCTCTTAAAACGGGGCCATTCCGGCCCGTAGTGGACGAACCAGGTAACACGCCATGAAACGTACTTTCCAACCCAGCACTATCAAGCGCGCCCGCACCCACGGTTTCCGTGCACGCATGGCCACCAAAAACGGCCGCGCCGTCCTTTCGCGTCGTCGTGCCAAAGGCCGTAAGCGTCTGGCAGTTTGATAAATCGGCACAGGAGGTGAGTCGAGACTTCAGTCGGGAAAAGCGTTTGCTGACTCCCCGGCATTTCAAGGCAGTCTTTGACTCCCCTACCGGTAAGGTTCCGGGGAAAAATCTCCTGCTCCTTGCGCGCAACAACGACCTTGATCATCCCCGTCTGGGGCTTGTGATAGGTAAAAAGAGCGTGAAGCTCTCCGTCGAGCGCAATCGTTTGAAACGCCTGATGCGCGAATCATTTCGCCAACACCAAGACAGTTTGGTCGGTTGGGATATCGTTATCGTCGCGCGTAAAGGTTTGGGTGACGTAGAAAACCCTGAACTGATTCAGCATTTCGGCAAGCTCTGGAAACGTCTGGCGCGTAGCCGACCCATTCCGGAAGAAAAGTCCGAACCTGCAGGGGTAGACAGTACCGATGCGTAAACTGGCACTCGTTCCGATCCAGTTTTATCGCTATGCCATTAGCCCGCTGATGGCCAGTCACTGTCGTTTCTACCCCAGTTGCTCCTGCTACGCGTATGAAGCCATCGATAATCATGGCCTTTTGCGCGGCGGCTGGCTGTCAATTCGTCGCCTGGGTCGCTGTCACCCGTGGAATCCCGGTGGTTATGACCCGGTTCCAGCTGTCCCCACCTCCCGTTCTTCTTCGATGGCCGAGTAATCATGGATATTAAACGCACGATCCTGATCGTTGCCCTGGCAATCGTGACCTACGTCGGGGTCCTGAAATGGAACCAAGACTATGGTCAGGCTGCCATGCCGACCCAGAATGTTGCAGCCAGCAACACCGCACCGGGTATTCCGGATACGGCTGCTGGTAATAATGGTTCTGCAAGTGCCGACGTTCCGAGCGCTACTGGCAATAGCACCAGTGCAGCGCCTCTTGAAACTCCGGCCGTAGCCAGCAAAGACCTCATCCACGTCAAAACCGACGTGCTTGATCTGGCGATCGATCCGGTAGGTGGTGACGTCGTTCAGCTTCGTTTGCCTCTGTACCCGCGTCGTCAGGATCGTCCTGACGTGCCTTTCCAGCTGTTCGACAACGGCGGCGAGCGTACTTTTCTCGCACAGAGCGGCCTGACCGGCACCAACGGTCCTGATGCACGTGCCTCCGGTCGTCCGGTTTATTCCTCCGCGCAAAAGAGTTATCAACTGGCTGACGGCCAGGACTCGATGGTCGTGGAGCTGAAATTCTCGGAAAACGGCGTCAACTACATCAAGCGTTTCACATTCAAGCGCGGTCTGTACGACCTGGTCATGACTTACGTTGTGGATAACCAGAGCGCACAACCCTGGGCCGGTAATCTGTTCGCGCAATTGAAGCGTGATGCCAGTTCCGATCCTTCGTCGACCACCGCAACCGGTACAGCCACCTACCTGGGTGCGGCACTCTGGACTGCGGCCGAGCCGTACAAAAAAGTGTCGATGAAAGATATCGACAAAGGCCAGATCAAGGAAAATGTGCAAGGTGGCTGGGTTGCATGGTTGCAGCACTACTTCGTGACAGCGTGGATTCCTGATCACAACGTCACCAACGCCGTTCAGACCCGCAAAGACAGCCAAGGCAACTACATCATTGGTTTCACCAGCCCGACATTGTCGGTTGCGCCAGGCGCACAAGGCGAAACAACTGCCACGTTGTACGCAGGTCCGAAAAGCCAGGCGGTGCTCAAAGAGTTATCCCCAGGTCTGGAGCTGACAGTCGATTACGGTTTCCTGTGGTTCATTGCCCAGCCTATCTTCTGGCTGCTGCAACACATCCACGCGATTCTGGGCAACTGGGGCTGGTCGATCATCGTCCTGACCATGTTGATCAAAGGCCTGTTCTTCCCGCTGTCCGCAGCCAGCTACAAGTCGATGGCACGCATGCGCGCCGTGGCTCCAAAGCTTGCAGTGCTCAAGGAACAACACGGCGATGACCGTCAGAAGATGTCCCAGGCAATGATGGAGCTGTGCAAGAAAGAGAAGATCAACCCACTGGGTGGATGCTTACCAATTCTTGTACAAATGCCGGTTTTCCTCTCGCTGTACTGGGTACTCCTGGAAAGCGTGGAAATGCGTCAGGCGCCGTGGATCCTGTGGATAACTGACCTGTCGATCAAAGACCCGTTCTTTATCCTGCCGATCATCATGGGCGCGACCATGTTCATCCAGCAACGTCTTAACCCGACTCCGCCGGACCCGATGCAGGCCAAGGTCATGAAAATGATGCCTATCATTTTCACGTTCTTCTTCCTATGGTTCCCTGCCGGTCTGGTTCTGTACTGGGTTGTGAACAACACCCTGTCGATCGCACAGCAGGCGTACATCACTCGCAAGATCGAAGCAGCTACCAAGAAAGCAGCTGCCTGATCTAACCTGTGAACACGCTATACAAAACGCCCCCTAGTGGGGCGTTTTGCTATCCGTCATTTGTCCTGGAGCCGGACCATGAACGTTCCTCGTGAAACCATCGCCGCCATCGCTACCGCCCAGGGGCGCGGCGGTGTCGGTATTGTCCGTGTGTCCGGGCCTTTGGCCGGCAAGACCGCGCAAGCCATCACCGGTCGAATGCCCAAGCCACGATTCGCGCACTATGGCCCCTTTGCCGACGAGTCGGGCCAAGTGCTCGATGAAGGCATTGCGCTGTATTTCCCCGGGCCAAACTCGTTCACTGGCGAGGACGTGCTGGAACTTCAGGGTCATGGTGGGCCGATCGTTCTGGATATGTTGCTGCAACGCTGCCTGCAACTTGGCAGCCGCCTGGCGCGTCCGGGTGAATTCAGCGAGCGCGCATTCCTCAATGACAAGCTCGATCTTGCTCAGGCTGAGGCCATTGCTGACCTGATCGAGGCAAGTTCTGCACAGGCAGCACGCAATGCGCTGCGCTCGTTGCAGGGTGTTTTTTCCCTGCGTGTGGATAACTTGACCGAGAAATTGATCAGCCTGCGTATCTACGTCGAAGCTGCCATCGACTTTCCGGAAGAGGAAATCGACTTTCTCGCCGATGGCCATGTGCTGGGTATGCTTGACGATGTGCGTGCAGAGTTATCCACAGTGCTACGTGAAGCAGGGCAGGGTGCTCTGCTGCGGGACGGCATGACAGTGGTGATCGCCGGTCGTCCCAATGCGGGCAAGTCCAGTTTGCTGAACGCTCTGGCGGGTAGAGAAGCGGCCATCGTCACCGAGATTGCCGGCACGACACGCGATGTATTGCGTGAACATATCCACATAGACGGGATGCCCTTGCACGTCGTGGACACTGCCGGTTTGCGCGACACTCAGGACCAGGTTGAGATGATAGGCGTGCAGCGTGCACTCAAGGCTATCGGTGAAGCTGACCGGATCCTGCTGGTGGTGGATGCAACCGCCCCGGAAGCCGCAGATCCATTCGCTTTGTGGCCGGAATTCCTTGAGCAGCGCCCGGATCCTGCGAAGGTCACTCTCATTCGTAACAAAGCTGATTTGAGTGGCGACAGCATTGCCCTGCAAACAAGCGCCGATGGCCATGTGACAATCAGCCTGAGCGCCAGATCAGGAGGAGAGGGGCTTGAGCTGTTGCGTGAGCATCTGAAGGCCTGCATGGGCTATGAGCAGACATCTGAAAGCAGCTTCAGCGCGCGTCGGCGCCACCTTGAGGCGCTGCGCCATGCCAGTGACTCGCTGGAACACGGCAGGGCGCAATTGACCCTGGCAGGCGCTGGAGAGCTGTTGGCCGAAGACCTGCGTCAGGCGCAACAGGCGCTTGGCGAGATAACTGGCGCATTCAGCTCCGATGACCTGCTCGGCAGAATCTTCTCCAGCTTTTGCATTGGCAAATAATAGGCGTCTGTTGAAGGTATGACCGCTCCGGGTCAACCGCCCTGCCTGTCAAAGCCTTCTTTTAGCTACGTCCTTCACTCATATGCTGCACCCGACCACTGAGTTTTCAGCTCAGGGTTTGATTTTTGTCGCGCGAAAATCCTCACCGAGTGGATTTTTTGCACAGTTTTTTGTGTATCAGCCTTTTTTTTGTGAATTAAGCCCTGTGAATAACTGCCCCTCAGCTCGGTGGGTAAGCAGGGTGCAAACCTGAAGATAAATCGGCCTGTGGACAAGTAGCCTTTTTATCAACAGGCTCAAGACGGTTATCCCAACCCCTCATACCCACATGAACACAGAGTTTTGAATCTCTGTACATTAGGTAGATAAAGGCCTGTAGAGTTCTATCCACAGGAAGTATGCTCAGTAAGAATAAACATAAAAACAAGGCTTTATAAACTTCCTTTCCTTTTTATTTTCTTTATTCGTGAGTTTTCCACAGCTGGTTAAATTTTGTCCAACGGGTTTCATTCAGGTGGGGTAAGTCCCTATACTTGTCAGCTATCCCAATTTCTCATCGACAACAGGCACGAGGTGCGTGGTGGATTTCCCTTCCCGTTTTGAAGTGATCGTCATCGGTGGCGGTCATGCCGGTACCGAGGCCGCACTGGCGTCGGCACGCATGGGTGTCAAAACCCTGCTGTTGACGCACAACGTGGAAACCTTGGGCCAGATGAGCTGCAACCCGGCCATCGGTGGCATCGGCAAAAGCCATCTGGTCAAGGAAATCGACGCCTTGGGCGGTGCAATGGCAATGGCTACCGACAAGGGCGGTATCCAGTTCCGTGTCTTGAACAGCCGCAAAGGCCCGGCCGTACGGGCAACCCGTGCTCAGGCAGACCGGGTGCTGTACAAAGCCGCCATTCGCGAAACCCTCGAAAACCAGCCTAATCTGTGGATATTTCAGCAGGCCTGCGATGACCTAATCGTCGAACAGGATCAGGTGCGTGGCGTAGTGACCCAGATGGGGCTTCGCATCCTTGCCGACTCCGTGGTGTTGACCACTGGCACGTTCCTCGGTGGACTTATACACATCGGGATGCAGAATTATTCGGGTGGCCGTGCAGGCGATCCACCGTCGATCGCGCTGGCGCAACGGTTACGTGAACTGCCACTGCGTGTAGGACGACTGAAAACCGGAACTCCGCCTCGTATCGACGGGCGTTCTGTCGATTTTTCGGTCATGACCGAGCAACCAGGTGATACGCCTATTCCGGTCATGTCGTTCCTGGGCTCCAAAGAGCAACACCCGGCGCAGGTCAGTTGCTGGATTACCCACACCAACGCCCGGACTCACGAAATCATCGCGTCCAACCTGGACCGCTCGCCCATGTATTCGGGTGTGATCGAAGGCATCGGGCCGCGCTACTGCCCGTCGATCGAAGACAAGATTCATCGTTTTGCCGACAAGGAAAGCCATCAGGTTTTCATCGAGCCGGAAGGTCTGACCACCCACGAGCTGTATCCAAACGGGATATCCACCTCGCTGCCGTTCGACGTGCAGCTGCAGATCGTACGTTCGATTCGTGGCATGGAAAACGCACACATCGTTCGCCCCGGTTACGCTATCGAATACGATTATTTCGACCCGCGTGATCTGAAGTACAGCTTGGAAACCAAGGTCATCGGCGGGTTGTTCTTTGCCGGTCAGATCAACGGCACCACCGGTTACGAAGAAGCGGGAGCCCAGGGTTTGCTGGCTGGAACCAACGCTGCCCTTCGCGCACAAGGTCGAGACAGCTGGTGCCCGCGTCGTGATGAAGCGTACATCGGCGTGCTGGTTGACGACCTGATCACGCTCGGTACGCAAGAGCCCTACCGAATGTTCACGTCCAGGGCCGAATACCGCCTGATCCTGCGCGAAGACAACGCCGATCTGCGCCTGACCGAAAAAGGTCGCGAGCTGGGCCTGGTCGACGATGCGCGTTGGGCAGCGTTCTGCACCAAGCGCGAAAGCATCGAGCTGGAAGAGCAACGGCTGAAAAGTACCTGGGTTCGCCCCGGTACCGAGCAGGGTGATGCGATATCCGCCCACTTCGGTACGCCGCTGACCCACGAATACAATTTGCTCAATCTGCTGACCCGTCCGGAAATCGATTACAACAGCCTGATTGCCCTAACAGGTCAGGGCTGCACTGATCCGCTGGTCGCAGAGCAGGTCGAGATCAAGACAAAATACGCCGGTTACATCGATCGCCAGCAGGATGAAATTGCCCGCTTGCGCGCCAGCGAAGACACACGTCTGCCCGAAGACATCGACTACACCGGTATTTCTGGCCTGTCGAAAGAAATTCAAAGCAAGCTGGGGATAACTCGTCCGGAAACACTCGGCCAGGCTTCGCGCATTCCTGGCGTCACGCCAGCCGCTATTTCCCTGTTGATGATTCATTTGAAAAAACGCGGCGCGGGCCGTCAGTTGGAGCAAAGCGCTTGAGTTCTATGGTCACCCCGCAACACGCCCAAGAGTTATCCACAGGTGCCCGTGAATTGGGTATCGACCTCAGCGAGGCCCAGCATGAGCAATTGCTGGCGTATCTGGCGCTGTTGATCAAGTGGAACAAGGCTTACAACCTGACCGCTGTACGCAATCCAGACGAAATGGTCTCGAGACATCTGCTCGACAGTCTCAGCGTTGTGCCATTCATCGAAGGTACGCGCTGGATGGATGTAGGCAGCGGCGGGGGGATGCCTGGTATTCCCATGGCCATCCTGTTTCCTGAGCGAAATATTTCGCTGCTGGACAGCAACGGCAAGAAGACCCGGTTTCAGACACAGGTCAAACTGGAATTGAAACTGGACAATCTTGAAGTTATCCACAGCCGTGCAGAAAATTATCAGCCTGATGTGCCGTTCGACGGGATCATTTCCAGGGCGTTCAGCAGCCTCGAAGACTTTGCTGGCTGGACGCGTCACATGGGCGACGTCAATACGCGCTGGTTGGCAATGAAAGGGCTGCATCCTGCTGATGAGCTGGTAGCATTGCCCTCTGATTTTCACCTCGATAGCGCACAAGCCTTGACCGTTCCGGGTTGCCAAGGCCAACGCCATCTGCTGATACTGCGCCGCACGGCATGATTGGGAACACAAGCAAGAATGGCTAAGGTATTCGCGATAGCGAACCAGAAAGGTGGGGTAGGCAAGACCACCACATGCATCAACCTCGCTGCGTCGCTGGTTGCGACCAAGCGCCGTGTGCTGTTGATCGATCTCGATCCCCAGGGCAATGCGACCATGGGCAGCGGTGTGGATAAACACACGCTGGAAAACTCGGTCTACGACCTGTTGATCGGTGAATGCGATCTGGGCGAGGCCATGCAGTTCTCCGAACACGGTGGCTACCAACTGCTTCCGGCAAACCGCGACCTGACCGCAGGCGAAGTGGTGCTGCTGGAAATGCAGATGAAAGAGAGCCGTCTGCGCAATGCGCTGGCGCCGATCCGGGAAAATTACGATTACATTCTGATCGACTGCCCACCTTCGCTGTCGATGCTGACACTGAACGCGCTGGTTGCCGCCGACGGCGTGATCATCCCCATGCAGTGCGAGTATTTTGCGCTGGAAGGTCTCAGCGACCTTGTGGATAACATCAAGCGCATCGGTGAACTGCTCAACCCGCAGTTGAAGATCGAAGGCCTGTTGCGCACTATGTACGACCCGCGTCTGAGCCTGATCAACGACGTCTCGGCGCAGCTTCAGGAGCACTTCGGCGAACAGCTGTACGACACCGTTATCCCCAGAAACATCAGGCTGGCCGAGGCGCCGAGTTTCGGCATGCCTGTGCTGGCGTATGACAAATCGTCTCGCGGTGCGCTGGCCTATCTGGCCCTGGCAAGCGAACTGGTTCGTCGTCAACGTCGGGGCGCAAAAAGCGCTCAGCCAACCTAAGGAATTTCCATGGCCGTCAAGAAACGAGGTCTCGGACGTGGGTTGGACGCACTTCTGAGCAGTCCAACCGTCAGTTCGCTGGAAGAGCAGGCCGTAAAGGCTCCGCCCAGCGAGTTGCAGCATGTGCCGCTGGACCTGATCCAGCGCGGCAAGTATCAGCCGCGCCGTGACATGGACCCGCAAGCGCTTGAAGAGCTCGCGCAGTCGATCAAGTCGCAGGGTGTAATGCAGCCGATCGTGGTTCGTCCGATCGGCAACAACCGTTTTGAAATCATCGCTGGTGAACGTCGCTGGCGCGCCAGTCAGCAGGCTGGCGTCGAGACCATCCCGGCGATGGTCCGTGACGTACCTGACGAAACCGCCATTGCGATGGCGCTGATCGAAAACATTCAGCGTGAAGACCTCAACCCCATCGAAGAAGCCATGGCGTTGCAGCGCTTGCAGCAGGAGTTTCAGCTGACCCAGCAACAGGTGGCGGATGCCGTTGGCAAATCGCGGGTCAGTGTGGCCAACCTGTTGCGCCTGATCGCATTGCCTGAGGCCATCAAGACCATGTTGTCGCATGGCGACCTGGAAATGGGTCATGCCCGTGCCTTGCTCGGCCTGAGTGAAGATCGGCAGGTCGAAGGTGCGCGACACGTTGTCGCACGCGGGTTGACCGTACGCCAGACCGAAGCACTGGTCAGGCAATGGCTGAGCGGCAAGCCCGAGGCGGCAGAACCGGCCAAGGCCGACCCGGACATCAGCCGGCTCGAGCAGCGCCTGGCCGAGCGTCTGGGCTCTGCAGTGCAGATTCGCCATGGTCAGAAGGGCAAGGGGCAATTGGTCATCCGTTACAACTCGCTGGATGAGCTGCAAGGAGTGCTCGCTCACATCCGCTGAAACAATTGCTCTGTAGCGTGTAGTCGGAAATCACTACCCGCCTGTTGAATAGGGGCTGAACCGCCCCTATACTCTGCGCGCATTTTGTCGGCACAAATTATGCCAAGTTATTGATTATGGCGACCGACATCAGAGGAGCAGTTGCGATGGAATCCCGCATGCCAGACCGCTTGCCGTTCTATCGCCTGGCGGTTTTTCCGTTATTGCTGGCTCAATTGATCGTCCTGCTTATCGCCGCGTTGGTGCTGTGGCAGTGGCAAGGAGTCGTAGCGGGATATTCGGGGCTCTGCGGAGGCCTGATAGCCTGGCTGCCCAATTTATACTTTGCCCACAAGGCATTCCGGTTCTCCGGGGCCCGGGCAGCGCAAGCCATCGTGCGGTCGTTCTACGCAGGCGAGGCTGGCAAACTGATTTTCACGGCAGTGCTTTTTGCATTGACGTTCGCAGGTGTGAAGCCGTTGGCGCCGCTGGCTGTATTCGGCGTGTTCATGTTGATCCAGGTGGTCAACTGGTTCGCTCCCCTGCTTACGAGAACAAGACTTTCGAGACCTTAGGGCGTTTGAGGCAACCATGGCAGAGCAAACAGCTTCGGGCTATATCCAGCACCACTTGCAGAACCTTACATTCGGGCACCTGCCCAATGGCGATTGGGGCTTTGCCCACACCGCAGCAGAAGCCAAGGAAATGGGCTTCTGGGCCTTCCACGTCGATACACTCGGCTGGTCGGTTGCGTTGGGTCTGATTTTCGTTCTGATCTTCCGCATGGCGGCCAAGAAGGCAACTTCCGGTCAGCCAGGCGCCCTGCAGAACTTCGTTGAAGTTCTGGTCGAGTTCGTCGACGGCAGCGTGAAAGACAGTTTCCACGGTCGTAGCGCGGTCATCGCGCCACTGGCTCTGACCATCTTCGTCTGGGTTTTCCTGATGAACGCGGTCGATCTGGTACCGGTGGACTGGATTCCACAACTGGCGATGATGATCTCGGGCGACGAGCACATTCCGTTCCGCGCCGTACCGACCACTGACCCGAACGCGACGCTGGGCATGGCCCTGTCGGTGTTCGCGCTGATCATTTTCTACAGCATCAAGGTCAAGGGTATCGGCGGCTTCATCGGCGAACTGACCCTTCACCCGTTCGGCAGCAAAAACATATTTGTTCAGGCACTGCTGATCCCGGTCAACTTCCTGCTCGAATTCGTCACGCTGATCGCCAAGCCTATTTCTCTGGCTCTGCGTCTGTTCGGCAACATGTATGCTGGCGAGCTGGTCTTCATTCTGATCGCCGTGATGTTCGGCAGCGGTCTGTTGTGGCTCAGCGGCCTGGGTATTGTTCTGCAGTGGGCGTGGGCTGTGTTCCACATCCTGATCATCACCCTGCAGGCGTTTATCTTCATGATGCTGACCATCGTCTACCTGTCGATGGCGCACGAAGACAACCATTGAGATTCGTCTCACGACGTGTCTGATGACCGTCTCGCCATCGGCGAGGCGGTGCCCGCAAGGGCTGATGTAGAAACGATTTTGTTTTACCGCTTCAATTAAAAAAACCTAACCAATACGACGTAAAAGTCGGGAGGAAAGATGGAAACTGTAGTTGGTCTAACCGCTATCGCTGTTGCACTGTTGATCGGCCTGGGCGCACTGGGTACTGCAATCGGTTTCGGCCTGTTGGGCGGCAAGTTCCTGGAAGGCGCTGCGCGTCAACCGGAAATGGTCCCAATGCTGCAAGTCAAAATGTTCATCGTTGCGGGCCTGCTCGACGCCGTGACCATGATCGGTGTCGGTATCGCTCTGTTCTTCACCTTTGCGAACCCCTTCGTTGGTCAACTCGCTGGCTGATCACTCGAATTTTCGAGTTGATTGGTGTGATGGACAACGAACGAGCGAGGTGTTGGCGTGAACATTAATGCAACCCTGATTGGTCAGTCCGTTGCGTTCTTCATCTTTGTGCTGTTCTGCATGAAGTACGTGTGGCCTCCGGTCATCGCTGCTTTGCACGAACGTCAGAAGAAGATCGCGGATGGACTGGACGCTGCTTCCCGAGCAGCTCGCGACCTGGAGCTGGCCCAAGATAAAGTGGGTCAACAACTGCGCGAAGCTAAGGCTCAAGCAGCCGAGATCATTGAGCAAGCCAAGAAGCGCGGTACTCAGATTGTCGACGAGGCCCGTGAAACGGCACGCGTTGAAGCTGACCGTGTGAAGGCTCAGGCTCAGGCCGAGATCGAGCAGGAACTGAACGGTGTCAAAGACGCCTTGCGCGCCCAGTTGGGTAGCCTGGCAGTCAATGGCGCAGAGAAGATTCTGGGCGCCACAATCGATCAAAACGCGCACGCGGAGCTGGTTAACAAACTGGCTGCTGAAATTTAAGCGAGGGCGATCATGGCAGAACTGACCACGTTGGCCCGACCTTACGCGAAGGCGGCCTTCGAGCATGCGCAGGCCCACCAGCAACTGGCCAATTGGTCAGCCATGCTCGGCCTGGCTGCTGCGGTGTCGCAAGACGACACCATGCAGCGCATGCTCAAGGCCCCGCGACTGACGAGCGCACAAAAGGCCACCACTTTTATTGAAGTGTGTGGCGAAAAGTTCGATGCCAAGGCACAGAATTTCATTCACGTCGTTGCTGAAAACGACCGTCTCCCGCTTCTGCCGGAGATCGCCGAACTGTTCGACCTGTACAAGGCCGAGCAGGAAAAATCGGTCGATGTGGATGTCACCAGTGCTTTTGCATTGAACCAAGAACAGCAAGACAAACTCGCCAAGGTTCTCAGTGCACGGCTCGGCCGGGAAGTGCGCCTGCATGCTGCGGAGGATGCCTCTCTTATAGGAGGTGTCGTCATCCGCGCCGGCGACCTGGTTATCGATGGCTCAGTTCGCGGCAAAATCGCGAAACTAGCCGAAGCATTGAAATCTTGAGTTTGAAGGGGCAGCAGAGCAATGCAGCAACTCAATCCTTCCGAAATAAGTGAAATCATCAAGGGTCGCATCGACAAGCTCGATGTAACCTCCCAAGCCCGTAACGAAGGCACAGTCGTCAGCGTGTCTGACGGTATCGTGCGGATTCACGGTCTGGCCGACGTAATGTACGGCGAGATGATCGAGTTTCCGGGCGGCGTCTACGGTATGGCGCTGAACCTTGAGCAAGACTCCGTGGGTGCCGTTGTACTGGGCGCTTACACGACTCTTGCTGAAGGCATGAGCGCCAAGTGCACTGGCCGCATCCTCGAGGTTCCGGTGGGTAAGGAACTGCTGGGTCGCGTTGTCGATGCACTGGGTAACCCAGTTGACGGCAAAGGTCCGCTGAACAACACCGAGACCGATGCGGTCGAGAAAGTTGCTCCAGGCGTGATCTGGCGTAAGTCGGTAGACCAGCCTGTACAGACTGGCTACAAGGCTGTCGATGCCATGATTCCTGTCGGCCGTGGCCAGCGTGAGCTGATCATCGGTGACCGTCAGATCGGTAAAACCGCTCTGGCCATCGACGCAATCATCAACCAGAAGAACAGCGGCATCTTCTGCGTCTACGTAGCAATCGGTCAGAAGCAATCGACCATCGCCAACGTTGTTCGCAAGCTCGAAGAAAACGGCGCACTGGCCAACACCATCGTCGTGGCTGCAAGTGCTTCCGAATCCGCTGCGCTGCAATTCCTTGCACCGTACTCGGGTTGCACCATGGGTGAATTCTTCCGCGACCGCGGTGAAGACGCGCTGATCGTTTATGACGATCTGTCCAAGCAAGCAGTGGCTTACCGCCAGATTTCCCTGCTGCTGCGCCGTCCACCAGGCCGTGAAGCTTACCCAGGCGACGTGTTCTATCTCCACTCCCGTCTGCTGGAGCGCGCATCGCGTGTTTCCGAAGAGTACGTAGAGAAGTTCACGAACGGCGCAGTGACCGGCAAAACCGGTTCCCTGACCGCACTGCCGATCATCGAAACCCAGGCTGGCGACGTTTCCGCGTTCGTTCCGACCAACGTGATTTCCATCACCGACGGTCAGATCTTCCTGGAATCGGCCATGTTCAACTCCGGCATCCGTCCGGCTGTGAACGCCGGTGTTTCGGTATCCCGTGTGGGTGGTGCCGCTCAGACCAAGATCATCAAGAAGCTTTCCGGTGGTATCCGTACCGCTCTGGCTCAGTACCGTGAACTGGCGGCATTCGCCCAGTTCGCTTCTGACCTGGACGAGGCGACCCGCAAGCAACTTGAGCATGGTCAGCGCGTTACCGAGCTGATGAAGCAGAAGCAATACGCACCAATGTCGATCGCTGACATGGCGCTGTCGCTGTATGCCGCTGAGCGTGGGTTCCTGACTGACGTCGAAATCGCCAAGATCGGCAGCTTTGAACAAGCGCTGATTGCTTACTTCAACCGCGATCACGCCGATTTGATGGCCAAGATCAACGTTAAGGGTGACTTCAATGACGAAATCGACGCTGGCATGAAAGCCGGTATCGAGAAGTTCAAGGCCACCCAAACCTGGTAAGCCGCAGCGGGGGCCGCAAGGCTCCCGCTTGCTAACCTGATAGGTGTTACATGGCAGGCGCAAAAGAGATTCGCAGCAAGATTGCGAGCATCAAAAGCACGCAAAAGATCACCAGCGCCATGGAAAAAGTGGCGGTCAGTAAAATGCGCAAGGCTCAAATGCGCATGGCTGCTAGCCGTCCTTACGCGGAGCGTATTCGTCAGGTGATTGGTCATCTGGCAAACGCCAACCCGGAGTATCGCCACCCGTTCATGATCGAGCGCCCTTTGAAGCGTGTCGGTTATGTCGTAGTGAGCAGTGACCGTGGTCTGTGTGGTGGCTTGAATACCAACCTGTTCAAGACTCTGGTCAAGGACATGGCGGTGAACCGTGAAAACGGTGTAGAGATCGATCTGTGCGTGGTCGGCAGCAAAGGTGCGGCATTTTTCCGCAACTTCGGCGGTAACGTCGCCGCTGCGATCAGCCACCTGGGCGAAGAGCCGTCGATCAACGACTTGATCGGCAGCGTCAAGGTGATGCTGGATGCCTACCTGGATGGCCGTATTGATCGCCTGTCCGTGGTATCCAACAAGTTCATCAACACCATGACCCAGCAACCCACCGTGGAGCAATTGATTCCGCTGGTGGCAACCCCGGATCAAGGGCTCAAGCACCACTGGGACTATCTCTACGAACCCGACGCCAAAGAGCTGCTTGACGGCCTGATGGTTCGCTACGTGGAATCGCAGGTGTACCAGGCGGTGGTCGAGAACAACGCAGCTGAACAAGCAGCGCGGATGATCGCGATGAAGAACGCCACAGACAACGCCGGTGATTTGATCAGTGATTTGCAGCTGATCTACAACAAGGCGCGTCAGGCAGCGATCACCCAAGAGATCTCGGAAATCGTCGGCGGCGCTGCCGCAGTTTAACGGTTCAAATATTAGAGGAACCAGCTAATGAGTAGCGGACGTATCGTTCAAATCATCGGCGCCGTGATCGACGTGGAATTCCCACGCGATAGCGTACCGAGTATCTACAACGCGCTGGAAGTCAAAAGCGCGGCAGGAACCACCCTGGAAGTTCAGCAGCAGCTGGGCGACGGCGTGGTTCGTACCATTGCGATGGGCTCCACCGAGGGCTTGAAGCGTGGTCTGGAAGTAACAGACTCTGGCGCAGCCATCTCCGTACCGGTCGGTAAAGCGACTCTGGGCCGGATCATGGACGTGCTGGGCAACCCGATCGACGAAGCTGGTCCGATTGCCACCGAAGAGCGTTGGGGCATTCACCGTCCTGCACCGTCCTTCGCTGAGCAAGCTGGCGGCAACGACCTTCTGGAAACCGGCATCAAGGTTATCGACCTGGTCTGCCCGTTCGCCAAAGGCGGTAAAGTCGGTCTGTTCGGTGGTGCCGGTGTCGGCAAGACCGTAAACATGATGGAACTGATCCGTAACATCGCCATCGAGCACAGCGGTTATTCCGTGTTCGCCGGTGTGGGTGAGCGTACTCGTGAGGGTAACGACTTCTACCACGAGATGAAGGACTCCAACGTTCTGGACAAAGTGGCACTGGTTTACGGTCAGATGAACGAGCCGCCGGGTAACCGTCTGCGCGTAGCACTGACCGGCCTGACCATGGCCGAGAAGTTCCGTGACGAAGGTAACGACGTTCTGCTGTTCGTCGACAACATCTATCGTTACACCCTGGCCGGTACTGAAGTATCCGCACTGCTGGGCCGTATGCCTTCCGCAGTAGGTTACCAGCCGACCCTGGCTGAAGAGATGGGCACTCTGCAAGAGCGCATCACTTCCACCAAGAATGGTTCGATCACCTCAATCCAGGCCGTATACGTACCAGCGGACGACTTGACTGACCCGTCGCCAGCGACCACGTTTGCCCACTTGGACGCCACCGTCGTTCTGTCCCGTGACATCGCCTCTCTGGGTATCTACCCAGCGGTAGATCCACTGGACTCGACTTCGCGCCAGCTGGACCCGAACGTCATTGGCCAGGAACACTACGACACCGCTCGCGGCGTTCAGTACGTGTTGCAGCGTTACAAAGAGCTGAAAGACATCATCGCGATCCTGGGTATGGACGAGCTGTCGGAGACCGACAAACAGTTGGTCAACCGTGCTCGTAAGATCCAGCGCTTCCTGTCCCAGCCTTTCTTCGTGGCAGAAGTCTTCACCGGTGCTTCGGGTAAATACGTTTCCCTGAAAGACACCATTGCTGGCTTCAAAGGCATCCTCAACGGTGACTACGACCACCTGCCAGAACAAGCGTTCTACATGGTCGGCGGCATCGAAGAAGCGATCGAGAAAGCCAAGAAACTGTAATCCCGGCGCCCGGCAACGGGCGCTAATTAGGTTGAGGCAAGCAAATGGCTATGACAGTCCATTGCGACATCGTCAGCGCGGAAGGGGAAATCTTCTCCGGTCTGGTCGAGATGGTGATTGCGCACGGCAACCTGGGTGATATCGGTATCGCTCCAGGCCACGCGCCGCTGATCACTGATCTGAAGCCGGGCCCGATCCGCTTGATCAAGCAGGGTGGGGAAGCGGAGGTGTTTTACATCTCCGGTGGTTTCCTTGAGGTTCAGCCGAACATGGTCAAGGTGCTTGCCGACACTGTGCAACGTGCTGCCGACCTGGACGAAGCTTCTGCTCAGGCCGCCGTCAAGGCTGCCGAGAAGGCCCTGAACGAAAAAGGCGCGGATTTCGATTACGGATCTGCAACTGCTCGTCTGGCCGAGGCTGCAGCTCAGCTGCGCACCGTTCAGCAAATTCGCAAGAAGTTCGGCGGTTAACCGCTGACTTCTGTGCGCGATTGAGAAAAAGGGTAGCTTCGGCTACCCTTTTTCTTTTTCAGATTTCCTCTTCCCACGTCAGCCCGCCTACGGCACCGGTTGCCGCTCAGTTGGTAGTCCTATCATGTCTCTCGATATCGTTATTCTCGCTGCTGGCCAAGGTACCCGGATGCGTTCGGCCCTGCCCAAGGTTCTGCATCCGGTGGCAGGCAATTCCATGCTCGGCCATGTTATCCACAGCGCGCGCCAGTTATCCCCAGTCGGCATACATGTGGTGATTGGTCACGGCGCGGATGCTGTGCGTGAACAGCTTGCAGCCGACGACCTGAATTTCGTGATGCAGGACAAGCAACTGGGCACCGGCCACGCGGTTGCTCAGGCATTGCCTGCGCTGACGGCCGAAACGGTGTTGATTCTGTACGGCGATGTGCCGTTGATCGAGGTGGAAACCCTTCAGCGTCTGCTCAAGCGGGTCAATGCCAGTCAGCTCGGCCTGCTGACCGTCACGCTTGATGACCCCACCGGCTACGGTCGTATCGTTCGCGACGAACAGCATCGCGTTTGCGCGATCGTCGAGCACAAGGATGCCAACGATGCGCAGAAGGCAATCACCGAAGGCAACACCGGGATTCTCGCGGTGCCTGCCTCCCATCTGCAGGACTGGCTCGGGCGGCTCTCCAACAACAACGCCCAGGGCGAGTATTACCTGACCGATGTCATCGCGATGGCGGTCAATGACGGCCTTGTGGTTGCGACCGAACAGCCACACGACGCAATGGAAGTGCAGGGCGCCAATGATCGCAAGCAGCTCTCGGAACTGGAGCGCCATTATCAACTGCGCGAAGCACGCCGTCTGATGGCCGCAGGCGTTACCTTGCGTGACCCGTCGCGATTCGATGTACGCGGTGAGGTCAGTGTCGGGCGGGATGTGCTGATCGACATCAACGTGATCCTCGAAGGTAAGGTGGTCATTGAAGACAACGTGGTGATCGGTCCCAACTGCGTCATCAAGGACAGCACCTTGCGCAAGGGTGTCGTCGTCAAAGCCAACAGCCACATCGAAGGCGCAATTTTGGGCGAGGGCAGCGATGCCGGCCCGTTTGCACGCTTGCGGCCGGGCAGTGTGTTGGGAGCGAAGGCGCATGTGGGTAACTTTGTCGAACTCAAGAATGCGAACCTGGGCGAGGGTGCCAAGGTTGGCCATCTGACCTATCTCGGTGATGCCGAAGTCGGAGCGCGCACCAACATCGGTGCCGGTACGATTACCTGCAACTACGATGGGGCGAACAAGCACAAGACCACATTGGGGGCTGATGTTTTCATCGGCTCGAACAATTCGCTGGTTGCGCCTGTGGATATCTTTGACGGGGCAACGACGGCAGCCGGATCGACCATCAATCAGAACATCCCCGCCGAGCAACTTGGCGTAGCTCGTGCCCGCCAGCGCAACATCGAAGGCTGGAAGCGCCCGGTTAAAATCAGAAAAGACTGAGTTATCCACAGCCCGGAAAAAATGATGTCCTGTAGTAGCGGACTCGTCCGCGAAAGCCATCCTCCGTCCTGGAATCTTTGTGAATAGCTTTCGCGGACAAGTCCGCTCTCACGAAATGCATTCCGGGTTTGTCCAGCTGGCCTATGCATACTTCTGAGAGCGGGGCACTGGAACGTTAGTTACAAGCATCTCGTTCCTCATGCTCCACTGAGAATGCCCTGCCAAACCCTGTGGCCTTGACCAACCCGCAAAAATAGGTTTTGATTGCCTTCGTTATCTTTCGAAACGAAACATAAGGCAGCCATGTCGAAGCGCAATACCCCACAACGCCGCCACAATATTCTTGCCTTGCTCAACGAGCAGGGTGAAGTGAGTGTCGATGATCTGGCCAGGCGCTTTGAAACTTCCGAAGTTACGATCCGAAAGGACCTGGCAGCACTCGAAACCAACGGTCTGCTGTTGCGCCGTTACGGTGGTGCGATTCCGTTGCCCCACGAGTTGATCAGTGAAAGCAGTCAGCCGGTGTCCCGCTATAAAAAGGCCATCGCTCGCGCTGCCGTTTCAAGGATTCGTGAGCACGCCAGAATCATCGTCGACAGCGGCAGTACCACCGCTGCGTTGATTCCTGAGCTGGGCCAGCAACCCGGCCTGGTGGTAATGACCAACTCCCTGCACGTCGCCCGCGCGCTCACCGACCTTGAGCACGAGCCGGTGCTGTTGATGACCGGCGGGACGTGGGACCCGCATTCCGAGTCGTTTCAGGGGCAGGTCGCCGAGCAGGTACTGCGCTCCTACGATTTCGATCAGTTGTTCATCGGTGCCGACGGTATCGATCTGATTCGTGGCACCACCACGTTCAATGAGCTGCTGGGCTTGAGCCGGGTCATGGCTGAAGTCGCCCGGGAAGTCGTGGTCATGGTTGAAGCCGACAAAGTCGGTCGCAAGATCCCCAATCTGGAACTGCCCTGGAGCAGTATCCACACCCTTATTACTGATGATCGCCTGCCCGTTGAAGCGCGCGATCAGATACAGGCCCGTGGCATCAATCTGATTTGTGCCGCTGTCAGTTAGGAGAGAACCATGTGTGGAATCGTCGGCGCCGTTGCTGAACGTAATATCACGGCCATTTTGCTCGAAGGCCTCAAGCGCCTTGAATATCGCGGCTATGACAGCGCAGGCGTGGCTGTCTTCACTAACGAAGGCGTTCTTGAGCGCCGTCGTCGCTCCGGCAAGGTCAGCGAGCTGGAACAAGCGCTGGCCGGCGAGCCACTGATCGGCCGCCTGGGCATTGCTCACACCCGCTGGGCCACGCATGGCGCGCCGTGCGAGCGTAATGCACACCCGCACTTCTCGGCTGACACGCTGGCAGTTGTCCACAACGGCATCATCGAAAACCACGAGGCCCTGCGCGAACAGCTCAAAAGCCTGGGTTACGTGTTCGTGTCCGATACCGACACCGAAGTCATCGTTCACCTGCTGCACCACAAACTCAAGGACACGCCTGATCTGGCGGTTGCCCTGAAGTCTGCCGTGAAAGAACTTCACGGTGCCTACGGCCTTGCGGTGGTCAATGCCGCACAGCCTGATCGCCTGCTGGCCGCCCGCAGTGGCAGCCCGCTGGTGATCGGCGTTGGCATGGGGGAAAACTTCCTGGCCTCCGATCAACTGGCGCTGCGTCAGGTGACCGACCGTTTCATGTACCTGGAAGAGGGCGACATCGCCGAGATCCGTCGCGACAGCGTGCAGATCTGGACCGTTGACGGCCTGCCGGTCGTGCGTGAAGTGGTGCAGTACCACGAAGGTGCAGAAGCCGCCGACAAAGGCGAATATCGCCACTTCATGCTCAAGGAAATCCACGAACAACCTCAAGTTGTGCAGCGCACGCTTGAAGGTCGTCTGGGCCAGCATCAGGTGTTGGTCCACGCATTTGGTCCACAGGCAGCCGAGCTGTTCGCCAAAGTGCGTAACGTTCAGATCGTGGCGTGTGGCACCAGCTATCACGCCGGCATGGTCGCGCGTTACTGGCTTGAAGGCATCGCTGGCATACCGTGCCAGGTAGAAGTAGCCAGCGAGTTTCGCTACCGCAAGGTTGTGGTTCAGCCGGACACCCTGTTCGTCTCGATCTCGCAATCCGGCGAAACCGCTGACACACTGGCCGCGCTGCGCAATGCCAAAGAGCTGGGTTTTCTGGCCAGCCTGGCAATCTGCAACGTGGGCATCAGCTCGCTGGTCCGCGAATCCGACCTGACCCTGCTCACCCAGGCCGGCCCGGAAATCGGCGTGGCATCCACCAAGGCCTTCACCACGCAACTGGTCGCTTTGCTGCTGCTGACCCTGTCGCTGGGCCAGGTCAAAGGCTCATTGGAGGAGGGCGCCGAAGCACAACTGGTCGAAGAACTGCGCCGCCTGCCGACCCGTTTGGGCGAAGCCCTGGCAATGGACGGCACCATCGAGAAAGTCGCCGAGCTGTTCGCCGAGAAGCACCACACCCTGTTTCTCGGGCGCGGCGCGCAATTCCCGGTGGCCATGGAAGGCGCACTCAAGCTCAAAGAGATTTCCTACATCCACGCCGAAGCCTACCCGGCTGGCGAACTCAAACACGGCCCGCTGGCACTGGTCGACGCCGACATGCCGGTTGTCACCGTTGCACCGAACAACGAGCTGCTGGAAAAACTCAAATCCAACCTGCAGGAAGTCCGCGCGCGCGGTGGCGAGTTGATCGTATTCGCTGACGAGCAAGCGGGCATGAAAAACGGCGAAGGCACCCACGTCATCGCCATGCCGCACATCATCGACGCGCTGGCACCGATTCTGTACACCATTCCATTGCAGTTGCTTTCGTATTATGTGGCGGTGTTGAAGGGGACGGACGTTGACCAGCCGCGGAATCTGGCGAAGTCGGTGACGGTGGAGTGAGTTATCCACAGGGCGTGGTTTTTTGAAGCTACGAAATAAAGTCTGTCGGAAATAAATAAAGTCTGTCGCTGGCGCCTTCGAATTCCCCGATTGAGGAGCCGGTGACGATTTTCCGGGCCACCGTGCTCGGGACGCACTTCAAGGTTTTGACGAGCAAATGATCTTAGTGTACTGTTTTCGAAAAAACCAGCTACTAACTAACGTAAAATTCAAATTTTATCAATAACTTAGGTTGCGGGACACGGGTAAATTATTTCGCAAACAGTAC
>NZ_ATDK01000219.1 GCF_000444135.1 Pseudomonas avellanae BPIC 631
TGTTTTCGAAAAAATCAGCCACCAACTAACGGAAAATTCAAATCTTATCAATAGCTTAGCTTGCAGGTTATGGGTAACTTATTTCGAAAACAGTACACTAGACGCTTCAAGCACCCAAGCTGGAACAATCGTCTTATAGACGACAAGCTGAATGGCACCACCCAGGTCACTCAAATTCTGACGGTTTCGGTCGTCGCACTCGGCAGCATTAATCAGGTGTTTGAAAAGTGCAGAGGGCACCTGCCATGCCACCGCTTGTTGATAAAGATCGGAAACGGTACGACGCTGACGCTCGATTTCTTCATCCTGCAACGCCTCAATGAAATGTCCGCTCACTGACCGCAGCTCAATCCTGATATCAACTCTGGTCGACTCACGGTCATAATCAAGCAATAACTGCCTGTCCGGATCAGCCAATAGGTTCAGAAACTTTGGATTGACTCCGGCACCTGTCAATAGGCCTTTGATTGACTGCTCCAACGCCTGCATGGAGTCGAAAACCTTAAGCCCTATGCCCAGCGCCCACAAAATAGGCTCACCGGCATGACCGGCGTTGCACAGCACAAACGCATTGCTCAGCGTGATGGCAGGCGTAGAGGCATCACAATGAATCGACAGCAAAAACCCGTCCACCCGGTCAGCGCCCAGCGGCTCTCTCAAGCCCGATAACGGTCTGTCCAATACTTGCTGGACGCTCTGCAGAACCCATTCAGGAAGCTCGCTTTCGCGCTTTTCCATGATCATTTCAAGACGCAACGCATATTCGCGAATCAGACTGTACAGCGCATAGGGTCGCACTTGAGTATTGATCCTGCGCGCCGATCGGGAGTGGAACTCGAGCACCTGCCGATCAAAACGTTGCGGGAAATCGGCCAGTACGCACTGCAGCATCTGTTCAAGCAAAATCAGGGGTAAGCGTTGTGCCGAAATAGTTGACGTCTGCGCCAGCAATCCCTCCATGACCCGGCCACTGGGGAGCGGAGACTGCAAGTTACCGCCGGCCCGACCCAGCGCCAGCGTCAGCAAGTGCACTGGAGGTTCATTAGCCGTCTGTGATGCTATCCATAGCGCTCGTGCATCCAGCCTCGGCCCCTCGATAAGCGCCAGGTAACGATTCAGTGCGCGGCGCATGCAGCCATCGACCCCCGCATGCAGAGAATTGGTGCGTTCAAGCAACGACTCCATTTTCCTCAGCTTTTCCGCCCAAGTGTCCAGAAGCGCAGGACCTGGATTGAAGGGTACATCTGCAGCCGGTGCAGGGACGCCCCATATTTCATCGAAGGCCATTGACTCGGGGTGCCAACGTCCGCCGTCATGCAAGCTCAGCAATCGCCCGTCGAGCACCCCCCGGATATCCAGTGCGTCATCGATCCTGACCGGAGTTTTCTCGTAAGTCAGTACGGGCAGTTCCAGCACATAGCGTAAGTTTCGCCTCTGCCAGGCGATGATCGAATCCAGATAGTCAGTGAAAAACGGAGCGCTGACGACCTCATGGTAGAGCTCGACACCTCCCTGTGCATTGACGAGTGAGTGATCATTCAAGGACGAGTAGAAGCGCAGTTCGGCTCGTGCCTGCGCTGGCACGAAATGTGCTGCCAGCTGCTCAAGGTTTTCAAAATACTTGAACCCCTGCTGGGATGAGTACAGGTAAACACCCGAAGGCTTGTCGATCAGAAACTCGACCAGAAACAGGCCGATCAACTTGACGGGGTCCTGCCCTGCAACGACCACGGCCAGCCTATGGACCTTGACTGTGGTCGCCTGACCACTTGATGCCGCAGCATGCGACGGCAGCAATGAGAAAAGGTGGCGACACTCTTCTTCACTTAGCAAGCCATTTTCGCGGCTCGCCAGCAGATGCTGACGAAAAGACTCGGCCAGCGCTCTGATGAAAAACTCCAGTACGGTCACTCCGTTCTGTCGTTCTGACGTCCAATAGTCCGCCAGTAGCTGCTCGTAATGAGTGCCGACCGTGGAGACCGCATCGGTGATGGACTGCTGACGGGCACGGGCGTGATCCTCAGACAGGGCTTGACCACGAGCGTCCAGAAACTGCCGGTACAGGTTTGTCAGTGCTGGCGAGTGGACGAAGTCGTCCATGGCAGCATCGACCAGGGACAGCGTACCGGCCACCGGGGTCAGATTGAACTCGGCAGGGGACGTTGTAGCGATGATCTGTAAAAAGTCGTGGTAGACATCGATGCTGCCTCCGGAATCAGGCTCAGGTTGACTGGCCTGCAACGCCCTGCCTAATGCCGTTCGCAAATCCGGAAGGTTATCCAGTTGCACCGACAAGTCGTCCAAGTGTCGAGCCTGCTGCTCAATGACTGCACGCATCTGCTCTGCGAACACAGGCTTTTCAACCCGCTCGGCTTCCACAATCGAGGTCGTACCGATCTCATCGAAACGCTGTTGCAGCGCAGCGAGCAACGCGGTGCGCTGTTCGAAGCGCTCGATGCCGAAGGATAGCGTGCTCAGGTAGACCGGCGCGCGACTGTCATCCGGGTCACTTATCAGCAAAGCGCCTGCCAGCTCGGCACTGGTAAAAGAGCCGTCGCTCATGACCAACCTGTCAGCCCGGGGCCGAACCACCTCTTCGCCAGTCTCGGGAGTGTCCGCAACCAGTGCAAGAAGCCATACGCCCTCGCTACTGCTGACACGCCCTCCGGCGATTGCATGATGAATATTCTGGATGTATCGCGTGCGAAGCGCATCGCTGAAAAAATACGGAGGTGTTTCTGACATCTGCTGTTTCCTCTATTCAACCTCACACCGCACTAAATCAGCACAGAGAGGTTGAGGACAAAAGAAACAGTTTATTGAGAGGGACGGCAGCGGTTGCGTTACATAAAGCAATTAATCAACAGCCCCTGCCTATCGGAAGGTTGATCAGGTCGCCCGACTCAAGCCCTGGCGTTCTTTTCAACCCAGACGGCGAAAGCGCTGATGAACTTCTCCAGAAACGGACGGGTTTTGTCGGACAATGCTCCCGCCTCATCAAAAAAGCTCCCGGCACCGCCCAGATAGGCTTCAGGCTGCTGCAGGCACAGGACATCCAGAAATACCAGCGACTGGCGCAGGTGATGGTTGGCACCAAAGCCGCCGACCGCACCGGGTGAAGCGCTGATCACTGCACCGGGCTTGCCGCTGAACGCGCTTTTACCGTAAGGACGCGAGCCCACGTCGATGGCGTTTTTCAGTGCGCCGGGCACCGAGCGATTGTATTCAGGGGTTACAAACAGCACGCCGTCGGCAGCACCCAGTTGCTCGCGAAAAGCGCTGTAGGCCGGCGGTGGCGAGTCGCCGTCGATGTCTTCGTTATACAGCGGCAGATCACCAATTTCGACGATGTTCAGCTTCAGCGTGGCTGGGGCCAACTCGGCGAGTGCCAGCGCGATCTTGCGGTTGATGGACTCTTTTCGCAGACTGCCGACCAATACGGCAATGGTATGAACCTGGCTCATGAAAATATCCGTCATCTGGTGGAGGAAGGGTTAGGTATAGAACAGAAGCCAGATTTAGACGACGTCGGCGCCACTCAATTCCCCCTGAACACTGCAAGCGCCTGGATTATTTTTTTCAACAAGGCAAACTCCCCTATAAATCAGTGGTCTACTAGCCTCGATGGATTCGTAAACCAGCAGTTATATTCAGTTTCAGAGGTTACAGAGCAAATGGCTTCAGTTCTCGTCGGACAATTTCATGCCAGAGACGCCGAAGGTCGGGTCTACCCGGTGCATGAGTTCCAGGAATCGCAGCCGGGTGAGGCGCAGGACGGGCAGCCGGTGATCACCTACCGACTGGCGATCGGCGACCGGGTAAAGCATCTGGGCGGTGAAGACTTTCAACTGGTGCAATCCGGCGTGAAGATCACTCGCACACCCACGTAACGCAGGCATTACTCCCGCCCTGGCCACTGTTGCCGGCGGGAAGTCGTCAGTCCTGAAAGACCCGATACCAGAAAATCGCCGTCTCGCGAGTATTGGGATCAATGCCCTTGTAGCGCATATGATCCACCCCGCCTACCACGTAGCCACAACGCTCATACAATCTGCAGGCACCCAGGTTGTTGTTCTGGGTTTCCAGAACGATGCCCGGCAAGTTGCGCTTGCGACTCCAGAATTCAGCGACATCAAGCAACGAGCGCCCTACGCCATGCCGCCGTGCCAGCTCGTCCACGGCCAGCTCATCAATGTAGGCAAAACCGCTCCAGTGAGTGCTCATCACGATATGGCCGACCGGACAGTCGTCCAGCCAGGCGACCATCACCGTGCTGGTCGCGGCGTCGCGATGGTCGGCGAACTCCTGAGAGTCGATACCGTAATTCTTGCTGTAGGGCTCGACCAGCTCGACCTGCCATGAGTCAACGCTTTCGCCAATGCGCGGCTGGGCATAGCCGAGCACGGTAAAGGTAAATTCGCTGTTGAGGATGTAGTCCTCGAAGCATTCGTCTGCAACCCGAATGCTCAAAGCAGGATTTGCCACGGTCATGTCACCATTTGCCGATTACGGTCAGGAAGAGGCCTACGCCCCGGCTTCCAGCATTTGTACCCACAGGGCAGGCGTACCGGTAGCCTTGGCGATGGTGGTCATACGGACTTCGTGCTCGGCCAGTTCACTTTCCGAGGCACGAATAATCCGGCAAGGCTTGCGATCAGCCGGCAAGCGGCGGATTTCGCTGCCGCGATTGCCGGAGCCCTCAGCGGAGCCGTTGCCATCCGAGGCATTGCCGGCCAGCGACAGGCTGGTCTGCCCGCCGGTCATCGCCAGATAGACGTCGGCCAGAATCTCGGAGTCGAGCAATGCGCCGTGCAACTCACGACCCGAGTTGTCGACGCCATAGCGTTTGCACAGCGCATCCAGGCTGTTGCGCTGCCCCGGATGGCGCTCACGGGCCATCATCAGGGTGTCGAGAATTTTACAGTGCCGGGTGATGTCGGCTTTGTCCTGCGCCCCCATCAAGGCGAATTCGTTGTTGATGAAACCAACGTCGAACGCTGCGTTGTGGATGATCAGCTGCGCGCCCTTGATGAACTCGAAGAACTCATCGGCGACTTCGGCAAAGCGCGGCTTGCCGACCAGAAACTCGTTGGTAATACCGTGAACACCGATTGCGCCTTCATCACTTTCGCGGTCGGGTTGCAGGTAGACATGAAAATGCCGCCCGGTCAGGCGGCGGCCGATCAGTTCGACACAACCGATCTCGACGATACGGTGACCATCGGTCACCGGCATACCGGTGGTTTCGGTGTCGAGAACGATCGATCTGTTGTCCAGGTTTTGCGCTGTCATTGACTGTTGCCTCATCTACAGGCGGCGATTCTAACACGCCGCAACCGTTGCGAGCCTGCGGCTGGCTATGCGCGCTTGATGCCGCGAACTTCATCGACGCCACGATTGGCCAACTGGTCGGCACGCTCGTTGCCAGGGTGCCCGATATGGCCACGTACCCATTGCCATTTCACCGTATGACGGCTGACCTGCTCGTCGAGCAACTGCCAGAGATCGGCATTTTTAACCGGCTCCTTGGCGGCGGTTTTCCAGCCGCGCTTCTTCCAGTTGACCATCCACTCGGTGATGCCCTTCATCACGTATTGCGAATCGGTCACCAGCGTGACTTCACACGGGCGCTTGAGCTCTTCAAGCCCGCGAATGGCGCCGGTAAGCTCCATCCGGTTGTTGGTGGTGTTGGCTTCGCCGCCCCACAGCTCTTTCTCGACGCCCTTGCAGATCAGCAAGGCGCCCCAGCCGCCAGGGCCAGGGTTGCCCTTGCAGGCGCCGTCGGTGAAGAGTTCAACGCTATCGCTCATTACGACCTTTCCAGAATGATGGGCTTCAACTGCAGCATGGCATGGCTCAGGAACAATCCTGAGTGTTGCGACTGACCTTGGCCATGGGCATCGGGATCAGTTTGCCGATGGGGTCGCGGCGCGCCTGACGCACGGGCCGCAGGCCTACCACCAGTTTGCGCGCAACCAGAAGATAGAAGCCGCCACCGGGGCTCTGCCGTCCCTCGCCGAGGCTTTCGAGCCCCGCAAGACGTGACTGCCATGCTGCTGAAGCAAGGGGCGGACGATAGCATCCGAAGCGCCGTTTCTCCAGCGCGAAGCCCAGCAGGTTCAGCCAGTCGGCGACCCGCGACGAGGAAATGCAACGCGCCTTGCGCAACGCATCCCGCGCGAACACATGCCGCACGCCCCAGGCGCTCCAGGGGTTGATACCGATGATCAGCAAGTGCCCGCCCGGCCGCACGCTGCTCGCCGCTTCGCGTAGCAGCCCGTGGGGCGACAGGCAGAAATCCAGGCCATGCTGCAGCACGACCACATCGGCTGCGTGCTCACTCAAGGGCCAGGCCTGTTCTTCACAGACAATCTCGACGCCCGGCAACGGCGCACCAAGCCGCACATTGCGTTGCACTTGAGGGGCCACGGGCGGGTTTTGCGCAGACGGCCCGTAATGCACCAGATATCCGCCGAAATAACGCCCCAGCTCTTCGTCGAGAACCCGCCGTTCTTCTTCGAGCAGAAGCTGCCCCAACGGCCCCGAAAGCCATTCACGGGCAGCGCGGATCAATGCAAGCCACTCAGGATCAGCCTGAGCGAACGCTTCATCGGTCATGAGTTCTCCTCCGGAGGTGCTCGCGTACAGCGGCAACAGACTCTAAGATGCACCATTGTCCGCCGCTAAGCGAACTGCGCCATGATACAGATCCATGCCCTCCCTGCTTTCAATGACAACTACATATGGTTGTTACAAGACCTTTCGAGCCAGCAGTGCGTGGTGGTCGATCCGGGCGACGCCGCGCCGGTGCTGGAATGGCTGGCGCAAAACCCGTACTGCCGACTGACCGACATCCTCATTACCCATCACCACAATGATCACGTCGGCGGCGTGGTCGAGCTCAAGCAGGCAACCCGGGCGCGCGTGCTGGGGCCCGCGACAGAGAGCATTCCAGCCCGCGATGTCGCGCTGGCCGACCATGACCGGCTCACCGTGCTGGGCCTCGAGCTCGTCGTGCATGCGGTGCCCGGCCACACCCTGGGCCACATTGCCTTCTACCATGAAAACGCGACCGCGCCGCTGCTGTTCAGTGGCGATACATTGTTTGCCGCAGGTTGCGGACGCCTGTTCGAAGGCACGCCCGAGCAGATGCATACGTCGCTGGAACGCCTCGCGGCATTGCCGGACAGCACGCTGATCTACTGCGCTCACGAATACACCCTGAGCAATCTGCGTTTCGCCCAGGCCGTCGAGCCCGACAATCAGAACATCGCCGAGCGACTCGCTCAAGTGACGCTTTTGCGCAGCGAAAACCGCATCAGCCTACCTTCCAGCCTGGCGCAGGAAAAACGCACAAACCCCTTTCTGCGCACTGGTGAAACATCCGTTAAAGAAAAAGCGGACGAACGGAGCGGCGGGCAAAACACCTCGCAGAGTGCGGTCTTTGCCAGCTTGAGGGCATGGAAAGATAAGTTCTGACCGGACCCTGAAACCGCAATAAAATTCTGAAAGGTTGACCGACGGCAGGCTGGTTCCTAGAATCGCCCGACATTTTCGTCTGGATGTACCCCCCGAACAATGTCGTCATCTATCAGCAAGCCTTCACATTCGGACGCATTGACTCGGTTGGCTCAGGCCATGGCCGTCACCGCGAGCGCGCTTCTGGCCGGTTGCCAGAGCACTGCCAGCGTCGACCCAGTCAGCAGCCACCGCACGCCGAATCTGGCCGCCGGTATCAAGCAAAAGCCGATTTTTCTGTCTCACAAGCCCACCACGCCCCTCGCCCCGCCACAAGATGTGTGGGAGCGCATGCGTCAGGGCTTTCAACTGCAACAAGGCAACGACCAGAACCCCCGTATCGATCAACAGCGCCTGTGGTTCGCCAACAACCCTTCCTTTCTGGAAAACGCTGGCGAGCGCGGCAGCCTGTACATGCATTACATCGTAGAGCGCCTTGAAGAGCGCAACATGCCGCTGGAGCTTGCCCTGCTTCCGGTGATCGAAAGCGCCTACAACCCCATGGCCGTTTCACGCAGCCAAGCGGTAGGTCTCTGGCAGTTCATCCCGTCTACCGGGCGCTACTTCAACCTGCGCCAGACCAGTTTCTATGACGGGCGGCGTGACATTCAGGCTTCCACGGTTGCCGCACTGGATTACCTGACCCGTCTGCACGACATGTTCAACGGTGACTGGTTGCTGGCCCTGGCCGCCTACAACGCAGGCGAAGGCACAGTCAGCCGTGCCATCGAACGCAACGACAAGCTCAACCTGCCGACCGACTACTGGAACCTGCCACTGCCGCAGGAAACCCGCGACTACGTGCCCAAGCTGCTGGCCTTGTCTCAGGTGGTGCTGTCGCCGGAAGCCTATGGCGTCAACCTCAATCCGATCGCCAATCAGCCCTATTTCGAAGTCGTCGAACTCAACAAGCGCGTCGACCTGTCCAAAGTGGCCAGCGCCGCCGACATCGACGAAGACGAGCTTATTCAGCTCAACCCGGCCTACAAGAAGCGCCTGACCGTTGATGGGCCCCAGCACCTGCTGGTGCCTACGTCCAAGGCGCAACTGCTGACCGCAAGCCTGCTGACCATGAAGCAGGAAGAACTGGTCGCCTGGCAGCCTTACCGCGTGCGCAAGGGCGACACACTTGAAAGCCTGGCGAGTCGCTATCAGGTCACGACCAGCTCGCTCAAAAGCAATAACAAGTTGGCAGGCAACAAACTGAAAGTCGGCCAGTCCCTGAGCATTCCGGTCCAGCCTGGAACACGCCCCTCGCAACCGGTGTTTGAAGCACTGGCCAGCAACGACAAGCCGACACGCACCCGCACCTATAAAGTCAAAAGCGGCGACAACCTGACCACCATCGCGCAAGCCAACAAGGTGGATGTCGAAGACCTTCAACGCTGGAACAAGCTCACCGGCAAGAAACTCAAGGTCGGTCAGGCGCTGGTCATGCAGGACACCGGCAAAGCTGGCAGCAAGGCGGTCGCCAGCGCCAGCAGCAAAGACAGCGAAAAGAAATCCATGCAGTACAAGATCCAGAAAGGCGACTCGATGTACCTGGTCGCCAAGCGCTTCAACGTCGAGATGCAACATCTCAAGCGCTGGAACCCACGTAGCGGGCAGGCCCTCAAACCGGGCCAGACCCTGACCGTTTACCTGCCGCACTGATGACCTCGGCCACTTGCCCTTCAATGACCTTGGGGCGGGTGGCCAGCGCAGTCCTGGCCACGCCCTCACCAGCGGTCTTTTTCCAACGGGAACAAGCTGTTACTGTTAGCGACCCGAAAGCCCAGGTCGTCTGGATAGTGATACGTCCCTTCCTGCTAATCCTCAGCCTGGCCTTGAGCTTCTGCGCCAACGCAGCCATTACCGAAAGTCATGGCTACGCGCAGTTTGGTGTGCTCAAGTACCCGGCCAGCTTCACTCATTTCGACTGGGTCAACCCCGAGGCGCCGAAAGGTAGCACCTTGAGAATGATGGCGTTTGGCACGTTCGATACGCTCAACCCCTACACCTTCAAGGGCAGCAGCCCGGTCTCGACCGGAAACTTCCTGCAATATGGCGTCAGTGAGCTGAACGAACCGCTCATGGTCGGCACTGGCCAGTACGACCCTTCCGGCGACGAGCCGACGTCCAGTTACGGGCTGATTGCCCAGTCAGTCGAATACAGCGAGGACCGCAGCTGGGTGGTGTTCAACCTGCGCCCGCAAGCTCGCTTTCACGACGGCAAGCCGATCACCGCTTACGACGTAGCCTTTTCCTACCGGACCCTGCTCAAGGACGGTCACCCTCAGTACCGCACTGCCCTGCAGGAAGTGCAGCGCGTCGACATCCTCAGTCGGCACCGCATCCGCTTCGTCTTCAAGCGTTCCGGCAACCCGCTGCTGATCCTGCGTCTGGGTGAACTGCCGGTGCTGCCCCAGCATTACTGGAAAGACAGAGACTTCAAGGCCACGACCTTCGAGCCGCCACTGGGCAGCGGCCCCTACCGCATCACGCGCGTAAAGCCCGGACGCCAACTGGTGTTCGAGCGGGTCAAGGATTACTGGGGCAAGGACTTGCCGGTCAATCGCGGCAAATACAATTTCGACCGGGTCGAGGTCGAGTTCTACCGCGACAGTGACGTGGCGTTCGAAGCGTTCAAGGCGGGCGAGTTCGATATCTACATCGAACACCAGGCCAAAAACTGGACCACCGGCTATGACTTTCCAGCGGTCACCAACGGCCAGGTGATCAAGGCGCAGATCCCGCACCGCATACCGACCCAGACCCAGGGCCTGTTCATGAACACCCGGCGCGCGGCCTTCGCCGACATTCGCGTGCGTGAAGCGCTGGGGCTGCTGTTCAATTTCGAGTGGACCAACCGCACGCTGTTCAGCGACGCCTACGCCCGTTCGCTCAGTTACTACCCCAACAGCGAATTTTCCGCGACGGGCCTGCCGACCGGCGCTGAATGGCTGATGCTCGCCCCTTACCGCGATCAGTTGCCACCCAGCCTGTTCACCCAACCGTTTGCACCATCGAAGACCGATGGCGGCGGCATCCCGCGCGATACCCTGCGCAAAGCCCTGAAACTTCTGACCGACGCAGGCTGGACGCTTTCCGATCAAGGGTTGCTCAACGCGAACAAACAACCGCTGCGCTTCGAGATACTGCTGGTCAACCCCAACCTTGAGCGCATCCTGCAGCCCTACATCGAGGACCTGCGCCGTCTGGGCATCAATGTCGGCCTTCGCACCGTTGACCGTGCACAGTACAAACAGCGCCTGGACCGCTTCGACTTCGACATGATCCTCATGACCCTGCAACAGACGCTGAGCCCAGGTCTTGAGCAGTGGCAATACTTTCACTCCAGTCAGGCCACGATCAATGGCAGCAAGAACTACGCCGGTATCGCCAACCCGGTGGTCGATGCGCTGCTGAACAAACTGCTGGCCGCGCAGACCCGTGACGAACAGATCGCCGCCGCACGGGCGCTGGACCGCGTGTTGCTGTCCCAGCACTACAGCATTCCCAATTGGTACCTGAACAATCACCGGCTTGCCTATCGCAACCGATTCGCCATGGTCACTACCCCGCCCTACACCCTGGGGCTGCGTGCGTGGTGGCTCAAGACTCTGGAGAAGCCCCGATGAACCCATTGCATTCCCTGCGCGCGCAAGCGGCCGGTCTGCTGCTGGCCAGCCTCGCTTGCACGGTACAGGCGGCGCCTCAGCATGGCGTCACGCTGTACGACGAACCGCCTAAATACCCGGCCGACTTCAAGCACTTCGACTACGTGAACCCGGATGCGCCCAAAGGCGGCACGTTTCGCCAGGCAGGCTTTGGCGGCTTCGACAGCCTCAACCCGTTTATCAACAAGGGCGTGCCGGCAGATGATATCGGCTTGATCTACGACACCCTGGCTCGCGCCAGCCTGGACGAACCCTTCAGTGAATACGGGCTGGTTGCCGGTAAAATCGAGAAAGCGCCGGATAACAGCTGGGTGCGCTTCTACCTGCGTCCCGAAGCGCGCTTCCATGACGGCCACCCGATCCGTGCCGAAGATGTGGAGTTCAGCTTCAAGACCCTGATGGAACACGGCTCGCCCATGTACAAGGGCTATTACGCCGACGTCGATCAGGTCATCGTCGAAGACCCGCTGCGGGTGCTGTTCAAGTTCAAGCACAAGGGCAGCCGCGAAATGCCGCTGATTCTTGGCCAGTTGCCTGTGCTGCCAAAACATTTCTGGGCGGACCGCGACTTTAGCAAGGGCAATCTGGAATTCCCGCTGGGCAGCGGGCCTTACAAGGTGGTCGATGTAAAGGCCGGGCGCTCGGTGCGTTACGAGCGGGTCAAGGACTACTGGGCCAAGGACCTGCCCATCAACAAGGGCTTCTACAATTTCGATGTGCTGGCCACCGACTATTACCGCGACAACACCGTTGCGCTGGAAGCCGGCAAGGCCGGACAGTTCGACTACTGGATTGAAACCAGCGCCAAAAACTGGGCCACCGCTTACAACACACCGGCCGTCAAGGACGGCAGACTGATCAAGGAAGAGCTGCCCAACGGCAATCCGACCGGCATGCAGGGGTTCGTTTTCAACTTGCGCAAACCGGTATTCCAGGACGTGCGGGTGCGCGAAGCGCTGACCCTGTTGCTGGATTTCGAGTGGACCAACAAACAGCTCTTCAACGGTGCCTACAGCCGCACCAAAAGTTATTTCGATAACTCGGAAATGGCCTCAAGCGGCCTGCCCTCTGCCGAGGAACTGAAAATCCTCGAACCGCTGCGCGGCAAGATTCCGGATCGGGTATTCACCGAAGCTTTTCAGTTACCGGTTACCGACGGCAGCGGCATGATTCGCCCGCAACAGCGTCGGGCGTTCCAGCTATTGCAGGAAGCCGGCTGGAAAATCGTCGATGACAAGATGGTCGACACCCAAGGCAACCCGGTGAAGCTGGAGTTCCTGATCGCCCAGACCGAATTCGAGCGCATTCTGCTGCCCTACAAGCGCAACCTGAGTGATCTGGGTATCGAACTGGTGATCCGCCGTGCCGACGTGTCGCAATACATCAACCGTTTGCGCTCGCGGGACTACGACATGATTGTCAGCGGCTACCCGCAGTCCAGCTCGCCCGGTAACGAACAGCGTGTGTACTTCGATTCGTCGAGCGCCGACAATCCGGGCAGTCGCAACCTCATGGGCCTCAAAGACCCGGCAGTCGACACACTGGTCAACGGCCTGATCAACGCCGACTCACGAGCCAGCCTCATCAACTACACCAAGGCCCTTGACCGGGTATTGCTGTGGGGTTTCTATGTGGCCCCCAACTGGCACATCAAGACCTGGCGGGTGGCGTACTGGAATCACATCGGTCACCCGAAGGCCAAGGCGCTTTCCGACGTCGGCCTGACAACCTGGTGGGCCAAACCGGATGTCAAACCCGTGACCGCGACCCCGTCAGCCACTGATCAGGCCAAGCCTGCGAACGCGGAGCAATAACATGCTGGCTTATATTCTGCGGCGGCTGCTGCTGATCATCCCGACCCTGCTCGGCATCCTGATCATCAACTTCGTCATCATTCAGGCGGCCCCCGGCGGGCCGGTGGAACAGATGATCGCCAAGATCGAAGGCTTCGACGGGGCCACCAGCCGGATTGCCGGTGGTGGCGCGGAAGTCTCGGTGGCGGGCTCCAACTATCGGGGTGCGCAAGGCCTGGACCCGGCGCTGATCAAGGAAATCGAACGGATGTACGGTTTCGACAAATCGGCACCGGAACGCCTGTGGATCATGATCAAGAACTACGCCACGCTGGATTTCGGCGACAGCTTCTTTCGGGATGCCAAGGTGATCGACCTGATTGTCGAGAAGATGCCCGTGTCTATATCCCTGGGGTTATGGAGCACGCTGATCATGTACCTGGTGTCGATCCCGCTGGGCATCGCCAAGGCCACGCGCCATGGCAGCCAGTTCGACGTCTGGACCAGCTCGGCAATCATCGTCGGCTACGCCATCCCGGCCTTTCTGTTTGCAATCCTGTTGATCGTGGTGTTTGCCGGTGGCAGCTATTTCAACTGGTTCCCGTTGCGCGGGCTGACCTCCAACAACTACGAGGAGCTGAGCACGCTGGGCAAGATCTTCGATTACTTCTGGCACCTGGTGCTGCCCGTCACCGCGCTGGTGATCGGCAACTTCGCCACCATGACCCTGCTGACCAAGAACAGCTTTCTCGACGAGATCAGCAAACAGTATGTCACCACCGCCAAAGCCAAAGGCCTGAGCAATCACAAGGTGCTTTACGGTCACGTGTTCCGCAACGCGATGCTGCTGGTGATTGCCGGCTTCCCATCGGCATTCATCGGGATTTTCTTCACCGGTTCGCTGCTGGTGGAGGTGATCTTTTCGCTGGACGGCCTGGGCCTGATGAGCTTTGAAGCCGCCATCAACCGCGATTACCCGGTGGTCTTTGGCACGTTGTTCATCTTTACCCTGCTGGGGCTGGTGGTGAAGCTGATCGGCGACATCACCTACACCCTGGTAGACCCGCGCATCGATTTCGAAAGCAGGAAGCATTGATATG
Source organism: Pseudomonas avellanae BPIC 631 (assembly GCF_000444135.1). GTDB lineage: Bacteria > Pseudomonadota > Gammaproteobacteria > Pseudomonadales > Pseudomonadaceae > Aquipseudomonas > Aquipseudomonas avellanae. The sequence continues at coordinate 14,071 of NZ_ATDK01000219.1, forward strand.
AAGTTGTCTCCTCTCAATCGCCGCCGTTTCGAACGTTTCAAAGCCAACCGACGCGGCTGGTGGTCTCTGTGGCTGTTCCTGATCCTGTTCGGCCTGAGCCTGGGCGCCGAGCTGATCGCCAACGATAAACCGCTGGCCGTGCGCTACGACGGCCAGTGGTATTTTCCGGTGATCGAGCGTTACCCGGAAACCACCTTCGGCGGCGAATTCCCGCTGGAAGCCAATTACAAGAGCCCGTACATCAAGGAGCTGCTGGCTGCGAAAGATGGCTGGACCCTGTGGGCGCCGATCCCGTTTAGCTACCAGAGCATCAATTACGACCTGAAAGTACCCGCCCCTGCGCCACCGTCCCGGGAAAACCTGCTGGGCACCGACGATCAGGGCCGCGACGTGTTGGCGCGAGTGATCTACGGCTTCAGGATTTCCGTGCTGTTCGCCCTGACCCTGACCATCCTCAGTTCGATCATCGGTGTGATTGCCGGTGCCTTGCAGGGCTATTACGGCGGCTGGGTCGACTTGCTGGGCCAGCGCTTTCTGGAGGTCTGGTCGGGCCTCCCGGTGCTGTACCTGCTGATCATCCTGGCCAGCTTTGTGCAGCCCAACTTCTGGTGGCTGCTGGGCATCATGCTGCTGTTTTCCTGGATGAGCCTGGTGGACGTGGTGCGTGCCGAGTTCCTGCGCGGTCGCAACCTGGAGTACGTGCGGGCGGCTCGGGCGCTGGGCATGGAAAACGGCGCAATCATGTTCCGCCACATTCTGCCCAACGCCATGGTCTCGACCATGACCTTCCTGCCGTTCATTCTCACTGGCGCCATCGGCACCCTGACGGCACTGGATTTCCTCGGTTTCGGCCTGCCCGCCGGTTCACCCTCGCTGGGCGAGCTGGTCGCACAGGGCAAATCCAACCTGCAGGCACCCTGGCTGGGCATCAGCGCGTTTGCGGTGCTGGCCATCATGCTGAGCTTGCTGGTGTTTATCGGCGAATCCGCCCGCGATGCATTCGACCCAAGGAAATAAGATGAACACTGACAATCTGATCGAAATCCGCGATCTGGCGGTCGAGTTCGTGACGGGCGACTCGCGGCAACGGGTGGTCGAGAACATCAGCTTCGATATTCGTCGCGGTGAAACCCTGGCGCTGGTAGGCGAAAGCGGCTCGGGCAAATCCGTCACCGCGCATTCGATTCTGCGTCTGCTGCCCTACCCCATCGCCAGCCACCCGAGCGGCACCATTCACTATGCGGGCGAAGACCTGCTGAAAGTAGAAGAGAAAAAACTGCGCTCGATCCGTGGCAACCGCATTGCCATGATCTTCCAGGAGCCGATGACCTCACTGAACCCGCTGCATTCGGTCGAAAAGCAGATCAACGAGGTGCTGGGCCTGCACAAGGGTCTGACCGGCAAGGCGGCCACGGCACGCACGCTGGAGCTTCTGGAACTGGTCGGCATCCCCGAGCCACATAAACGCCTCAAAGCCCTGCCACACGAGCTGTCAGGCGGCCAGCGCCAGCGCGTCATGATTGCCATGGCGCTGGCCAACGAACCCGAGCTGCTGATTGCCGACGAACCGACCACTGCGCTGGATGTCACGGTACAGCTGAAAATCCTCGAATTGCTCAAGCAATTACAGGCTCGACTGGGCATGGCTCTGTTGCTGATCAGCCACGACCTGAACGTGGTGAGGCAAATAGCCAACCGAGTATGTGTCATGCAGCGCGGTTGCATCGTCGAACAGGCATCGTGCGAAGAATTGTTCCGTTCGCCGCAACATCCTTATACCAAAGTGTTGCTTAGCGCAGAGCCCAGCGGCGGTCCATCGACCAACCCCGCGGGCGCCCCGCTGCTTGAAGTCGAGGACCTGAAAGTCTGGTTCCCGATCAGGAAAGGCCTGCTCAAGCGCACGGTCGACCACGTCAAGGCGGTGGACGGCATTCGCTTCAGTCTGCCGCAAGGGCAAACACTGGGTATCGTGGGTGAAAGCGGGTCGGGCAAATCGACGCTGGGCTTGGCGATTCTTCGACTGATCGGCAGCCAGGGCACCATACGCTTCAAGGGCAACGCGCTAGAATCTCTGTCGCAACAGCAGATCCGTCCGCTGCGCAGGCAGATGCAGGTGGTGTTCCAGGACCCGTTTGGCAGTTTGAGCCCGCGCATGTCGGTGGGTGAAATCGTCGGCGAAGGCTTGCGCATTCACGGCATGGGTACGCCAGGCGAGCAGCAGACGGCGATCATCGAAGCACTCAGGGAGGTTGGCCTGGATCCGGACACCCGGCACCGCTATCCCCATGAGTTTTCCGGTGGTCAACGGCAGCGAATTGCCATTGCACGTGCGCTGGTCTTGAAACCGGCACTGATTCTGCTGGACGAGCCGACCTCGGCCCTCGACCGGACCGTGCAGCGCCAGGTGGTCGAGTTGCTTCGCTCGCTGCAAACCAAGTACAACCTGACGTATTTGTTCATCAGCCATGACCTGGCTGTCGTCAAAGCGCTGAGCCACCAACTGATGGTGGTCAAGCAAGGCCAAGTGGTCGAACAGGGTGCAGCGCGGGAAATCTTCGCCGCACCGCAACATCCTTATACACAGCAGCTGCTGGAGGCCGCTTTTCTGGCCCCCGTAGCTGTCGATTAACCTGAACCTGAAGAGGAACAACATATGGGTTTTCTCGCCGGTAAGCGCGTACTGATCGTCGGTGTCGCCAGTAAACTGTCCATCGCATCCGGTATCGCCGCCGCCATGCATCGTGAAGGCGCTGAGCTTGCCTTCACCTACCAGAACGACAAACTCAAGGGTCGTGTCGAAGAGTTCGCCGCAGGCTGGGGTTCAGGCCCTGAACTGTGCTTCCCTTGCGACGTGGCCAGCGACGAAGAGATCAACAAGGTCTTTGAAGAGCTGAGCAAGAAGTGGGACGGCCTGGACGTGATCGTTCACTCGGTTGGCTTCGCGCCGGGCGACCAGCTCGATGGCGACTTCACCAACGCCACCACCCGCGAAGGTTTCCGCATCGCTCATGACATCAGCGCCTACAGCTTCGTGGCCCTGGCCAAGGCCGGTCGCGAAATGATGAAAGGTCGCAATGGCAGCCTGCTGACCCTGTCGTACCTGGGCGCAGAGCGCACCATGCCTAACTACAACGTCATGGGCATGGCCAAGGCCAGTCTGGAAGCCGGCGTTCGTTACCTGGCTGGCAGCCTCGGTCCGGAAGGCACTCGCGTCAACGCCGTATCGGCAGGTCCGATCCGCACCCTGGCCGCTTCGGGCATCAAGAACTTCCGCAAGATGCTGGCAGCCAACGAAGCGCAGACCCCTCTGCGCCGCAACGTGACCATCGACGAAGTCGGCAATGCCGGCGCGTTCCTGTGCTCGGACCTGGCGTCGGGCATCAGCGGTGAGATCATGTACGTCGACGGCGGCTTCAACACCACCGCGATGGGCAGCATGGAAGAGTAAGACGGCAAGCGCCGCTCCTCGCGAGCGGCACTTTCCCGCACTCAATAAGAAGGCCGCTCACTGAGCGGCCTTCTTTTTTGGGCAGGTTTCGAGCTTAGAACTTCTCGATCTTCGCCTTGCTTTCCAACTGTGCACGGTAGGCCGCGAAATCCTGCTGGCCGGCACGCGACGCGAGGAAGCGGCGATATTGCGCCTTTTCCGCATCAGTCGGTGCAGCGGCCTGATTCACGCCATTGAGACGCACAATCACAAAGCTGCCATCGGCTGCGGTAATGCTGGCAAATTCCGGCTTGTCCTTGGCAACAGGCTTGGGCATGCGAAACAGCGCCTGCAGAACTTGAGGATCAACACCTTCCTGACTGCGAGAAACCGCTTCCATGGATTTCCAGTCACGACCGTCCTGCTTCGCAGCCAACGGGATCTTGCCATCACGCAGTCCGGCCAGCAGAGCCTCGCCCTTGGTCTTCGCAGCAGCCGTGGCGTGCTCCTTGACCAGTTGAGCGCGAATCGAGCTGGCAACGCTCTCAAGCGGCAGTTGCTGCGGTTGCAGGTGCTCTTTGGAGCGCACAACCACGACGGTCTCCGGGTCCAGCTCCAACGTGTTGCTGTTGGAACCTTCTTCCAGAACTTCCGGGCTGAAGGCAGCCTGGATGACCGCGCGGTTGGCCGTCAGGCCTTCACCGCCTTCACGACCGAATGGCGCAGTGGTCTGAACCTTCAGGCCCAGGTCCTGTGCCGGTTGAGTCAGATCCGAAGATTCAAACGCAGAATCTTCCAGCTGCTTGGTCACTTCGACAAACTTCTGCTCGACCAGCTGCGATTTCAGATCGTTGCTCAGCTTTTCTTTCAAACTGGCAAAGGTCGGCACCGACGGTGCTTCGACGCCCAGCAGCTTGATCAAATGCCAGCCGAAGTCTGTACGCACGGGCTGCGAAACCTGGTCCTTGTTCAAGGCATACAGCGCCTCTTCAAAAGCCGGGTCGTAGACGCCCTTGCCTGCAAACCCAAGATCACCGCCCTTGCTGGACGAACCCGGGTCCTGCGAGAACTCTTTGGCCAGCGCCGCGAAACTCTCACCCTTGGCCAGACGCTGTTGAATTTCTTCAACCTTTGCCTTGGCTTGCTCGTCGTTCAGCTTGTCGTTCACTTCGATGAGGATGTGTGCAGCACGACGCTGTTCCGACAGGTTGGCGATTTCTTTCTGATAGGCCGCCTGCAAGTCTTCGTCCTTGACCGTCACCTTGTCGAAGAAAGACGATTTCTTCAATTCGATGTAATCAAGCACAACCTGCTCAGGGCTCATGAACTCCTTGGCATGCTGGTCGTAGTGAGCCTTGACTTCGTCGTCGGTCACTTTGACCGCAGTAGGATCGGCCGGCAGCGTCAACGAAGCGAAATCGCGCGTCTGTTTTTCCAGACGGGCAAAAGCGTCAACCTGTGCGTCGGTCACGAAGGCACTGCCCGCGACACCCGCACGCACCTGACCGATGAGCATTTCCTGACCCAGCATCTGGCGGAATTGCATGCGGCTGTAACCGAGCTGACGAATCACCTGGTCGAATCGGTCAGCACTGAACTTGCCATCAACCTGAAACTCAGGCGTCTGCAACAGCTGTTGATCCAGTGCGGCGTCGGAAAACGAGAACCTGGCATCGCCTGCACCTTGCAGCAGCAGCTTGCGATCGATCAGGCCTTTGAGGGCCGATTCACGCAGCAGTTTTTCGTCGAGCATCGCAGGATCGAAATCCTTGCCCAACTGCTGCGCGAGCTGCTGAGCCAACTGGCGGCGCTGCATGTCCACGGCCTGACTCAACTCATTCTGAGTGATGTCCTCGCCGTTGACCTCAGCTGCGTTCTGTTTGTTGCTGGTTGCGGTAAACATTGCCTCGATGCCGGTGAAGGCCATCAGAGCGATGATGATTCCGATAATTGTCTTGGCAATCCAGCCTTGTGAATTGTCCCTGATGTTCTGCAGCATTGCGTCCCCCAAAACGGTTGAACTGACTAACCAACCGCGGAGCGTGGGTAGAAAGCGGATAGAAGAAAGGCGCATCCGAGGATGCGCCTTCTCGTAACTGACGAAGCGGTAGGGCTCGAACCCTTCGGTGTCGCAACCGAATGCACCACCGCTCCGCTACTGGATCAGAACGGGTCTGACCCAGCGGGCAAAAGCATCAAAAGGCTTAGTTGACAGCTTCTTTGAGGGCTTTACCGGCTTTGAAACCTGGTTTTTTAGCAGCAGAGATTTCCAGCGGCTTACCGGTCTTAGGATTGCGACCGATGCGAGCAGGACGATCAGTCACGGAGAACGTACCAAAGCCAACCAAAACAACCGAGTCGCCAGCCTTCAGAGCGCCAGTGACGGATTCGATCACTGCGTCCAGCGCACGGCCAGCAGCAGCTTTCGGGATATCAGCAGATGCAGCGATAGCATCAATCAGTTCCGACTTGTTCACTCTAAGTCCCCTTATCTCTATATTGAGTATGTTTCTAAGTTTTAGGTGTTAAGCAAAACGAGCGCTGGAAGGCTTGCTGGTGATTGCTTTGAAGAGCCGCTTTATAACAAGGGCTCTAAAAAGCTGTCAAGGAAGCCCGGCCAGTCTTAATGCGTGCTAATTCTATCCTTAGAGTCAGATTCGCGTTTTTCTTCCTTTGCGACCAGATCAGCAGCCACGTCCGGCAACGGCTCCGGCGCGTATTGCAGCGCAATTTGCAGGACTTCGTCAATCCATTTAACGGGCTTGATCTGCAGATCCTGCTTGATGTTGTCAGGAATCTCCTTCAAATCACGCACGTTTTCTTCCGGAATGATCACCGTCTTGATGCCACCGCGATGCGCAGCGAGCAGTTTTTCCTTCAGGCCACCAATCGCCAGAACCTGCCCGCGCAAGGTGATTTCGCCGGTCATTGCCACATCGGCACGCACCGGGATCTGTGTAAGCGCTGACACAAGAGCGGTACACATGCCCACACCGGCGCTCGGACCGTCCTTCGGCGTAGCGCCCTCAGGCATGTGGATATGCGTGTCGTGTTTCTCGTGGAAATCCGCTGGAATGCCCAGGCTACGGGCCCTGCTGCGTACCACGGTCTGCGCGGCAGTGATCGATTCAACCATCACATCGCCCAGCGAACCGGTCTTGATCAACTGCCCTTTGCCCGAGACTACTGCGGCTTCTATGGTCAGCAATTCACCGCCCACCTGCGTCCACGCCAGACCGGTTACCTGCCCGATCTGATCCTGCTGCTCGGCCAGTCCGTAACGGAATTTACGCACTCCCAGGAAGTGCTCCAGCATCTCGGCCGTGACCTGCACGGAGAAGCGTTTTTCCATGGTGTGTTCTTTGACCGCCTTGCGACAAACCTTGGCAATCTGGCGCTCGAGCCCGCGCACGCCCGCTTCCCGGGTGTAGTAACGGATGATGTCGCGGATCGCTTCCTCGTCGAACTGGACCTCGCCTTTCTTCAAGCCGTTGGCCTGAATCTGCTTGGGCGAGAGGTATTTGACGGCGATGTTGATCTTTTCGTCTTCGGTGTAGCCCGGCAAACGAATGACTTCCATCCGGTCCAGCAAGGCTGGCGGGATGTTCATCGAGTTCGAGGTGCAGAGGAACATCACATCCGAAAGGTCGTAGTCGACTTCAAGGTAGTGGTCGTTGAAATTGTGGTTCTGCTCGGGGTCCAGGACCTCAAGCAATGCCGAGGCCGGATCGCCACGCATGTCGCTGCCCATCTTGTCGATTTCATCGAGCAGGAACAGCGGGTTGCGAACGCCCACCTTTGTCATCTTTTGTATCAATCTTCCTGGCATCGAACCGATATACGTCCGGCGATGACCTCGAATTTCAGCCTCGTCACGCACGCCACCCAGCGCCATACGCACAAATTTGCGATTGGTTGCGTTGGCAATGGACTCGGCCAGGGAGGTTTTACCGACACCTGGGGGCCCGACCAGACACAGCACAGGACCACGAATTTTCTTCACGCGCTTCTGCACAGCGAGGTATTCAAGAATGCGCTCCTTGACCTCGTCCAGACCATAATGGTCGGCGTCGAGAATCGCTTCGGCACGCGCAAGGTCCAGACGAACTTTGCTCTGCGCCTTCCACGGCACCTGAACCAGCCAGTCGATGTAGGTGCGCACAACGGTCGCCTCAGCCGACATAGGCGACATCTGCTTGAGCTTGTTCAGCTCGGCAGTTGCCTTGGCCAGAGCGTCCTTGGGCAGGCCTGCAGCGTCGATGCGCTTTTTCAGCTCTTCGATTTCGTTGTGGCCTTCGTCGCCGTCGCCAAGTTCTTTCTGAATGGCCTTCATCTGCTCGTTCAGGTAGTACTCGCGCTGGCTGCGCTCCATTTGCTTTTTCACGCGACCGCGGATGCGCTTTTCAACCTGCAGCAGGTCAATTTCGGCATCCAGCAAGGCCAGCACGTGTTCGACACGGGCTGACAGGTCGATAATCTCGAGGATTTCCTGCTTCTGCTCGATTTTCAGCGCCATATGCGCCGCCATGGTGTCTACCAGGCGGCCCGGCTCATCGATGCTGTTGAGCGACGAGAGGACTTCTGCGGGGACTTTCTTGCCCAGTTGCACGTACTGCTCGAATTGAGCCAGCAAGCTGCGCACAAACACTTCCGATTCACGGTCTGGGGCATCGACTTCGTCGATCAGCGCCACGTCGGCACGGTAATGGCCATCGACTTCGATGAAACGCTCTACCGAACCACGCTGCTCACCTTCAACCAGCACCTTGACGGTGCCATCCGGCAATTTGAGCAGCTGCAGTACGGTGGCGATGGTGCCGACGCTGTACAGAGCCTTTTCGTCAGGATCGTCGTCAGCCGGGTTTCTTTGCGCGAGCAGCAGGATCTGCTTGTCGCCTGTCATCGCCGCTTCAAGGGCTTCGATAGACTTCTCGCGCCCCACGAACAGCGGGATAACCATGTGCGGATAAACCACGACATCACGCAATGGCAAGAGAGGCAATTCAATAGTGGTCTTCATGATTTCGCCTCTACGGCGGCCAGTTGGCCGGGACAGATGGAATTAGCTTGAAGCCAAGATGGGGGTAGCGTTCAAAAAAAACAAGCTCTAGAGAAGCACCACGCCAAGATCAGTTTCTTCATACAGAACGAATGGACTGGCCAAAAATGCAAAAGGGGGCCGAAAAGGCCCCCTTTTGTGTCACTTCACACGCAAACGCACCTAAGTGCTTTACGCGTCAGGAGCAACCTTGGCGGGCGGCTCGCTGTTTTCGTAGATCAGCAACGGTTTGGACGTGCCATCGATCACGCTCTCGTCGATCACCACCTTGCTCACGTCGCTTTGCGACGGGATCTCGTACATGGTGTCGAGCAGCACGCCTTCGAGGATGGAGCGCAGGCCACGGGCACCGGTCTTGCGCTCCAGCGCACGACGGGCAACCGATTTCAGCGCATCGGTGCGGAACTCGAGGTCCACACCTTCCATTTCGAACAGCTTGGCATACTGCTTGGTCAGAGCGTTTTTCGGCTCGGTGAGGATCTGAATCAAAGCAACCTCATCCAGCTCGTCCAGCGTTGCAAGCACCGGCAGACGACCGACGAATTCCGGGATCAGACCGAACTTGACCAGATCGTCAGGCTCGACTTCACGCAGGGACTCGCCCACCTTCTTGCCCTCCTCCTTGCTGCGAACTTCAGCGTTGAAGCCGATGCCGCCACGGGTGGAACGGTTCTGAATGACCTTTTCCAGGCCCGAGAAGGCGCCACCGCATATAAAGAGGATGTTGCGCGTGTCCACCTGCAGGAATTCCTGCTGCGGATGCTTGCGACCACCTTGAGGCGGAACGGAAGCCACAGTGCCCTCGATCAGCTTCAGCAAGGCTTGTTGCACGCCCTCACCGGAAACGTCACGAGTGATCGAAGGGTTGTCGGATTTGCGCGAAATCTTGTCGATTTCATCGATGTAGACAATACCCATCTGGGCCTTCTCGACATCGTAATCACATTTCTGCAACAGCTTCTGGATAATGTTTTCGACGTCCTCACCCACGTAACCGGCTTCGGTCAGGGTGGTGGCGTCGGCAATGGTAAACGGCACATTAAGCAGGCGGGCCAGTGTTTCAGCCAGCAGCGTCTTGCCGGAGCCCGTAGGGCCGATCAGCAGGATGTTGCTCTTGCCCAACTCGACATCGTCGTTCTTCTTGTCACGCTGATTCAGACGCTTGTAGTGGTTGTACACCGCTACTGCGAGAACCTTTTTGGCACGTTCCTGACCGATTACATACTGGTCAAGGATGCCGCTGATTTCTTTAGGCGAAGGCAATTTATGCGCGCTGCTTTCTGCCTGTGCTTCCTGCACCTCCTCGCGGATGATGTCATTGCACAGGTCGACGCACTCGTCGCAGATAAAGACCGAGGGGCCGGCAATCAATTTGCGCACTTCATGCTGGCTTTTGCCACAGAAGGAGCAATAGAGCAATTTGCCGTTGTCCTCGCCGTTGCGGGTGTCAGTCATTCGATCGATCCAATCCGGTAGGCTTGCAACACAAGATGAAGGCTATTGCGGGCTTTTTCAAGTCCGCAGGCGGTCGGTTGTGCCGACCCCCTACATTTTGAGTCGCTTAGGCAGGCATTTGACGCTTGTTGATCACGGAGTCGATCAGGCCGTATTCCGCCGCACGCTCTGCGCTCATGAAGTTGTCACGCTCGGTATCACGCTCGATGGTTTCGAGGCTCTGACCGGTGTGATGCGCCAGCAACGAGTTCAGGCGATGACGAATGTGCAGGATTTCCTTGGCATGGATGTCGATGTCCGACGCCTGACCCTGGAAACCGCCCAACGGCTGGTGAATCATCATCCGCGAGTTGGGCAGGCAGTGACGCTTGCCCTCTGCGCCGCCAGCCAGCAGGAATGCACCCATGCTGCACGCCTGACCGATACAGATGGTCGAAACGTCCGGCTTGATGAACTGCATGGTGTCGTAGATCGACATGCCTGCAGTGACCGAACCGCCCGGTGAGTTTATGTAGAGATGGATATCCTTGTCCGGGTTTTCCGCTTCAAGGAAAAGCAGTTGCGCTGCGATAAGGTTGGCCATGTAGTCCTCTACCGGACCAACCATAAAGATGACTCGCTCCTTGAGAAGGCGCGAATAGATGTCATAGGCGCGTTCGCCACGGGCGGACTGCTCGATAACCATCGGGACCAGGCCGCCAGCGGCCTGGATGTCAGAGTTCTGCTGAATATAAGAATTGCGGGACATGTCCTGCATTCACTCCCAAATAGTCGAGTCTTGAATACGCACAAGCCAGCGCGAAGGCTGGCTTGTGGGTGTTTTCGCACGAAAAAGAGAATCAGTCGGCTTTTGCAGCTTCCACCGGCTTGACAGCTTCTTCGTAGGAGACCGATTTGTCGGTCACGCTAGCTTTCTGCAAAACAGTATCTACAACTTGCTCTTCAAGCACAACAGAACGTACCTCGTTCATTTGCTGCTCGTTCTTGTAGTACCAGGCAACAACCTGTTCAGGTTCCTGATAGGCGGACGCCATTTCCTGGATCATTTCACGAACGCGAGCATCGTCAGGCTTCAGGTCGAACTGCTTGACCACCTCGGCAACGATCAGACCCAGCTCTACGCGACGCTTGGCCTGCTCTTCAAACAGCTCTGCAGGCAGCTGGTCTGGCTTGATGTTGCCGCCGAACTGCTGAACAGCCTGGACGCGCAGACGGTTGACTTCGTTTTCCAGCAGCGCTTTAGGCACTTCGATCGAGTTGGCGGCCAGCAGACCGTCCATGACCTGATTCTTGACCTTGGACTTGATCGCCTGACGCAGCTCGCGCTCCATGTTCTTGCGAACTTCGGTGCGGAAGCCTTCGATACCGGTTTCTTTGATGCCGAACTGCTTGAAGAACTCTTCGTTCAGCTCAGGCAGCTTTGGCTCGGAAACGGTGTTGACGGTGACAGTGAACTCGGCAGCCTTGCCGGCCAGGTCGAGGTTCTGATAGTCCTCGGGGAAGGTCACGTTCAGAACGCGCTCTTCACCGGCCTTGGCGCCAACCAGACCGTCTTCGAAACCAGGGATCATGCGGCCGGAACCCAGAACCAGCTGGGTGGCGGTGGCGGAACCGCCAGCGAATACTTCGCCGTCGACCTTGCCCACGAAATCGATGTTCAACTGGTCTTCGTTCTGGGCGGCACGGTCGGCCACTTCGAAGCGAACGTTCTGCTTGCGAAGCACTTCCAGCATGTTGTCCAGATCGCTGTCAGCGACGTCGGCGGACAGACGCTCTACGGCGATGGTGTCGAAACCGGCAACGGTGAATTCCGGGAATACTTCGAAAGTAGCCACGTATTCCAGATCTTTGCCTTTTTCGAACGATTTTGGCTCTACAGCAGGAGCGCCCGCCGGGTTCAGCTTTTGCTCGACGACAGCTTCGTAGAACGTAGCCTGAATCAGATCGCCCAGTGCTTCCTGGCGCGCGCCGTCTTCGTAACGCTGACGAATCACGCTCATCGGCACCTTGCCAGGGCGGAAGCCCGGGATCTTGGCTTTACGTGCAGTCTGCTGCAGACGCTTGTTGACTTCAGTCTCGATGCGTTCGGCAGGCACGCCAATGGTCATGCGGCGCTCAAGAGCGGAAGTATTTTCAACAGAAACTTGCATGGATATTCCTCGTTGCACAGACGTTAGCCGGCCGTTTCCGACCCCAGAATCAAGGGCATGCATTCTAGTGGGTCAAACTCAAGAAGTCACCCTACTGAAAAAGGGTGGATTTATAGGACGAAAGCGGAGCGCTGCAGCGCAAGGAAGAAAAAAGCCTCACACCCTCGGCGACGCGTCTGGCACGGCCTCTATATAAAGAAGCATCAGCGCCGGAGACGACCGACTCCATCCACGTAGCACGCCCCACTCGACCGACGGCGGCAAGCCACCGGACCCGCGAGGCGGTAAAGCGAATACGCTGAAACAAAAAAACCGCTTCACGCGGCTTGCAGCGACCCGGGCTTTCGCTTGAATCACTTCTGCTCTGGCGAACGGAGAGCGCACAAAGAAATCTCCGCACACCTGCCATGCAAGGCTTCAACCTCGAAGCCTGATGAATCAACGCACATTTTGCGCTGCTGATTCCATAGCGCCGGGCTGCTTGCAGCCTTATTCAATCCGGCGCGCATCGTACACAACGCAACCCACGCGCGCCACCCATTGCAAGCAATTGACGCGCCTGACAATTTTACTCTCGGATAAGTCCTACAACTTGTCACCCACCAGAGGCAAAAGCTGGCGTACGCTCAAACACCTTGCGGTAGCAGCCACACTGCGCGCCACGGAAAGGCATTGCAACTTACCGAGGCAGCGCTTCTGACCTGCAACTCTGCACGACGCCATGATTAAAAAAGATTAATGACTGAAGAAGCAAACACCACAGCGACACACTCGGCACGACCGCAATCATGCGGACCTGCCAACGCCAGACCATGACGCCTCACCTTAAAACAGACACAACGCCGAAAACCGACCATCTTCCGCGTGACCATACCGGCCTCCGGCACCCGCCAACCTTGCGGCACAGCAAGGCCTGACGAGAGCCGGCACCCCCGCCGCACCCTTGTACTGCTTAGCCATCCGCTACATAATCCGACCACTGATTTCACCGCTGCCGGCAACAATAATGAAGCCTGCGCCACGAATGAACTGCACTGTTTTCGCACCACGCCAGCAGCATCGCCCGAGCTCTTACACGCCAAGAAATCAATGCCCTTAAACATTGAAACCCGTCAGGAAAAACCATGTACAAGATGATTGCTGCACTTACTTTTCTCGCCATCACTTCAGCAACACTGACGGGGTGCAACGACAAAGAGGGGAGCACGGAAAACGCAGCAGCCACTAAAACCACTTATTATTCTTCCGACAAATGCAACATTGACTCAATTGCCGGAAAGATCAGCCCGGGGACAGGAGCAAGCATTTACGTACCGCGGGGCGTCGCAGTGTTCAACGGCTGGGTGATCGACACTGCGAATCAGGACGCTCCGAAAGAAATCAGACTTCGCCTGACCGGCTACAAAGGGAAGCCTACTACGTTCAAGGACCCCGCCATCGTTGATCGCATTGACCTGGTGAAGACGTACAACAACGAAAAACTCCTGAAGTCAGGTTTTTCGTTCACCGCAGATTTATCGTCAATGGAATCCGGCGGCTACAACGTAGTGCTCGAGATCCCCGGAGCGAACTCGTCTCTTCTGTGTCAGGCCAAGGTGCTGCTTGTTATCGAATAGCCAGAAAGCCTGACGGCGAGACTGAGCCTCGACAATCTGTTAGCTCTCTTTTCCACTTCAACGCAAAAGCCCCGGCCGCTGGGGCTTTTTGGTTTCTGACAGATGCAAAAACCACCCAATGACGGGCGGTGCTGGTCAGTTCTTGCAGACCACCTGCGGAGGTGCCGCAGGTGTCAGCTTTTGGGGAATCACGATTGAAGTTCCGGGCAGAGACACGAGCTCGATGACTCCAAACATGCAATGAAGCGCTTGCTCACCATCGTTGCTTGATCTGCTACGTACCCCTACTAAAGCCTCGTAGTCCTTCCCTGGTTCCAGCTTGTAAACGACCGCTTGGCCAACACAGGACAAGTAAGTGCTGCCATTGCCACCAATCGTCGCGCCCAGGGTTGCAATTTGAAAAGGGAGATCAGTCCTGACGCGATACTCGGTCACAACCTCTTTATAGACACCTTCACCCATCCGGGTGGCCGGGACGTATTCAGTAAGCGTGGGGGCAACTCGCTTCGGCATGCCAACGCTTGCCGATGTCAGGGGGTACTGCGGATAGTTGATATTTACCGTGCCGTCTCGCCCGAAACGTCCAGCATCAGCCATCTTATGGCGGGTAGCAGGGGCACAACTACCCGTAATGCTATCGCCATACACACTGGAGTTCGTGATAACGCGAACACGTGCCAAGTCTCCTGACTGAGCAGGCTCTTCGTAGGGTACTGAAGGTATTCCGGAGCAACCAGTAAGCGCTACAGCAAAAAAAGTTACGAAAGTGACAGCCCGCATTACGATGTCCTTATTGACTCGCCAACCAGAAAACCGACGCGATGGCCGGTTTTTTTGCCCCCTTTCCTACGCATGCACAAAGGGAGTAATGGCTAAATGACGTCTTGATGACCCACTACTGCCAAGCAGCTGCCGCATTCATTAGTCTCTCGCGAACACCCCGCCCCAGCGCTCCTGCCTTTGTCAGTGCGTTTCGATTGCCAGACGGCAGGTCAGTGAAAGGGAAGCATGGGTACATCGCCAGCAAGCCAATTCAGGATGTACTTATTAACGTACTTAAAAAATCCAGACACCGGTGAATACTCATGAAACTCAACACAACAAAAAGCCCGCACTTGGCGGGCTTCTCTTGGCTTTCGCGGCCTTCAGTGGAACCCGGCGAAAGTACATCTGGTGCGGACGGAGAGACTCGAACTCTCACACCTTGCGGCGCTGGAACCTAAATCCAGTGTGTCTACCAATTCCACCACATCCGCATTTCAGACTTTTAAAGCAAAGGCGCCAGATTATGAATCTGGCGCCCTTCTTAATATGGGGTGGACGATGGGGTTCGAACCCACGACCGCAGGAGTCACAATCCTGTGCTCTACCAACTGAGCTACGCCCACCATATTGCATGTGACGGTGCATCTTACTTGCTGTGCCAAAGCTGCCTTTAATGGCGCACCCGGCAGGACTCGAACCTGCGACCATCCGCTTAGAAGGCGGATGCTCTATCCAGCTGAGCTACGGGCACTTATATAATTTGTATTCTTGCGATAACAAACTAAAGGGCTTTCAATCACACCGAGCTGATTTGCAACTCTGCCTGACCTAATCAACCAGTGCTAGCTTAACCAGTGCTGGGCTCTGCCCGGCAAGTGCGACGAATCTTATAGACGGCCCCTGGGGTCGTCAACCTTTTTTTGAAAAAAATTCAGCTAGATAAAGGAGTTAGCTGAATATGCAGAGCAAGCGCCTTTGCCCTCGCGCCATGTCATGCGAGAATGCGCGCTCATTTTATTTCCTCTCGATGGTTAATCACGCGTCATGACTGCAAAACTAATCGACGGCAAGGCGATCGCCGCCAGCCTGCGCCAGCAGATCGCCAAACGCGTCGCCGAACGTAGCCAGCAAGGTCTGCGCACGCCGGGCCTCGCGGTGATTCTGGTCGGCAGCGATCCCGCCTCCCAGGTGTACGTTTCTCACAAGCGCAAGGACTGCGAGGAAGTCGGCTTTATCTCCCAGGCCTACGACTTGCCCGCCGAGACCACCCAGGTGGCGCTGACTGATCTGATCGACCGCCTCAATGAAGACGCGGCTGTCGACGGCATCCTGCTGCAGTTGCCTTTGCCTGCTCACCTGGACGCGTCGCTGCTGCTGGAGCGCATTCGCCCGGACAAGGACGTGGACGGTTTCCATCCTTATAACGTCGGGCGTCTGGCTCAGCGTATTCCGCTGCTGCGTCCGTGCACGCCAAAAGGCATCATTGCCCTGCTGGAAAGTACCGGTGTCGATCTGTATGGCCTGGATGCCGTGGTGGTGGGCGCGTCGAACATTGTCGGCCGCCCGATGGCGATGGAATTGCTGCTGGCGGGCTGCACCGTCACTGTCACCCACCGCTTCACCAAGGATCTGGCAGGCCATGTGAGCCGCGCCGATCTGGTGGTGGTTGCCGCGGGCAAGCCCGGCCTGGTCAAGGGCGAATGGATCAAGCCCGGCGCTATCGTGATTGACGTGGGCATCAACCGTCAGGACGATGGCAAGCTGGTCGGCGACGTGGTTTACGAGACCGCCCTGCCCCGCGCTGGCTGGATTACTCCGGTCCCTGGCGGCGTTGGCCCGATGACCCGCGCCTGCCTGCTGGAAAACACGCTGTACGCAGCCGAAACCCTGCACGACTGATCAGCCTGTTGGCTGCAAAAAAAACGGCACCTCAAGGGTGCCGTTTTTGTTACCTCTTCAACACCTTACTTCTTGCCGGCTTCCCAGCTTTTCAGCAGGTCGGAGTAGGCGATGGTTTCGCCCTTCGGTTTCTCGTTGGCCAGCTTGCGTTGTGGCGCGAGGAACTTGCCACCGCTTTTCTCAGCCTTGGAATACCATTCTTCGGCCGACGTCTCAGGATTCATCTTCGGTGCACATTTGCTGGCTTCCTGCACCTTGGAACGCTCGATGCGCGTCATGATTGCATCCTGATCCTTGGCCAGACCGTCCAGCGCCTGCTGCGCGGTCTTCTCGCCAGTGACCGCCTCGGCAACGTGGCTCCACCACAGTTGCGCCAGCTTCGGATAGTCAGGCACGTTGGTGCCGGTTGGCGACCACTGAATGCGCGCCGGGCTGCGATAGAATTCCACCAGACCACCCAGTTTCGGTGCCAGTGCGGTCATCTCCTTGGAGTTGATGTCCGACTCGCGAATCGGCGTCAGGCCGACGATGGTTTTCTTCAACGAAACGCTTTTCGATGTCACGAACTGCGCATACAGCCAGGCCGCCAGACGTTTTTTCTCGTCGGAAGACTTCAGGAAGGTCCACGAACCCACGTCCTGATAGCCCAGCTTCATGCCTTCTTTCCAGTAAGGGCCTTTTGGCGACGGTGCCATGCGCCATTTCGGCGTGCCATCGGCGTTCATGACCGGCAGACCCGGCTTGGTCATGTCGGCAGTGAAGGCGGTGTACCAGAAGATCTGCTGCGCAACGTTACCCTGCGAAGGCACCGGGCCGGATTCGGAGAAGGTCATGCCTGCCGCTTCCGGCGGTGCATAGGCTTTCAGCCAATCGATGTATTTCTGAGTGGCGAAGACCGCCGCAGGCCCGTTGGTGTCGCCACCGCGGGTGATGCTGGAGCCGACCGGATGGCAATCCTCGACGCGGATGCCCCACTCGTCCACCGGCAGACCATTAGGCAAGCCCTTGTCGCCGCTGCCCGCCATGGAGAACCAGGCATCGGTGAAACGCCAGCCCAGCGACGGGTCTTTCTTGCCGTAATCCATGTGCCCGAAGACTTTCTTGCCGTCGATCTCCTTGACGTCTTCGCTGAAGAATTTGGCGATGTCTTCATAAGCCGACCAGTTGACCGGAACGCCCAGCTCGTAGCCGTATTTGTCCTTGAATTTCTTTTTCAGGTCAGGACGCTCGAACCAGTCGGCACGGAACCAGTACAGGTTGGCGAATTGCTGGTCGGGCAGTTGATAGAGCTTGCCGTCCGGCGCGGTGGTGAACGAGGTGCCGATGAAGTCTTTCAGGTCCAGGGTTGGAGACGTGACTTTGCTGCCTTCAGGGCTGGCCATCAGATCGGTCAGAGACATGGCCTTGCCGTAGCGAAAGTGCGTACCGATCAGGTCCGAGTCGTTGACCCAGCCGTCATAGATGCTCTTGTCAGACTGCATGGCCGTTTGCAGCTTCTCGATGACATCACCTTCCTGCAGCAGGTCGTGGGTGACTTTGATGCCGGTGATTTCAGTGAACGCCTTGGCCAGGGTTTTCGACTCGTACTCGTGGGTGGTCAGGGTTTCCGACACCACTTTGATATCCATGCCACGGAACGGTTCGGCAGCCTTGATGAACCACTCAAGCTCTTTCAATTGCTCGGCATCGGAAAGCGTACTCGGCTTGAACTCACTGGCCGCCCACTTCTTCGCCGCATCTTCGTACTGATCCGCCCAGGCTGAAACACTCAATCCGCTGAGCATGATCATGGTTGCCAGCGTCACGCTATGTTGCAGCTTGTTTTTCTTATTGAACATAGTCATCTCCAATGTTGCTTTTATGTAGTCCCGCTTTTCGAATACTGCCGAGCGGATCACGTTGATGATCACGCCCGACCGCCGCCTAACCCCAACGCATCACCACCACAAGCCACACCAGGGAGATCCCTGAAGCGACCCAGATATTCCAGTCAGTCACACCAATGACCAGCAAATGCAGGTAGGCGCTGCCCAGAAGGCCAATGAACAAGCGGTCGCCACGCGTGGTGACAATCGGTAGGAAACCGCGGCGCTCAATGCTCGCCGAGCGCAATTCCCATACCGTCATACCCACCAGCAACAACCCGATACTGATAAAGAAAGCCGCAGTCGGCAGTGTCCAGGACATCCACTCCATTTTCTCGACTCCTCAGACACGACCAAGAGCAAAGCCCTTGACCACGTGGTTGCGAACAAACCAGATCACCAGCATGCCCGGCAGGATGGTCAACACCCCCGCCGCTGCCAGCACGCCCCAATCGATACCGGATGCGGAGACCGTACGGGTCATCACCGCAGCAATCGGTTTGGCGTTGACCGATGTCAGGGTGCGCGCCAACAACAGCTCGACCCAGGAAAACATGAAGCAGAAAAACGCCGTGACACCGATTCCCGAGCCAATCAACGGGATGAAAATCTTCACGAAGAACTTGGGAAAACTGTAACCGTCGATGTAGGCCGTTTCGTCGATTTCCTTCGGAACGCCGGACATGAAGCCCTCCAGAATCCATACCGCCAGCGGGACGTTGAACAGGCAATGCGCCAAAGCGACGGCAATGTGCGTATCAAACAGCCCGATGGACGAATACAGCTGGAAAAACGGCAGCAGAAACACCGCCGGTGGTGCCATGCGATTGGTCAGCAGCCAGAAGAACAGGTGCTTGTCGCCGAGAAAACGATAGCGTGAAAACGCGTAGGCTGCCGGTAATGCGACGCTCAGCGATATCACCGTGTTCAGGCACACGTAATACAGCGAATTAAGATAGCCGCTGTACCAGCTCTCGTCGGTGAAAATCACCTTGTAGTTGGCCAGGGTGAAATCCTGCGGCCACAACGTCAGCCCGCCGAGAATCTCGGTATTGGTCTTGAACGACATGTTGACCAGCCAGTAGATCGGCACCAGCAGGAACAGCAGGTAAATCCACAGCGGTATTATTTTGCGCAGACTCATGACCAGCCCCTCAATTCTTTTCGCTGTGAGTCATGGCGGTGTAGAACACCCATGACACCAACAGAATGATCAGGAAATACACCAGCGAGAACGCCGCCGCAGGCCCCAGGTCGAACTGACCGAGCGCCATGGTGGTCAGGGTCTGACTTAAGAACGTCGTGGAGTTGCCCGGACCGCCACCGGTGAGCACGAACGGCTCGGTGTAGATCATGAAGCTGTCCATGAAGCGCAGCATCACCGCGATCAGCAACACACTCTTCATTTTTGGCAACTGGATATGCCGGAAGATGGCCCAGCCCGACGCGCGATCGATCCGTGCCGCCTGATAGTAAACATCCGGAATGGCCCGCAGCCCCGAATAGCAAAGCAACGCGACCAGCGAGGTCCAGTGCCAGACGTCGATGACCAGCACCGTCACCCAGGCGTCCGAGGCATTGGCGGCATAGTTGTAGTTGATGCCCAGCACGTTGTTCAGCGTGTACCCAAGTAAACCGATGTCGCCACGGCCGAAGATCTGCCAGATAGTGCCGACCACGTTCCACGGAATCAGCAACGGAATAGTCATCACGATCAGGCACAGCGACGACCAGCGGCCTTTGGTGGGCATGGTCAGGGCGATCGCGATGCCCAGCGGGATCTCGATCAGCAGCACGCAGCCTGAGTAGATGAACTGGCGCAACAGCGAATCGTGCAGACGTGGGTCCTGCAAGACCTGCCTGAACCAGTCGGTGCCGACGAAGTAGCGGCTGGACTGATCGAAGATGTCCTGCACCGAATAGTTGACCACGGTCATCATCGGAATGATTGCGCTGAAGGCCACCAGCAGAAACACCGGCATCACCAGCCACCAGGCTTTGTTGTTCTGCACCTTACGCATGGGGCACCTCACTCGCAGGACCGGCTTCAAGCAGGTAATCGTCGGCGTACAGCATCAGCCATTGCCCCGGAAAACTGATCCAGGCCTGACCTTGCGGCACCGGCTTGTCTTCCTGCAGACGCACTTTCAGCAACTGGCCGGCCAGTTTCAGGGTGATGATCTTGTACGTTCCCAAGTCTTCGACGTAGGTCACGTCAGCACACATAGCGTCGTCGTAAGGCCCGTCCCAGACGTGCACGAACTCCGGGCGAATGCCCACCTTCAGACTTTTCCACGAGGTATTGGCGAGCTTGTGCTGCAGCGATTCAGACAGCGGCAAACGGATGTCGGCAAAACCGACCCCACCCGGCTGCGGCGTGACGTCGATCAGGTTCATGCCCGGGCTGCCGATGAAATAACCGACAAAGGTGTGCGAAGGCTTTTCAAACAGTTCGCGAGGTGTGCCGAACTGCACGATCTGCCCGCCATACATCACCGCGATCTTGTCGGCGAAGGTCGAAGCCTCCAGTTGATCGTGGGTGACGTAGACCATGGTGATGTTGAACTGCTCGTGAATCTGCTTGAGCTTGCGGCGCAGCTTCCACTTCAAATGCGGGTCGATGACCGTCAACGGCTCGTCGAAAAGGATCGCCGACACGTCATCACGCACCAGGCCGCGGCCCATCGAGACCTTTTGCTTTTCGTCGGCACTCAGGTTGCGCGCTTTCTTTTTAAGCAGCGGTTGCAAGTCGAGTACGTCGGCGATCTCGTTGACCTTGGTGAGAATCCGCGCCTCGTCCATGCCCTGATTACGCAGCGGGAAGGCCAGGTTATCGAACACGGTCATGGTGTCGTAGATCACCGGAAACTGGAAAACCTGCGCGATGTTGCGGCGCTCCGGCGGCAGCTCGTTGACCACTTTTGAATCGAACAGCACCTGCCCTTGAGACGGGCTGAGCAAACCCGAGATGATGTTGAGCAACGTCGATTTGCCGCAACCGGACGGCCCGAGCAGCGCATAAGCACCACCCTGCTCCCAGATGTGGCTCATTTCCCGGATCGCGTAATCCTCGGGGCCAGGGTTGGCGCTGTAGCTGTGCGCCAGGTTCTGCAATCGAATCTCGGCCATCAGGCAACCCTCGCCATACGCAGGCCCGGTGCCTGAATCAGGCCGCCCTGCTGATCGAATACAAATAATTTATGAGTAGGGATGTACACCCGAATCGATGCGTCAACGTCGTAGGCATGCACGCCGGGCAAATGCAGGACCAGCGAGAACAACTCGTTGCGCACATGCAGGAAGGTTTCCGAACCGCTGATTTCAGCCAGCTCCACGGTAACGGCCAGTTCCAGATCGTCATCATTGGAGGGCACCAGACTCAGGTGGCTGGGGCGCACGCCGAAGCGGTATTCGCCATCGCCAACGGCACGCAAATCAACGTTGAGCGGGAAATGCACGAAGTTGGCGAAACTGACCTCGTTGCCTTCAATGCGCCCCGGCATCAGGTTGATCGGCGGCTCGGAGAACAACTCGGCCGCCAATACGGTGGCTGGCCGGTGATAAACCTCGGGGGTCTTGCCGCTCTGCACCACCCGGCCTTCGTGCAGGATGGTCGTGGTCCCGCCCAGCGCCAGCGCTTCGTTGGGCTCGGTGGTGGCGTAAATGGCAATGGTGTGGCGAGCTGCAAACAGTTCGCGCATCTCCTGGCGCAGCTCTTCGCGCAGCTTGTAGTCGAGGTTGACCAACGGCTCGTCGAATAGAATCAGCTCGGCATCCTTGACCAGCGCCCTGGCCATTGCCGTGCGCTGTTGCTGTCCGCCAGACAATTCGAGCGGGTGGCGTTGCAGGAATTTTTCGATGCGCAGCATCTTCGCGGTTTCCTGCACCCGACTCTGGATCACGTCCCTGGACAGACCCGCCTGGCGCAGCGGCGATGCGATGTTTTCAAACACCGTCATGCTGGGGTAATTGATGAACTGTTGATAAACCATCGAGACGTTGCGCAGACGAACCGGTCGTTGTGTGACATCGACCCCGTTCATCAGCACTCGCCCGCTGTCGGGCTTGTCCAGCCCGGCCATCAGGCGCATCAGGCTGGTTTTGCCTGACAGGGTTCGCCCCAGCAGAACGTTAAATGATCCTGGCTCAAAGCTCAGGGAAGCGTCGTCGATCCAGATCTGGCCATCGACTGTGCGACTGACATGCTCCAGCGTGAGTGACATGGCGTGCCCTTTGTTGTTTTTTTCATAAGGGTAAATGCGTGACACTTTGCAGATAGCGACATTCGTGCCAGTTCTGGCACTTTGGTGCAGAAGCCCGAGCCAGAGCATTCGCCCGGTTTTACGGCGTCAAACGAGTTTCGCAGCTGAACAAAAATGAACAGAAATATTGAACACTTGAACAAAATGAACATTGACTTTGAGCGAATCTGAACGACACTGGGCGGACGTTGCGGGCAAGGATGGTCACGCCGACGGGACCTAAAAACAAAAACAATACGTCACATTCGCAGGCATCCTCATGTCTCAACCCAGCGCTTCGCTTGCTCACGACATCATCATTCAGGATTCATGGACTCGCTGCCGGGACTTCGGTCTCAGCCACCAGACGCGCCCATCGTTCGGCCAGTTGCCGGGCGCAGAAGTCTCCCGACTGCTGGAACGCCATCACGGGCTGGTGCAAACCACCCATCAGGAGGTGTTGCCGGTCTATGAAAACATCCTCAGCAACTCCAATTGCCTGATCATGCTGGCCGACACTCATGGCCAGTTGCTCAAATCGTGGGGCAATCAGCGTTTCGTCGAGGCTTCGCAAACCCAGGGCTTCATGGCCGGGGCCAGTTGGAGCGAACGTGGCACCGGCACCAACGCCATCGGCACGGCGCTGGCCTGCGAGCAGGCGATTCATATCGAGCCGGACGAACACTTTCTCAAAGCCAACCGGTTCATGACCGGCTCTGCTTCGCCGATCCTCGATGCCGATCGGCGCATCATTGCCGTGCTGGATGTATCGAGTGACAGCTTCCTGCCCCCCTCGCACACGCTAGGCATGGTCAAGATGATGAGCCAGTCGGTGGAAAACCGCCTGATCCTCGATCAGTTCCGCGACACGCATTTCCAGTTGATCTTCAATACAGGCCTGAACAACCTCGACAGCCAGTGGGCAGGCCTGCTGATTTTCGACGAAAGCGGCCGGATTCTTTGCGCCAATCGCCGCGCCGACAATTTACTGGGCACCCGGCTTTCAGGGGTCAACATCGAGACGCTGTTCAAGTGCCCGATTCTGCAACTGCTGAGCGAGACGGAAGCACGTCCGTTCGCGCTGCATGCGTTTGGCAACAACCGCTTTCAATGCCTGCTCAAGCGTCCGACTCGCAAGCCGCTCAAGCTACACAGCGTTCAGCCCGTTCAGGCGCCTGTTGCGCCACGAAGCCTTGACCTGGAAGCGATCAGCCTTGGCGATGCGAAAATCGAAAAAGCCGTGCTCCAGGCGCAGCGCCTGTTGGAAAAAGACATACCGCTGCTGATCCACGGGGAAACCGGGGTTGGCAAAGAGGTGTTCGTCAAAGCACTGCACCAGGCCGGCTCACGCGCCAACGAGCCACTGATCGCCGTGAACTGCGCGGCAATTCCGGCCGAGCTGGTCGAGGCCGAGCTGTTTGGCTACGAGAGGGGCGCGTTTACCGGTGCAAACCAGAAAGGCAGCATCGGGCTGATACGCAAGGCCCATAAAGGCACGCTGTTTCTCGATGAGGTCGGCGACATGCCGATGCCGGTACAGGCGCGGTTGCTGCGGGTGTTGCAGGAGCGCTGCGTTCAACCACTGGGCAGCAGCGAGTTGTATCCGGTGGACATACGCTTGATATCCGCCACCAACCGAACCCTGCGTGATCAGGTGCAGGCCGGGCATTTTCGTCAGGACCTTTATTATCGAATCAGCGGGCTCAACATCGAGTTACCGCCGTTGCGCGAGCGCACCGACAAACATGCACTCATCCAGCGTATCTGGGAACGGCATCGCGACGCGCATCAACGGACGGGGTTTTCCCGAGAGGTGCTTGAGCTGTTTGAACATCACCCCTGGCCGGGCAATATTCGCCAGCTCAACAGCGTGATTCAGGTGGCACTGGCATTGGCGGACGAGCAGCCGATCAGTGCCGAACACCTACCGGAGGACTTTCTGCTGGATATGGGCATGGATGAGGAATGCCGGGAGCCGGTGCAAGCCCGTCAATCACCCTACCGACAGTCATCGACGGAAGACCTGAGCCACCAGCTGCAGGCGGCGGGCGGAAATATTTCACTGCTGGCCAAACAGCTGGGGGTGAGCCGTAATACGCTGTACAAGCGGTTGCGGGAACAGCGGATTGTTTAGCTTTTGACGCTCGGCAGGCCGCACATCGAAGATCGGACGCGGAGCGTCCAGAACAGCATGCCCACGCGGAGCATGGGCACGATAGTGTTTCAGGGATAGTCCTTTATCGTTCCCACGCTCCGCGTGGGCATGCTGTTCTGGACGCTCCGCGTCACCCAGTGCAAGCCACTGCGGAGTTCAGGCTGCCTTATCTAATCAGTCTCCCAGACGCCAGGTCGTGCCGCCCTTGCCGTCTTCCAGCAGCACGCCCATGGCGGTGATCTGGTCGCGGATTCGGTCGGACTCGGCCCAGTCTTTGGCTGCACGTGCTGCCAGACGCGCCTGAATAAGTGCTTCTACCTCTGCTGCATCCACTCGCCCTTGCGCGCCGGCGCGCAAAAAGTCGTCGGCTTCCAGTTGCAACACACCCAGCACGCTGGCCAGTTGCTTCAAACGCGCCGCCAGACCCGCCGCTGCCGTGACGTCAGTTTCACGCAGGCGGTTGATCTCACGAACCATCTCGAACAGCACAGCGCAGGCTTCCGGTGTACCGAAGTCATCGTTCATCGCGGCAGTGAAACGCTCGACGAACGCCTCGCCACCTGCAGGCTCGGCAGCCGGCAAGCCTTTGAGCGCGTGATAGAAGCGCTCCAGAGCTGCCTTGGACTCACGCAGGCTGTCTTCGGAATAGTTGATGGCGCTGCGGTAGTGGCTCGACACCAACAGGTAACGCACCACTTCCGGGTGGTATTTTTCCAGCACGTCGCGAATGGTGAAGAAGTTGTTCAAGGACTTGGACATCTTCTCGCCATTGATGCGGATCATCCCGCAGTGCAACCAGGCGTTGGCGTAAGGCTTGCCGGTGGCCGCTTCGCTCTGGGCGATTTCGTTTTCATGGTGCGGAAACTCGAGATCGCTGCCGCCGCCATGAATGTCGAAAGTATCCCCCAGGCAGCAGGTGGACATCACCGAGCATTCGATGTGCCAGCCCGGGCGACCCGCACCCCACGGTGACTCCCAGCTCGGCTCGCCGGGCTTGACGCCTTTCCAGAGCACGAAGTCCAGCGGATCCTGCTTGGACTCGTCCACCTCGATGCGCGCGCCGATGCGCAGGTCTTCGATCTTCTTGCGCGACAGCTTGCCGTAACCCTGAAACTTGCCGACCCGGTAATACACATCGCCGTTGCCCGGCGCGTAGGCATAGCCCTTGTCGATCAGCGTCTGGATCATGGCATGCATGCCGGGGATATGGTCGGTGGCACGCGGTTCCATGTCCGGCTTGAGGATGTTGAGGCGCGCCTCGTCCTCATGCATGGCATCGATCATGCGCGCGGTCAGCACGTCGAACGACTCGCCGTTGTCACGCGCACGGTTGATGATCTTGTCGTCAATGTCGGTGATATTGCGCACATACGTCAGGTCATAGCCGCTGAAGCGCAACCAGCGGGTAACCAGATCGAACGCCACCATGCTGCGGCCGTGCCCAAGGTGGCAGTAGTCGTACACGGTCATCCCGCAGACGTACATGCGCACCTTGTTGCCATCCAGCGGCTTGAAAACTTCTTTGCTCTTGGTGAGCGTGTTGTAAATAGAAAGCACTATCTGCCCCTCGGACATCTCAGGTCCAGGAATCCCGCAACGTGACCGTGCGGTTGAAGACTGGTTGACCGGGTTTCGAGTCCTTGATGTCCGCGCAGAAGTAACCTTCGCGTTCGAACTGGAAACGGTCTTCCGGTTGCGCATGACCCAATGAAGGTTCGGCACGACAACCGGTCAGCACTTGCAGGGAATCGGGGTTGATGTTGTCCAGGAAGCTCGCGCCGTCTTCGGCTTTTTCCGGGTTGGCTGAGCGGAACAGGCGATCGTACAGACGCACTTCGCATTCAACGCTCTCGGCCGCCGGCACCCAGTGCACCACGCCTTTGACCTTGCGGCCTTCGGGGTTCTTGCCCAAGGTGTCCGGATCGTAGGAGCAACGCAGCTCGACGATGTTGCCGTCGGCGTCCTTGATCGCTTCGTCGGCACGGATCACATAGCTGCCACGCAGACGCACTTCGCCGTTGGGCTCAAGACGCTTATAGCCTTTTGGCGGCTCTTCCATGTAATCGTCGCGATCGATGTAGATCTCCCGCGAAAACGGCAGCTCGCGCATGCCCAAGTCTTCTTTCGGGTGGCGCGGCAGCTCCAGCTTCTCGACCTGACCTTCCGGGTAATTGGTGATCACGACTTTCAGCGGGCGCAGCACGCACATGGCACGCGGGGCGCTGTGGTCCAGATCGTCACGAATGCTGAACTCGAGCATGCCGAAATCGACTACGCCGTCGGAACGGTTGGTGCCGATCATTTCGCAGAAATTGCGAATGGACTTGGGCGTGTAGCCACGACGGCGGAAACCCGACAGCGTCGACATGCGCGGGTCATCCCAGCCGTTGACGTGTTTTTCGTCAACCAATTGCTTGAGCTTGCGCTTGCTGGTGATGGTGTAGTTCAGGTTCAGGCGCGAGAACTCGTACTGGCGCGGTTTGCACGGCACCGGCAGGTTGTCGAGGAACCAGTCATACAACGGACGATGGCTTTCGAACTCCAGGGTGCAGATCGAGTGGGTGACCCCCTCGATGGCATCCGACTGCCCGTGGGTGAAGTCGTAGATCGGGTAGATGCACCACTTGTCACCGGTCTGGTGGTGATGTGCATGACGAATGCGGTACAGAATCGGGTCGCGCAGGTTCATATTGGGCGAGGCCATGTCGATTTTGGCGCGCAGTACACGGGCGCCGTCCTCGAATTCGCCAGCTTTCATGCGCGCAAACAGGTCGAGGTTTTCCTCGACGCTGCGCTCACGGAACGGGCTGTTCTTGCCCGGCTCGGTCAAGGTGCCACGGTATTCGCGGGCCTGCTCGGGGGTCAGATCGTCCACATAGGCCTTGCCGGCCTTGATCAGTTCGACCGCCCAGTCGTGCAACTGGTCGAAATACTGCGAGGCGTAGCGCACTTCACCGGCCCACTCGAAGCCCAGCCATTTGACGTCACTCATGATGGCGTCGATGTATTCCTGGTCTTCCTTGGCCGGGTTGGTGTCATCGAAACGCAAGTGCGTGTCGCCACCAAACTCGTTGGCCAGGCCAAAGTTCACGCAGATCGACTTGGCATGGCCGATGTGCAGATAACCGTTGGGCTCGGGCGGAAAGCGCGTGATGATTTTACTGTGCTTGCCCGAGTCCAGGTCTGCCTGCACGATCGGACGCAGGAAGTTGGTCGGTACGGCTGGGCCTGCCTTTGAATGGGCAGCGGGTTCTGGAGTGGGCTTGCTCATAGGATCCTTGGACATACGTGCGCGGCCAGGGTAGGCCGACTAAATCAAAGCGCTTATCATAGCCGAAGCTGTCAAGCCCCTGACAACAGACTGCACATTTGAGGTCATAAAAGCTGCAAAAACGCTGAAAAATGTTACCTCGCCTGTAAACTGCGCGTCAGGGTCATAATATGCCCACTCATGCATGACTAGAGAGCGACTTTCCACATGTCCAAAGTAAAGCTGACCACCAACCACGGCGACATCGTTCTGCAACTGAACGCAGAAAAAGCGCCACTGACCGTAGCCAACTTCATCGAATACGTTAACGCCGGCCACTATGAAAACACCGTTTTTCACCGTGTAATCGGTAACTTCATGGTCCAGGGCGGCGGTTTCGAGCCTGGCATGAAAGAAAAGAAAGACAAGCGCCCAAGCATCCAGAACGAAGCTGACAACGGCTTGCCGAACAAGAAGTACACCGTTGCGATGGCGCGCACCATGGAGCCGCATTCGGCTTCTGCGCAGTTCTTCATCAACGTGGCTGACAACGCCTTCCTGAACCACAGCGCCAAGACCACTCAGGGCTGGGGTTATGCGGTATTCGCCGAAGTGATCGAAGGCACTGACGTCGTCGACAAGATCAAGCGCGTCCCTACCGCCAGCAAAGCCGGTCACCAGGACGTACCTGTAGAAGACGTGATCATCGAGAAAGCCGAGATCGTTGAGTGATACTGCTGATCTCTGATCTGCACCTTGAGCAGGAGCGCCCGGACATTACCCGGGCGTTTCTGGCTCTGCTCGCTGGCCGTGCCCGTACGGCCGAAGCGTTGTATATCCTCGGGGATTTCTTTGAAGCCTGGATAGGTGACGATGCCATGTCGCCGTTCCAGCTTTCGATCTGCAAGGCCCTGCGCGAACTGAGCGACAGCGGCACACGAATTTTTCTCATGCACGGCAACCGCGACTTCATGATCGGCAAGGGTTTCTGCAAGGCAGCAGGTTGCACGCTGTTGAGCGACCCCAGCGTCGTGCAGTTGAACGGTGAGCCGGTGCTGTTGATGCACGGCGACAGCCTGTGCACCCGCGATGAAGGTTATATGCGGATGCGCCACTACCTGCGCCACCCGTTGACGTTGTTCATCTTGCGTCATCTGCCGTTGAGCACCCGCCACAAGCTGGCGCGCAAGCTGCGCAACGAAAGCCGCGCCCAGACGCGCATGAAAGCCAACGACATTGTCGATGTGACCCCGGACGAAGTGCCGAGGATCATGCAGCAGTTCGGTGTCCGCACGCTGGTCCACGGCCACACCCACCGTCCGGCGATTCACAAGCTGCAGATCGGCGACCAGGCTGCCAGGCGCATTGTGCTGGGCGACTGGGACCGTCAGGGCTGGGTGCTGCAGGTCGATGAACAGGGCATGAGCCTCAGCTCGTTCGATTTTTTGCCGGAGACGGTTGCTTTGCTGAATTGACGGCCCGAAAAGTGGGCTTTGATGATTATTTCCACCGCGCTCAGCGTTAGACAAAAATCTAACTGACACAAATCTAACTGACTATCGTGCCGACGCTCCGCGTCGGCATGCCGTTCTGGACGCTCTGCGTCCTCTTTGTGTTTGTGGCGCTCTGCGTCGCACGGCGGTTCGGCGAGGTCAGCGATGTTTGTTTACGGCTCGAGGCACCTTTTCGCCCCTCGGCGCAATCGGCGTCGTCAGTGCCATCGCGTAAAAAAGCACATCAAAAGCGGTCACAAACCGCATGCCACCTCGTTGCCACGGGAGAAACACCTATCAATGCCCGCCCCCCGCCGCTGGCCCGGCCTTGGCGCCGAACGGGGGTTTGGCCAGCCAGACCAGCAGGATGAGGCCTGCAAAAATCCAGCCCAGTAGGTAGAAGTAGTCCACCGTGGACATCATGTAGGCCTGGGCGTTTAGGGTGCGCTCCAGTTGCGCGTAGGCCTGTGGGCTCGCGCCGCCAAGGCTGTCGAGGGCGTGGCGGGTGGTGGGGTCGAATGTGCTGATATTTTCGCTCAGGTAGGCATGATGCTGGTTGGCGCGACGGATCCAGATCCAGGTGGTCAGCGACGCCGCGAAGCTGCCGCCCAGGGTCCGCAGGAATGTCGCCAGCCCCGAGCCATCGGCGATCTGATCCGGCAGAATGCTTAGGGTCGGCATGAAGAACAGCGCCACGCCAATACCCATAAACAGTTGCACCATCGCCACGTGCTCGAAATCCACGTCGGTATTGAACCCGGCGCGCATGAAGCAGCTCAAGCCCATGGCAAAAAAAGCCAGCCCTGCCAGCAGCCGCAGGTCGAACTTATGCGCATATTTGCCGACAAA
This sequence comes from Pseudomonas avellanae BPIC 631, assembly GCF_000444135.1. GTDB lineage: Bacteria > Pseudomonadota > Gammaproteobacteria > Pseudomonadales > Pseudomonadaceae > Aquipseudomonas > Aquipseudomonas avellanae. Next base: position 44,295 of record NZ_ATDK01000219.1, read on the forward strand.
CGGCGACATCAGGACCGGCAGGATACCGATGGGTGCCACGGCCAGACCCGCCCAGGTGGCGGTGTAACCCATTTGTGTTTGCAACCACTGCGGCAGAATCAGGTTGATGCCGAAAAAACCCGAATAACCGCCGATCATGACCAGCGTGCCGATCCGGAAGTTGCGGTAGGCAAACAGCCTCAAGTTGACGATCGGATGCTTGTCGGTCATTTCCCAGATCACGAAAAACGTCAGTGCGACCAGCGAAATCAACGAGCCGAACAGGATGAAATTCGACTCGAACCAATCCAGATCATTGCCTTTGTCGAGCACCACTTGCAACGACCCGACGCCGACGATCAGGGCAAGCAAGCCGATGTAGTCCAGCGGTTGACGCGCGGTGCTGACCGGCCGTTTAGCCATCTGCGAGCGCACCACCAGCACGGCGAACAGGCCGATCGGGATGTTGATGAAAAAGATCCACGGCCAACTGTAACTGTCGGTGATCCAGCCACCGAGAATCGGCCCGGCGATGGGCGCAACCACCGTAACCATCGCCAGCAACGCCAGCGCCATCCCCCGCTTTGCAGGCGGATACACCGCTATCAGCAGGGTCTGGGTCATCGGATAGAGCGGCCCGGCAACCATGCCCTGCAAAGCCCGAAACCCCACCAGTTCTGGCATGGACCGAGAGACCCCGCACAGAAACGACGCAAGCACGAACAGAATGGTGGCCCACAGGAACAGCTTGACCTCACCAAAGCGACGGCTGAGCCAGCCGGTCAACGGCAAGGCAATGGCGTTGCTGACCGCGAACGAGGTGATCACCCAGGTGCTCTGCTCCGAACTGACCCCCAGATTACCGGCGATGGTCGGCAGCGCCACGTTGGCAATCGTGGTGTCGAGCACCTGCATGAAGGTCGCCAGCGACAGGCCGATGGTGCAGAGCAACAAGCTGGGCGGCGTAAAAGAAGCGGGGGCATTGTTGCTCATCGCAAATTCCTGAAAACAAGTGCGGTTCAGCGCTGCGCGGAAGTCTTGCCGCTGGCAGCACTGTTTTCGTGAATCAGGCGAGTGATCAGCGCATCGGCGTCGGCCAGTTGCTCGGCGTACACCTGGGTGCTGAACGCCGCCTGTTTGCGCGATTGCTGCGCCAGTACCGGACCGCTCTGATCGTGCAGATTGACCTCGACCGTGGTCGACAGGCCAATGCGCAACGGATGCTGAGCCAACTCTTCAGGATTGATGTGCACCCGGACCGGTACACGCTGGACGATCTTGATCCAGTTACCCGTCGCATTCTGTGCAGGCAACAGCGCGAAGGCACTGCCGGTGCCAGCGCCCAGACTGTCGATGGTGCCGCTGTATTTCACATCGCTGCCATACAGGTCGGAGCTGATTTCCACGGGCTGGCCGATGCGCATTTTGCCCAGTTGGGTTTCCTTGAAGTTGGCGTCGATCCACAACTGATCCAGCGGGATGACGGCCATGGTCGCGGTGCCCGGCTGAATGCGCTGGCCCAGTTGCACGCTGCGCTTGGCGACGTAACCGGTGACCGGCGCTACCAGCGTACTGCGTGCATTGGCCAGAAAGGCCTGACGCAACTGGGCGGCAGCCGCCTTGACGTCAGGGTGTGAGGACACCACCGTGTCATCGACCAGCGCCACGCTGGTGCTCAACTGCTGCTGAATGTTGTTCAATGCACTTTGCGCGCTGGTCAGGCTGTCTCGGGCGTGAGACAGCTCTTCCTGCGAAATCGCACCGCCCGCTGCCAGGCTGCGACGACGGTTGTAATTGTCCTGCGCGGTCTGCACGGCAGTGCGCTGTGCGGCCAGTTGCGCTTTCATACCATCGACATTGCTGTAAAGGCCACGCACCTGCCGCACGACCTTGCCCAGATTGGCCTCGGCACTTTGCAGCGAAACCGCTGCGTCGCTCGGGTCAAATTGCAGCAGAACCTGCCCTTCGTGGACCAGATCGCCATCATCGGCGCCGATACTGATGACCGTGCCGGTGACCAACGGCGTGATCTCGACCACGTTGCCATTCACGTAGGCGTCGTCAGTCTCTTCATTCCACTGGCCATAAAAATGGTACCAGCCCCAGATGGCCAGACCGCACAGCACAACGATGATCGCCAGCCCGGTGAGCAGCAATTTGCGCTTGCCGGAATTCGGTTTTTTTTCCTGTGACGCTGCAGATGTGTTTTCAGTGGCGGCAGTGGCCATGACGATTACCTTGTAGTCAGCGACGGTGGGACAGTTGCCAATGCCCGTTCAGGGCCGTGGTCAGCGAGCAGGCTCGCCGTGTCGTACCGTTCAGCTTTTGGCTTTGGGGGTGAAGCTCAAGCGAGTCAGCGTGATGTGGTCATCTGCGGCCACCAGCACTTTGGTCAGAATCCGTTGCAGGGTCGCAACCTCCTCCGTGTCCAGCGTGGCGAAAATCTCGTTCATGGCATCGACACCGATCTGCGGCAACAGGTCGCTGAGGGTCTGCCCTTGTTCGGTGAGCACCAGACGTACCTGACGACGATCGGTCGCCGAGCGCGTCCGCGCAATCAGGCCCTTTTGCTCCAGACGATCCAGCATGCGGGTCATCGAACCGCTGTCCAGCGACAGGTGCCGACACAATTCCACCGGCGTGTCGCTGGAAAACTGGGAAATGATGATCAGCACCTTGAACTGCGCAAATGTCACGTCATAAGGCAGCAGGTACTTGTCCAGCATGCGATCCTTCAGCGCGTTGGTGCGGCCGACCAGCAGCCCGATCAGGCTGGAATCGAAATTCTCGGAGCTGAAATGTTTCAAGGTTTCACCCAGATAGCTGCCTAGGCAGTGATTGAAAAATATTACTGCCTAGGCAGCCATTGTCAAAGCATTTATTAGCTTGCTTACTAAATGCGCATAAAAAAACGACCGCTGGTGAGGCGGTCGTTTTTTATGCGCTACGAGCATCAGGCGGCGGCAGGTACGCCAGCAGGTACGCCACTGTGAAAGCGGAATTCTTCGTCCGGGCTCTCGATCAGCTCGCGCTCGGCCAAGCGGATTTCCTCGATCTTGGCGTCTACGTCCGCCTTGTCGCCATAGCTGTAAGCCAGCTTCAGATAATCCTGAAAGTGCCGCGCTTCGGACTTGAGCAGGCCGCCGTAGAACTTGGCCAGCTCTTCATCCAGATGCGGCACCAGGGCAGCAAAACGCTCGCAAGAACGCGCTTCGACGATGGCGCCCACGATCAACGCGTCGGTCAGCCGGTACGGGTTGTGATTGCGCACAAGTTTGCGCAGCGCTCCGGCGTAACGCGCCGAGCTGATGTTGGCCATCGGGATCTGGCGCTTTCTGATGATGCTGATCACCTGCTCGAAATGGCGCAGCTCTTCGCGGGCCAGGCGCGACATCTTGCTCAACAGATCGAACTTGTCATTGTACTGGAACATGAACTGGAACGCCGCCCCTGCGGCCTTCTTCTCGTTGTTCGCATGATCGATCAGCAGGATGTCCAGGTTGCGCAGTGCAGCCTGGACCCAACTGTCGGGCGTGCGGCAGAGCAGAAAGGCTTCGATTTCAGGGATCGGGTACATAAGCTCACAGATGACAGAGAGGCAAAGCCCGGCATTATACGAGCAGCAACAGGGACTCGCGACACAAAAGCACAAACACCCGGTCAGGCGCCGAATGCATCCTTCAGAAAGCCCGGCGCGATGTAGCGCTGGTAGTGCGCCTCGGACAGCAGGAAGAATTCGCGGTCGATCGCGTCGCGCAGTTCTGGCAGCGTCCAGTTGCGAAACTCCGGCAACAACACAAACCCGTAGGCCTCGACCTGGCTGATGACCCGCGCGCCGCGTGCGATCAACTGATAGGCCCAGCAATATTCGGACTGATGCGGCACGAAGCGGATTTTGCGCTGGGTGAGCTGCGCACGCAGCTTGCCAGCATCGAAAATTTCAAGCTTGGCGGTCATCACCTGAACCAGCAATTGTTCCAGACGCAACCAGACGGCTCTTTTTTCGTCTTCGTTGTAGCCGTTCCAGTGGATGACCTCGTGGTGGAACCGTTTGCAGCCACGGCACACCAGATCCCCGTAAACAGTGGAGCATAGGCCGACGCAGGGTGTCTTGATGATGTAATCGGGCATGTCAGGCAGGACTGGGGAAGGCGAAACAAGCGCGTATGTTAGCCCTTTGTCTAAGCAAGTTCACCCCCGAAGATGTAGGGGCTAACTTACCTTTAGCGAAGTTTTGGCGTAGAATCAGCGAGCCTTTTAAAGGCGCCAATGTCCGTTGGAAGCTGTTTTCAAAGCGTCACGAGCACAGTCAGGTTAACCCCGCATTGCGGCGTCGACGGGCCATTCCCTCATCAAGAATGGCCGTGTCGACCGTCCCTCCCCCCGTTCTGCAGGCGTAAAACTTTGAAAACAGCTTCTGTTAGGAATCGCCGACACCCTGCCAACAAGGCTCAATAAGCCTTGCGTGGGTGCGTACGATTTCTGGATGAGCGTCCCGGACACCCATTTGGGACCACTGATGAGGGTTAATACTGTGCTTGAAGCCTACCGTAAACACATCGAAGAGCGTGCCGCCCAGGGTATCGTGCCCCAGCCGCTTAACGCCGAACAAACCGCAGGCCTGGTCGAGCTGCTGAAAAATCCCCCGGCTGGCGAAGAAGCTTTCCTTGTCGACCTGATCACCAATCGCATTCCACCGGGTGTTGACGAAGCTGCCTACGTCAAGGCCGGCTTCCTGTCCGCCCTGGCCAAGGGCGAAGCCACTTCTCCTTTGATCGACAAAAAACGCGCAACCGAGCTGCTGGGCACCATGCAGGGCGGCTACAACATCGTCACGCTGGTCGAACTGCTCGACGACGCCACCCTGGCCCCGGTCGCTGCCGAACAACTCAAGCACACTCTGCTGATGTTCGATGCCTTCCACGACGTCGCCGAAAAAGCCAAGAGCGGCAACGCTCACGCCAAGGCTGTCGTGCAGTCCTGGGCTGACGGCGAGTGGTTCAAGAAGCGTCCGACCCTGGCCGACAAGATCAGCCTGCGCGTCTTCAAGGTGACGGGCGAAACCAACACCGACGACCTGTCCCCGGCACCTGATGCCTGGTCGCGCCCGGACATCCCGCTGCACGCCCTGGCCATGCTGAAAATGGCCCGTGACGGCATCGTTCCGGACGTACAGGGCTCCATCGGCCCGATGAAGCAGATCGAAGAAATGCGCGACCAGGGCTTCCCTATCGCCTACGTCGGTGACGTGGTCGGTACAGGTTCTTCGCGTAAATCGGCAACCAACTCGGTGCTGTGGTTCTTCGGCGACGACGTTCCTTACGTGCCGAACAAGCGTGCCGGTGGTTTCTGCTTTGGCACCAAAATCGCCCCGATCTTCTATAACACCATGGAAGATGCTGGCGCTCTGCCAATCGAATTCGATGTCTCGAACATCAACATGGGCGACGTGATCGACGTTTACCCGTACGAAGGCAAGGTCTGCAAGCACGACAGCGACGAAGTCATCACCACCTTCGAAATGAAGACCCCGGTGCTGCTCGACGAAGTTCGCGCTGGCGGCCGTATCCCGCTGATCATCGGTCGCGGGCTGACCAGCAAGGCGCGCGCCGAACTGGGCCTGCCTGCGTTCGACCTGTTCAAGACCCCAGACCAGCCAGCTGAAAGCACCAAGGGTTTCACCCTGGCGCAGAAGATGGTTGGCAAGGCGTGCGGCGTAGCCGGTATCCGTCCGGGCACTTACTGCGAACCGAAAATGACCACCGTCGGTTCCCAGGACACCACTGGCCCGATGACCCGCGACGAGCTCAAAGACCTCGCGTGCCTGGGCTTCTCGACCGATCTGGTCATGCAGTCGTTCTGCCACACCGCTGCCTATCCGAAGCCGATCGACGTCAAGACGCACCACACGCTGCCTGACTTCATCATGACCCGTGGCGGAGTATCGCTGCGTCCGGGTGACGGCATCATCCACAGCTGGTTGAACCGCATGCTGTTGCCGGACACCGTCGGCACAGGTGGCGACTCGCACACCCGCTTCCCGATCGGCATCTCGTTCCCGGCCGGCTCCGGTCTGGTTGCATTCGCCGCGGCCACTGGCGTCATGCCGCTGGACATGCCCGAGTCGATTCTGGTTCGCTTCAAGGGCAAGCTGCAACCTGGCATCACCCTGCGTGACCTGGTTCACGCCATTCCTTACTACGCGATTCAGGCTGGCCTGCTGACCGTAGAGAAGAAAGGCAAGAAGAACGCCTTCTCCGGTCGCATTCTGGAGATCGAAGGCCTTGATAACCTGAGCATCGAGCAGGCTTTCGAGCTGTCCGACGCATCGGCCGAACGTTCGGCTGCCGGTTGCACCATCAAGCTGGCCAAAGAGCCAATCATCGAATACCTGAACTCGAACATCACCCTGCTGCGCTGGATGATCGAACAGGGTTACGGCGATCCGCGCACCCTGGAGCGTCGTGCTCAGGCGATGGAAGCCTGGGTGGCCAATCCTGAGCTGCTCGAAGCCGACGCAGACGCCGAGTACGCTGAAATCATCGAAATCGACCTGGCCGACGTCAAGGAGCCTGTGCTCTGCGCGCCGAACGACCCGGACGATGCCCGCCTGCTGTCTTCTGTACAGGGCGAGAAAATCGACGAAGTGTTCATCGGTTCGTGCATGACCAACATCGGCCACTTCCGCGCTGCGGGCAAGTTGCTGGAACAGGTCAAAGGCCAGTTGCCGACGCGTCTGTGGCTGTCGCCGCCGACCAAGATGGATGCTCACCAGTTGACCGAAGAAGGCTACTACGGCATCTACGGCAAAGCTGGCGCACGCATGGAAATGCCGGGCTGCTCGCTGTGCATGGGTAACCAGGCACGCGTCGAGCCGAACTCCACCGTTGTTTCGACATCGACCCGTAACTTCCCGAACCGTCTGGGTGACGGCGCGAACGTCTACCTGGCTTCGGCCGAACTGGCGTCCGTTGCTTCGATTCTGGGTCGTCTGCCGACCGTCGAAGAGTACATGGGCTACGCCAACCAGATCGACACAATGGCCGCGGACGTGTACCGCTACCTGAGCTTCGATCAGATCGCCGAGTTCCGTGAAGCCGCTGCAAACGCCAACATCCCGGCACTGCAAGTGTAATCACCGCACAAAGCGTTAAAAGAACCCCATCCTCGTGATGGGTTTTTTTTTGGATTAAAAGCCTGCGCTTACCTATATTTTTCACATTTGGATGGCTATAGTGACCGCCCTTGTTGGGGAGTAGCCTGCTCGTGACCCTGGTCACAGAGCGTTCGTATCAACATTCTCGGCAGCATGCCGTGGTACGAACACCTTCCGGTTGGCGAGACCAACGATGCATCCATGCCTAAAGTCGGGCGTGTGGTTGCGTCGTTGACTCATAGCCCGACTGGATATAACCGTGAACCCGATTTCCCTCCTCTTTCTTGCGCTTGCCATGTCCACGGACGCCTTTGCTGCGGCCCTTGGTAAAGGAGCAAGCCTGCACAAACCGCGCTTTATCGAAGCGTTACGTACCGGCCTGATATTCGGTGCCATCGAAACCATCACCCCGGTCATCGGCTGGGGCATCGGCCAGGTGGCTGCGCGCTTCGCCGAGAGCTGGGACCACTGGATCGCCTTCACGCTGCTGCTGGTGCTAGGCCTGCACATGATCTACAACGGCCTCAAGCATGACGACGAAGAAGAGCAGAAAAAACCTGGCTCACATTCTTTCTGGATTCTGGCAGTCACCGCCTTCGCCACCAGTATCGATGCACTGGCGGTCGGCGTGGGCCTGGCGTTTGTCGACGTCAATATCATGGTCGCTGCGCTGGCCATCGGCCTGGCCACCACCGTAATGGTCACCATTGGCGTAATGCTGGGACGGGTACTCGGCACGATAGTCGGCAAGCGCGCTGAAATCGTTGGCGGTATCGTGCTGATCGTGGTCGGCGCAACGATTCTTTATGAGCACTTGTCTGCAGCGGCCTGATTGACGGCCCGAGACCTATAAACGCAGAATCGAGTAGGGGGCGGGTTCACACCCGCCGTCCTCTCACACCACCGCCCCCCCCCGGCAGGCCAGACCCTTTCAGGCACTAAGATTTGTTACCACTACGACGATGTCACCCACCACAGCCAGAAATATAGATGACATCCCGATCAGATTCTCAGGGCACTTCGCGAAAATCAAGACTTCTCCTACAGACCGCCTTTCACGCTTCCGATAGCCTCCCATGCGTCAACTAAACGCTGGTTATTGTTTACGGATCAAAGACATAAGGACGGCCTGCAATGATTTTTTCAGCTCGATTGGGCGACAAGCACGCCTGCCCATTGCCGGGTCACGGTACAACGCCTATCGCTTCTGCATCCGGTGACGTCAACATCAACGGCATGGGCGCAGCACGTGTGGGTGATACCTGCGGTTGCGGGGCGGTCATCACTTCAGGTTTCCCCTCTATTCAAGTGAATGGCCGTCCTATGGCCCACCTGGGAAGCCCAACCAGTCACGGCGGGACAATCATCACGGGCTCCAATAATGTTGGTGGCGGCTTCGTCATGGGTGACGCTGGTGGCGCGACCATTATTAACTTCATGGCGCTGGGGGCCTTACGACCAGACGGTTCCGTGGACGACGAGAAGATGGCGACCTTGTTGGCTGACCCGAAGCTCACGGAGAAAGCCTTGGCGGCGAACGCTTTGGTAAATCCAAATGCGGCCCATGAGAAACCTGAAGAGGAAGATGTACCAAATGATGGACCTGAAGGCTGTACGCATCCGAACATGATGGAGAAGCTGGCGACCTACATCGCAGACGAGATGAACAACAATATCCACCATTCCTCCGTCTTGAAGATGAATAAGCTGCTCAACTATGACGTTGCGGAAGAGACTCGTAAAAAAATGGACCTGCCTTGGTACGCCCAAATAGGGAACACCAGCCCTCAAGCTATCGGCGCTTCAAACATGGCGGCAGCCATGATCCTTTGGACTGAGCGAGTAGGCCAAGGTCGTGATTGGGACCACAAACCAAAGATCCACGCGAAGTTTGGCAGGTATCGCCATAGGCAAGGCAAGTACGACTACTACTACGATATCTGGTCCAACATTCATTACGGCTATGTGGGCATGGCCGGTGGGCTCAGTGAGAGCGTCCTTTTAGACGGCGCAGGTGTCGAGCAGATTGTTTCAGATCAATTACGACGGTGGGGAGAGCAGATATTCGAAGCCAAAGAAGATCAGAGATTCAAAGGGCCTCATGCCACTGAGGGCGTAGAAGGGATGCGCGCATGGGATGACGTCCCGGATCGGATTTCTATTAGCATTGGCGTTAAACTCTTCTATGAGAATCCAAACGGAGGCGTCACGGCAAGAATGATCATGGACAAAGTACTCGTTGTCACACCGTCAGAATGGGGAGATGGCGCCAGTGTCCATGTCTGTGAAAAATATTAAGGCCCGGTATCTTATTGGGGCATTCATAGTTGTTCCAGCGCTGTTCTGGTACGTGGCGACCCCAGTTGTTCGTGTCCATTATTCTAAAGAAGCTACAAACGAGCTTCGTGTGATCTGGAACACCCAGCACAACATCCATAAAGAAGGAATGCTACCGGGTCAGGGCACATACGATACCGGGCATATTTTCCCCAATGAGAAATTCTTTATGAATTTTGATTGGTGGAATGAAAAGAGTCTGCGGAGGTGTATAGCAATTACGCCAAAATGGGGCGGCGTGATAGACATCTACCTCGATGGCAAAGGCCGCATCGAAACTGCTAAAACTGGCCCTGACGTTATTGCTCGCTTGAAAAGATGTGAGGGTGACGCTGATCCTTTCCGGCCTTAAGGTGCCCAACCAGCCGCCCAAGAATGGAGAGTACGTGTTATTGAGCACAAATGAAAAAAATTAAGGTCTGTTACTTGTTCCTTTTCCTATTGATAGCTCCGCTGGTGGCTTGGTATTTTGCTGCTCCCGGCGTAATTGTCCACTACCCTAAAGAAGCCACGGACGAACTGCGCTTAATTTGGAACACTCACGACCAGATTACACGGCAGCGAATGCTACCGGGGGAAGCGACATCGGAGTTTGGTCATGTATTTCCTGATGAGAACTTCTTCATGGTGTTCTTTTGGTGGACCGACAGATGTTTACGAAAATGCATCGACATCACACCTAAGCGCTGGGCAACGATAGACATCTACCTTGATAGGGCTGGTAGGGTCGATATCGAAAAAACATCTCCTAAGGTTATTGCCCGGTTGAAGCAATGCGTGGGTGAATCTGACCCCTTTCGGCCCTAAAGCGCCCTGCCAGCAACACAAAAAAGACAATCAGCACGGCCACCATGCAAACCGAGACTTCCTTACGGAAACATTACCGCACGACGGCAACAACTGAGTTTATTGCAATAACGCGAGAAGGACGGGGGGGGGGGGAAGGCACCAGTGAAAAAAAAAGCGAATAACGCTAAGTTCAGATATGGCCGATGGGTGCTTGGCGCCTTATTGATCTGCCCAATTGCATTTTGGTACTTGGCATCTCCGGTCGTAGCTGTCAATTTTTCACATGAAGGAAAGGAAGAATTTCGGTACATCTGGAACACGCAGCATCGAATCTATAAGGGTGACATGCCCAAAGGGGGCGGCTCAGCCGTAGAGTTCAGCTACATATTCCCTGACAAGGACTTTTTCATGATGTTCGATTGGTGGACCGACAAGGGTTTTCAGAGGTGCATCGACATCACGCCTGAATGGGGAAGTACGATAGACATCTATCTTGATGATATCGGCAGGATTGACACAACCAAAACGACGCCTGACGTCATTGCTCGTCTGAAACAGTGTGTGGGGCGACCAGACCCCTTCCGACCTTAACCGGCACTCCAGAACCGTAAGTGTCAAACGTTATGGTCCCCGAGGCGTGCCCATAGCCCCGAATTCACTGGGTTAGCCGGCGTATTCCACGACCATCCGGACACCGATTCCACGGCCATCCGGACGCTTTCAGGCAGGCAGCAACGCAGGATTATTCATTACCATCGACCTCTTTTATAGCCGACAGCCACCAAGTAGAACCCAGACCACACCCTAAAGGAAGCGTCACGGCCAAGATGATCATGGACGAAGCGCTTACAGTACCGCCCCAGACATGGAGTGAAGGCATACTGGCGGCATAACCTGTTCAGCTCTTTATGACGGGGTTATTCGTCACTTACTAAGGCTTCAGCTGACTCCTGCACGCTCATCCCGGCGCCTCTCGACGCTCGGTAGCACAATGGCAAGCGTGCAGATCTCCCAGGGTGATTCGCGCGACCTTCCTGCTTGCGCCTGTCGGATCTACGTCACAACGTTCCGTGCAAGTATCGGGCTTTGACGATTGTGGTCGCCCTACCCACTGTGCCGCCTCATCCGCCTCCTGTTCGTCAGTCCGGCATTTTGCCTCGGGCTTCCTTCAGATTCGCAGTCACCCGCGACACCCTTGCCTCCGGCTAACACTTCCCCTTGCCGGGTGTGTAGAGGACTTGCACTTGCAAGTCACCAGCTTGGCGCACCACAAAAAAAACCGCATCTCTCGATGCGGTTTTTTATGGCTCTACCGGTTACAAGCGGATCAGACCGTGAGGCTCTGCCCGCTCATGGCCAGGTCCAGCAGTTCGCGGTTGGCAACGGCATACATGGCGTAGTCCGTGCCGCTGGCTGCACGCAGCTCGACCAGCATGGCGCGCCAGCGCTCGACCATCAGCGAATGCTGCTCCAGCCACAAGGCCAGACGCGCTTCGATGTCTGACGGGCCGTCAGCCATTTGCAGGACAGAAACGGTGATCGCCCGCTGTTGCCAGTCGATATCGTCACGGAACGCTTCACGCGCCAGGGCTTGCCAGTTGTTTTCCACCGGCAGGCTGCTGATCTGCTGCAAGTACCAGGTGATGTCCAGCGCGCTGCCTACGGCGAAGTACGCCTTGGCCACATCGGCAGCGTTCTGCCCGGTGACGTCGGAGGCTTCGATGATCGGCAATAGTGTGTACAGGTGAGTCGTCCCGGCAACCATGCGCGCCAGCAATTCCGGCACGCCGGCTTCGACATAAGCCTGATAACGCGTCTGCCAGATCTCGCGGGTCGGACCTTCCAGCAGTTCATCAAGCTTGAGGCCCAACGCAGCGAGATGCGGACCGAAGTGCGCCACGTCACGACCGGCATCCAGCTCGTTGCGACGGCTGCGCAGGAACCAGCGTGTGGCACGACGCCCCAGACGCATCAGCTCGTCCATCAGCGCCAACTGGATTTCAGCCGAAACCTTGTAGTCCAGCGACTCGATCTGACGGAACCAGTGCGGCAGGTGGAAGATGTCTCGCACGATCACATAAGCACCGGCCACAGCCGCAGCACTCATGCCGGTCGACTCCTTGAGGCGCTGCACAAAGGTGATGCCCATGTGGTTGACCAGGTCGTTGGCGATCTGGGTGCTGACGATCTCCCGCTTCAGACGGTGGCTGCGCATGGCCGTGGAGAACCTGGCACCCAGCGACGGCGGGAATGCGGTTTCCATGTCGCGGGTCAGATAATCGTCATCCGGCACACGCGATTCCAGCAACGCTTCCTTGAGGTCGATCTTGCTGTAGGAGATCAACACCGACAGCTCGGCCCGGCTCAAGCCCTGTTTGGCCGCAACCCGCTCGGCAATCTGGTCTTCGGCAGGCAAAAACTCGATGGCGCGGTCGAGCTTGCCACGCGCTTCCAGGTCGTTCATCAGACGCTTGTATTCAGCAATCCGCTCGTACGCACGGCGTGCGGCCAGCGACAGTGCCTGGGTCTGCTTGTAGTTGTTGCCGAGCACCAGATGACCCACTTCGTCGGTCATGCTTTCGAGCAGCTGGTTGCGCTGCTTCTCGGTCATGTCACCGGCCTGCACCACTTCGTTGAGCAGGATCTTGATGTTCACTTCGTGGTCGGAGCAATCCACGCCGCCGGCGTTATCGATGAAGTCGGTGTTGGTTGCGCCGCCATTGAGGCCGAACTCGACACGACCCAACTGAGTCATGCCCAGGTTGCCGCCCTCGCCCACCACCTTGCAGCGCAGCTCGTTGCCGTCGACACGCAGCGCGTCGTTGGCCTTGTCGCCGACATCGGTATGTGACTCTTCGCTGGACTTGACGTACGTACCGATGCCGCCGTTCCACAACAGATCAACCGGCGCCTTGAGCAGCGCGTGCAGCAGCTCGGTCGGGGTCAGCTTGTCGGCCTTGATGTCGAAGCGTGCCTTCATCTGTTCGGTGATGGCGATGCTCTTGAGGCTGCGCGGGAAGATCCCGCCGCCAGCGGACATGATGCTGGTGTCGTAATCGGTCCACGACGAGCGCGGCAGATTGAACAGGCGCTCGCGCTCGGCAAAGCTGCTGGCCGGCTCCGGGTTTGGATCGATGAAGATGTGCAAGTGGTTGAACGCTGCGACCAGTTGCAGTTTGTCGGACATCAGCAGGCCGTTGCCGAAAACGTCACCGGCCATGTCGCCGATGCCGATCACGCTGATGCTGTCCTGCTGCACATTGATGTCGCGCTCACGGAAGTGACGCTGCACGCCCACCCACGCGCCCTTGGCGGTAATGCCCATCTTCTTGTGGTCGTAACCGGCCGAGCCGCCGGAGGCGAACGCATCACCCAGCCAGAAGCCGTATTCGATAGCGATGCCGTTGGCGATGTCGGAGAAGGTCGCGGTGCCCTTGTCGGCGGCGACCACCAGGTACGGGTCATCGTCGTCGTGGCGCACCACGTTGACCGGTGGCACCAGCACGCCTTCCTTGAGGTTGTCGGTGATGTCCAGCAGGCCGGAAATAAAGATGCGGTAGCAGGCGATTGCTTCTGCCTGCACTTCGTCGCGGTTGCCAGTGGTTGGCAGACGACGCGGCACGAAACCGCCCTTGGCGCCGACCGGTACGATGACTGAGTTTTTCACCTGTTGAGCTTTCACCAGGCCGAGCACTTCGGTACGGAAGTCTTCTTCGCGGTCCGACCAGCGCAGGCCGCCACGCGCTACATTGCCGAAGCGCAGGTGCACGCCTTCGACACGCGGCGAATACACGAAGATCTCGAACTTGGGTACCGGCTTTGGCAGCTCGGGAATCAGACGCGGGTTGAACTTGAAGCTGAAGTAGCTCTTGCTCTGCCCGTTTGCGTCAGCCTGATAGAAGTTGGTCCGCAGGGTGGCCTTGATCAGGTCCAGATAGCGACGCAGGATGCGGTCTTCGTTGAGCACCTGAACGTCGTCCAGTGCGGTCAGAATCGCCTGCTCCAGACGCAATTGCTTGTCGTCCAGATCATCGGAGCCCAGTTTGCGCGCCAGGTAGAAACGGGTCTTGAACAGACGCGTCAGCTCGCGGGCGATGTCGGTGTGGTTGTTCAGGGTGGTGGCGATGTAACCCAGATCAAAGCCCAGACGAATCTGCTTCAAGTAACGCGCATAGGCACGCAACAGCGCCACGTCGCGCCACGGCAGACCGGCCGTCAGCACCAGACGGTTGAAGGCATCGTTTTCGGCATCGCCGCGCACGATGTGCACGAACGCATCCTGCAAGGTGTCGTTAAGCTGTTGAATATCGAGGCTCAAGCCTTCGCCATAGGTAAAGGCGAAGTCATGAATCCAGAATTCGCGACCATTGGCGTGGTGCAGGCGATACGGGAACTCGCCCAGTACGCGCAGGCCAAGGTTTTCCAGAATCGGCAGCACGTCGGACAGCGCCAGCGGTGTGTCGGCGTGATACAGCTTGCAATGCAGTTGCTGACGATCACCGGCCAGCGGCTGATAGAAGCTCATCACCAGTGGATTGGTTTCGCTCAGGCTCAGCATGTGCTGCATGTCGACCACGGCCGAGTGCGCCGCAAAGCGCTCGCGATAACCGGCCGGGAAGCCTTTCGGGAAGTCGGCCAGCACGTTGGTGCCTTGCGCTTCGCCGAAGCTTTCCACGACCAGACTGGCGTAGTCGTCCTTCCACGAGCGGCAGGCCTGAATGACTTCGTTTTCCAGCTGGGCAACGTCGATGTCCAGGTTGATCTTCGGGTCTACCCGCAGGATCAACTGCACACGCGCCAGGACCGATTCGGAGAAGAACGTCCAGAACTCGCAGTCGCTGGCTTTCAGGCGATCCATCAGCACCTGCTGGATCTTCTGGCGCACTTCGGTGGAATAGACGTCACGCGGCACGTAGGCCAGGCAGTAGCAGAAACGGCCGTACGGGTCCTTGCGCAGGAACACGCGAATCTTGTTGCGCTCCTGAATCTGCACGATGGACATGACCGTGGCGAACAACTCGTCCACCGGGGTCTGGAACAGGTCGTCGCGGGGCAGCACTTCGACGACCTGCGCCAGTTCCTTGCCCAGGTGCGCCTTGGCATCGAAGCCGGAACGACGCTCGACTTCTGCGACCTTGCGGCGAATGTACGGGATCTGCCGCACGCTCTCGCCGTACACCGACGAGGTGTACAGGCCCATGAAGCGGCATTCCTTGATGACCTTGCCCGAGGCGTCGATCTGCCGGATCGACACGTAGTCCGGGTAGGCCGGACGGTGGACACGGCTCGGATGCGCGGCCTTGGCGAACGACAGCAGCACCGGCTCCTGCAGGTATTTCACTGCATAGTCTTCGATGTGCAGGTCTTCGTGGCTCAGCCCCGGACGCAGCAGGCGGGTCAGGCCCAGGAACGAAGATTCGTCGTACACCAGCTGACCGCCGTTGGCGTCAGTGCGCACTTCAAACTCTTCGTAACCCAGAAAGGTAAAGTGGTTGTCCACCAGCCATTGCAGGAAGACCTTGATTTCGGCCTTTTCTTCCGCATCGGTGTTGGATTCGTTGGCATCGATGCTCGCCAGCAGATCATGCAGACGCGCTTTCATCGGCGCAAAATCTTCGACCGCAACCCGCACCTCGCCGAGCACCTGCTCCAGCTCGCGAGCCAGCACGTTCAACTCGCTGGCACTGGCGCAGCGGTCGATCTCCAGGTACATCAGCGATTCCTGCAGCACGTCTTCGCCGGTGGCGCCCTTGGGCAGCAGCTCCAGCAACTCGCCGTTCGCGCCGCGGCGCACGCTCAACACGGTGGTCTGCAAGGTGTGGATGCTGTAACCACGACGGTTCAACTCGGTGCGCACGGAGTCGACCAGAAACGGCAGGTCGTGATGCAGCACTTCGACGGCAGTATGAGTCGACTGCCAGCCGTGGCGCTCGTAATCAGGGTTGTAGACGCGCACCTGCGGGTGAGCGTGTTCGAAACGCTCCAGCAGACGCCACGCGGACAAGGTGCAGCCTGCCAGGTCGGACAGACGCCGCTGGGTGAGTTCGTCGAGGGAAATGATGCCGAAGAATTGCTCGGCAAACAGCGCCACTTGTGGCAGTGCCTGTTCGCTGATGTGCTGAGCCAGTGCCGCTTGCAGTTGATGCTGGAAGTCGGACTTGCTGGCTGCGGTGAAGAACGCCATCTGTGGTACTCCGCTTTGGCTTTTATTGGGGAGGCTTGAAGAAGGTGTTGCGACCGGGGTGCCCTCACGTTCAACTGTGTGGGCACGACCCCGTCGAGTGTAAAGCTAAAGTACTAACGCCCGCTGTGTCAGGGTAATCACATTTGAATGCCGGGATGAAAAAAACCGGTACGCAGGACAGACACCCTACACCACTCGTCTGCCATGCAGCTTAACGAGAGCTGGCCGCGCACTACTTACGAAGCTGCGACATATTCGGTCATCAGGTCACGCTAAAATCCGCACCATGGTGCCAATACCGGCCGACAATTTATGCCCGGTGCTGGCAAAATCCACCCCACGCATCCCAACCGCACTGGAAACTTTATGCAAATCAAGACCGCCGCCCTTATCGTCAATGCCTGCGACGACGAATACGACAACATGGCGCTGCTGTGCTGCCACGGAGAAGGCGGCGACCTGTTTTCCCTGACCCGTTTCCCGGATGAAAACGAAGTGGAAATCACCGTCGGCGATGACACGTCGCACACCGTCTCCAGCCTGAAAGTCACCCTGGATGCCCAGCGTCTGCTGGTGCAAATCGACCCGGCAGATGCTGCGCAACTCAAGGGCCATGAGCAATTTGAAATCATCCACAGCACAAACGCGGACGAGCTGGCGGAGGTCCACAGGACGTTGCACATCATCACGACCAACGTGGATGAGTACGTCAACAGCGTCGATTGAAGGGCAAAACCCGGTAGAGTGATGGCTTCGCCACCAGGGAGCCTGCCATGACCCGTATTTTCGACGCCCACTGCCACATCATCGACCCGCACTTCCCGCTGATCGCCAATAACGGCTACCTGCCGGAACCGTTCGGCGTCAGCGACTATCTGGCAATCGTCAAGCCGCTAGGCGTTCAAGGTGGCGCGATTGTGTCCGGTTCTTTCCAGGGTTTTGATCAGGGCTACCTGCTGGAGGCCCTGCGCCTGCTGGGGCCGGGTTTCGTGGGCGTGACTCAGTTGCCCGCCAGCGTTACCGATGCCGAACTGGACACCCTGAATGCAGCGGGCGTTCGTGCCCTGCGCTTCAACCTCAAGCGTGGCGGCTCGGAGCAACTCGACCAACTGGAAGCCCTCGCGCTGCGTGTGCATGAGCGTGTGGGCTGGCATTCGGAGCTGTACATCGATTCACGAGAGCTGGCTGACATTGAAACCCGCCTGCACAAATTGCCGGCGATCAGCATTGATCATCTGGGATTGAGCGCAGAGGGCCTGCCGGTGTTGCTGCGCCTCGCGGAACGTGGTGTACGCATCAAGGCCTGCGGCTTTGGCCGTGTGGACTTTCCGGTACGCGAAGCACTCAGGGACATCAATGCTGCCAACCCGAATGCGCTGATGTTCGGCACCGACCTGCCATCGACCCGCGCGCCGCGCCCTTTCCAGGCAGACGATATCGAGTTGCTGATCGACGCGCTGGGTGAGAAAGACGCACAGCGTGCAATGTGGGACAACGCCGCGAGTTTCTACCGCCTGCCGTGAGCAGTGCTCAAGGCCTGCGCCTCAAGTCATACATAATTGCCGACGGCAACATGTAGCACAATTCTCGGATAAGTGAGGTATCCGTCTCTAAATGCAATAAAAAACCCTCCAGTCGTTAGTGGATAACGACCCGGATGGATTAAAGTAACGCCCCCAGCTCAGCGGTCACCCGACACAGCTGATAACCCTGCCAGGAATCGTCACCGATGGAACATCGTGAAGCGCTGATTGCGCTGCGAACATTTCTTTCAACGCAGATCCTTGGCCAGGAAAAGCTGATCGAACGCTTGCTTATCGCCCTGCTCGCCGACGGCCACATGCTGGTCGAAGGCGCACCGGGTCTGGCCAAGACCAAGGCCATCAAGGAACTGGCAGAAGGCATTGAAGCGCAGTTCCACCGCATTCAGTTCACCCCCGACCTGCTGCCTGCCGACATTACCGGCACAGAAATCTATCGCCCGGAAACCGGCAGCTTCGTGTTCCAGCAAGGGCCAATCTTCCACAACCTGGTGCTGGCCGACGAAATCAACCGGGCTCCGGCCAAGGTCCAGTCGGCGCTGCTTGAGGCCATGGCTGAACGCCAGGTCAGTGTCGGGCGCAGCACCTACGACCTGTCGCCGCTGTTTCTGGTCATGGCGACCCAGAACCCCATCGAGCAGGAAGGCACCTACCCGCTGCCCGAAGCCCAGCTCGACCGTTTTCTGATGCACGTCAAAATCGGCTTCCCGGATGCCGCCGTCGAACGCAAGATCTTGCAGCAGGCGCGTGGCGAAGCCCTCAATGGCGAGACCAAGCCTGAGCGCCGTGTCAGCCAGCAGGCGATCTTCGCTGCACGCAAGGAAATCCTTGGCCTGTACATGGCCGATGCGGTCGAGGAATACCTGGTGCAACTGGTCATGGCCACCCGCACCCCGGCCAAGTTCGACCCTGAGCTGGCCGAATGGATTGCCTACGGCGCCAGCCCGCGTGGCTCCATCTCGCTGGACCGCTGCGCCCGCGCTCACGCCTGGCTGGCCGGACGCGACTTCGTCAGCCCCGAGGACATTCAGGCGGTGCTGTTCGACGTGCTGCGCCACCGCATCATCCTGTCGTTCGAGGCCGAAGCCGCCGGTATCGATCAGGATCGCGTGATTCAGCGCATCCTCGACGTCGTGGCCGTCGCCTGACTCCATGCAACCCTACCTGATCCCCCAGCCGGGCATTCGTGTCAGCCTCAGCGAGCTGATCGAGATGCGTCATCGGGTGCGGGAAGTGCAGCTGTTTTCCACGCCGAGCCGACGCAGCCCGTTGATCGGCTTGCACCATTCCAAGCTGCGCGGGCGGGGTGTGGACTTTGATCAGGTGCGCGTCTATCAGGCGGGCGATGACGTGCGCAGCATCGACTGGCGCGTCACCGCCCGTACCCAGGAACCGCACACCAAACTGTTTCATGAAGAGCGCGAACGGCCGATTTTCATTCTGGTGGAACAAAGCCGCCGCTTGTTTTTCGGCTCCGGCCTGATGTTCAAGTCGGTGCTCGCGGCTCAGGCGGCCGCGCTGATCGGCTGGGCCGCGCTGGAGCACAACGACCGGGTCGGCGGGCTGGTGTTCGGCGATAACGAACACTACGAAATCAAGCCACGACGCAGCAAGCAGAGCCTGTTGCAACTGCTCAACCGTCTGGTGCGGGTCAATCAGTCGCTGCACACGGAAATCCCCGCAGACCGCGATGCCTTCGGTACTGCATTGCGGCGCGCCCGCGAAGTGCTGCGCCCCGGCAGCCTGGTGATCGTGCTGTGTGATGAGCGCGCGCTGTCCGATGTTGCCGAACAACAGTTGAGCCTGCTCTCACGCCACAGCGACCTGCTGTTGCTGCCGTTGTCCGACCCGCTGGACCGCGCCCTGCCTGCCGCAGGCCTGTTGCGTTTTGCCGAGCGCGGCGCACAACTGGAACTCGACACCCTCAACCCCGAGTTGCGCCGCGCCTATCGGCAACAGGGCGAAGACCGCTCTGCCCGCTGGGAATTGCTCGCGCAAAAGCTGCGCGTATTACTCATGCCTCTGAGCACGCAAAGCGAACTGGTCGAGCAACTGCGTGAATACCTCAACGCCCAGCGTCCGGTAAAACGCAAATGAACCCGCTGGATCAACTGCAACCGCTGATCGCCCCCGACGCTGTCGGCTTGTGGCCGCTCGCGCCGGGCTGGTGGGCGCTGCTGTTGCTGATCCCCGCTGCGGGCTGGGGCCTGTGGCGCTTGCGCCGACTGCTGCCGGTCAAGGCTGGCAAGGTGCGCAGCGAGCAACCACTGGACCCGGTTCGCGTCGCGGCCCTCGCGGAGCTGGCCAGCCTGCCCAAACCCTATGACGGCGCGCCCGCCGGTGCCTGGCTGCAACAGATCAACGGGCTGCTCAAGCGCCTGTGTCGCAATCACTACCCGCACAGCCAGAGCCACACCCTCAATGGCCGCAAGTGGCTGGCGTTCCTCGACAATCGCTGCCCGGCCGCTGGCCTGACGCGCTGGATGATTCTGGTCGAAGGCGCTTACAAACCCGAGTGCAAGCTGGATGACAAGGCCATCACCGGGCTGACCCAGGCGGTCGATACGTGGATTCGCAAACATGTTTGAATTCGTCTGGCCCTGGGTGTTCGCCCTGCTACCGCTGCCGTGGCTGATGCGCACCCTGCTGCCTGCGGCTGACAGTGGCGAACCGGCGCTCAAGGTCAGCTTTCTTGGTGAACTCGAAGGGCTGAGCGGACGCCGTGCCAAGGCCAATCTGCCGGTCTGGCGCCAGCGTGCGCCGTTTCTGCTGATCTGGCTGTTGCTGCTGACTGCAACTGCGCGCCCACAATGGCTGGGCGAACCCTTGCCAGTGGCCGCCAGCGGCCGCGACCTGCTGGTGGCGATCGATGTGTCCGGGTCGATGGACTACCCCGACATGCAGTGGAAAAGCGATGAAGTCAGCCGACTGGTGCTGGTCCAGCAACTGCTTGGCGACTTTCTGGAAGGCCGCAAGGGCGACCGGGTAGGCTTGATCCTGTTCGGCACGCAGGCATTTGTTCAAGCGCCGCTGACCTATGACCGACGCACCGTGCGGGTATGGCTCGACGAAGCGAAAATAGGCATTGCAGGCAAGAATACCGCCGTTGGCGATGCTATCGGCCTGGCCCTGAAACGCCTGCGTCTGCGCCCGGCCAATAGCCGTGTGCTGGTGCTGGTCACCGATGGCGCCAACAACGCAGGGCAGATCGATCCGATTACCGCCGCACGGCTGGCCGCCGACGAAGGTGTGAAAATCTACCCCATCGGCATCGGCTCGGACCCCGACAAAGACGCCCTGCAAAGCGCGCTGGGCCTGAACCCGAGCCTTGACCTGGACGAACCGACCCTCAAGGAAATCGCCAGCATCAGTGGCGGCCAGTATTTCCGCGCGCGCGACGGCGACCAGCTGGAAAAGATCCGCGTCACCCTCGATGCGCTGGAGCCGGTTGCCCAGCAACCCACCCAGGCGCGCCCGGCGCAGACGCTTTATCAATGGCCGCTGGCGAGCGCCCTGCTGCTGAGTGTGCTGCTGGTATTGCGCGAACTGTGGCCCAACAATGCCCTGCAACGGCTGCTGACACTTGCCCGCTCCATTCAATGGCGCGAGCGCTTCAATCGCTTGCGGAGGTCGCGATGATCGCCGCGCTCTGGCCGCACTGGTTCCGCCCCCAATGGTTGTTGATTCTGCCATTGCTGGCGCTGCTGATCTGGCGGCTCTGGCATCGGCAGAAACGTGCCGGGCGCTGGCAAATGCTGCTGCCCACGCACTTTCATGCCGTGTTGCTCAATGGCGGGCGAGGCAGCAACAGCAAATTGCCGTGGCTTGCGTTGGGGCTGGCCTGGTTGCTGGCACTGCTCGCCCTGCTCGGGCCGAGCTGGCAGCGTGTCGAGCAAATCAGCCAGAAGCCGGTCAATCCGCTGGTGGTGATACTCGAGCTGACCCCGCAGATGCTCGCCACCGACACGCCTCCGACGCGCCTTGAACAGGCCCGGCGCAAACTGCTGGACCTGTTGCAGAAACGCAGCGACGCGCAAACCGCCATTGTTGTCTACGCAGGCAGCGCGCACACGCTGGTGCCGCTGTCCGACGACCTGGTCACCAGCCATAACCTGCTTGATGCCATCAGGCCGTCAATCATGCCCATGACCGGCCAGCGCGCCGACCTGGCGGTACACAAGGCGCTGACCCTGCTCAAGCAAGGCGCGCTGGGTCAGGGAAGAATTCTGCTGCTCACCTCGTCGCTGAGTGAGCAGGAGCGCCAGGGCATTCGCGAAGCCTTGCGCGGCCAGTCGCCGCCGTTGCTGATCCTCGGCATCGGCACAGCCGAAGGCGCGCCGGTGACCCAGGAAAACGGCAGCCTGCTCAAGGACGATCAGGGCGCGATTCTGGTGCCACGTCTGGACAGCGCCAGCCTCAACGACTTCGCCGATCAGGTCGGCGGCAGCTACCGTCAGGCACGCGGCGATGAAGAAGACCTGCGCAGCCTCGGGCTGTTGGCCAGCCCTCAGCACGTGCGCAGCGACGGGCAGCTGGTGCAACTCGATACCTGGGCCGATCAGGGTCACTGGTTGCTGTTGCCGCTGTTACTGATCGCCGCGCTGGCGGGCCGGCGCGGCTGGTTGTTCTGTCTGCCGCTGCTGTTCATGTTTCCGCAGAACAGCCAGGCGTTCGAGTTTCAGGACCTGTGGCTGCGCCCCGATCAACAGGGCCAGCGGCTGCTGGAACAGCATCGACCAGCCGAGGCTGCGCAGCGCTTTGACGATGTACGCTGGAAAGGCGTAGCGCTGTACGAGGCGCAGGACTACGCCAGCGCCGCCCAGCAGTTTGCCCAGGGCAACAGCGCGACAGACCACTACAATCGTGGCAATGCTCTGGCGCGCAGTGGCGAGCTGGAAGCTGCACTGGATGCCTACGAACAGGCGCTGGACCGCCAGCCGGAGTTTCCTGCCGCGCAAGCCAATCGGGCGCTGGTGCAAGGTGTGCTGGATCAGGCCAAGGTGCAAAAGCCTGCGCAGGACGAGCAAAACAAGGCCGATCAGGGCGAAGAAGGCCAGCAAGCCTCACAGGACCCGAACAGCAGCGCATCGCCCGCCGATGAAACCCCGTCCCGAACCGACCAGCCCGGCACCAGTGAAAGCCTGCCGCCGGATACCAGCGGCCAGGCGGCATCCGGCTCGGCGATGGACGACGAACACACCACTCGCCCGCCGACTCCGGGCGCCGACAGCCCGATCACCGGCGAGCGGCGTCAGGAGCTGGAGCAGTGGCTGAGGCAGATTCCGGATGATCCGGGCGAACTGCTGAGGCGCAAATTCCGCTACGAACAGCAACATCAGGAAAAGACCCGATGAGTCGCGTGTACACCTTATTGACCGGCCTGCTGCTCAGCCTGATGGCTTTGTCGTTGCAGGCTGCGCAACTGACGGCGAGCGTTGACCGCACCCGCCTGAATGCTGGTGAAACTGTCGAGCTGACGCTGGAAACCGACGACGTCACGCAGTTCGGCAAACCCGACATGAGCTCACTGGAGGCCAGTTTCGAGGTGCGTGACACCCGCCAGCTCAACAGCCTGAAGACACTCGACGGAAGCAGTCAGGCCACCACGCGCTGGATCGTCACGTTGCTGCCGCGTGAAACCGGTAGCGTGCTCATCCCGTCGTTGCAGTTGGGTGAACTTAAAAGCCAGCCCCTGACCTTGCAGGTCATGCAGAGCGAAACCAAGGAGCCGACCAGCCACCTGGCGTCGATCTTCATCGAAGCGAGCCTTGATCAGGACAGCGTCTATGTTCAGGCTCAGGCAGTGCTGACCCTGCGCGTCTATCACTCGGTGTCGTTGTTCGACGACAGCAGCCTGAGCCCCTTGCAAGTGCCGGATGCACGGGTCGAAAAACTCGGCGACGCGCGCACCTACGAAAAGCTCATCAATGGCGTGCGCCACGGCGTGATAGAGACACGCTACGCGATTTACCCACAGCAAAGCGGCGTGCTTACCATCCCGTCGCAGGTTTTCAGTGCAACGCTGGTGCAAGCGCCTGCCGAAGGCGCGCAGGGCCAGGAGGCCAATCCGTTCGGCCCGCAACCGGGCAAATCAGTACGGGTCAAGTCCGCCGAAGTACCGCTGACCGTCAAACCCAAACCTGCCAACTACCCGGCCGACGTCGCCTGGTTGCCGGCGCGCAGCATCAGCCTCGAAGAAAACTGGAGCCCGGAGCCGGGTACCACTCAGGTCGGCGATTCATTGACCCGCACCATAACCCTCAAGGCCGAGGGGCTGGCCGGTGCGCAATTGCCGCCGCTGCCGCCCACCGAAGTGCCGAGCCTGCGGCGTTATCCTGATCAGCCACAATTGCGCAACCTGCCCAGCGAACGGGGCCTGATCGGCACCCGCGAAGAGCGCGAGGCACTGGTGCCCGGTCGTGCCGGGGCAATCGAACTGCCCGCCGTCGAAGTAACCTGGTGGAACACCCGCGAAGACTACCTGGAACACACCAGCCTGCCGGCGCGTACTCTGCAGATCAGCAACAACCCCGGGCTTGCGGTGGACACACCGGTGAGCAATGACCAAGGCGGTGTGACCGTGATCGGCCCGCCGGTCTGGCCTTGGCAATTGAGCACGTTGCTGTTTGTCTGCACCACCCTGCTGGGCCTTGCGCTGTGGTGGCGGGCGCGTGGCCAACCGGCAATCGCCCGGACCGTGCAGGCCGGGCCGAGCCCGCGTACCGTGCTGGATGATCTCAAGCGCGCCTGCCTGGCCAACGACCCCCAAGGGACCCGTCAGGCACTCGACGCCTGGGCCCGTCAACAGCCGGAAACCCTGGCCGAAATGGCAGCGCGCTTCGTGCCGCTGTCTGATGCGCTGGACGGCCTGAACGGTGCGCTTTATAGCGAAACCGGCAAGCTGTGGCTGGGCGAAGACCTCTGGCGCGCCGTGCGCAAACTGCCGGCCGCCGAACATATTCAGGACCCGGCAGGCGATGCCGGGTTGCCGCCGCTGTATCCCAAGTGAGGATGCAGCGCAGGCACTACCCTTACACGACAAGGTAAACCAATGCGTCTGTTTCACACCTCCGACTGGCATTTGGGTCAGAACCTGCATGGTCAGGAACGAGACTTCGAACACGCCTGCTTTCTGACCTGGCTGCTGGCCCGTCTGGGCGAACGACAGCCTGATGTGCTGTTGATCGCAGGCGATATCTTCGACACCGTCAACCCGCCGGTCAAAGCCCAGGAACGGCTGTACGACTTCATCGTCAACGCCCATGAGCAACAGCCGCTGCTGACCATCGTGATGATTGCCGGCAACCATGACTCCGGGTCGCGCATCGAACTGCCTGCGCCGCTGATGCGCCGTCTGCGCACCCATGCGCTGGGCAGGGTGATGTGGCTGAACGACGGCGTGCTGGATGCCGAACGTCTGCTGCTGCCGTTGCCGGATGCCAATGGCGACATCAAGGCCTGGTGCCTGGCGCTGCCCTTCCTGCGCCCCGCCGAAGTCACCGGCCCGACCCTGGGTGATGACTACCTGCGCGGCATTGGCCGGGTGCATGAACTGCTGATCGAAGCAGCCAATCTCAAGCGCCAGCCAGGCCAGGCACTGATCGCCATCAGCCACGCACACATGGCGGGCGGCTCGGTCTCGGAAGACTCCGAACGCAGCCTGATCATCGGCAACGCCGAAGCCCTGCCCGCCAGCCTGTTCGGGCCGAGCATCACCTACGTCGCCCTCGGCCATCTGCACAAGCCGCAGCGGGTCAATGGCGAAGAGCGCATTCGCTACAGCGGCTCGCCGATCCCGCTGTCCTTTTCGGAAATCGGCTACCAGCACCAGATTCTCGAGATCAATTGCGACGGCGACACGCTGACCAGCGTCGAACCCTGCCTGATCCCGCGCGCCGTCAACCTGCAACGCCTCGGGCCTGCACCATTGGCTGATCTGCTGGTGCAGCTCAAGGCACTGCCGGACATCGACCTGCTCGCCGACCCGGACCGCCAGCCGTGGCTGGAAGTGCGCGTGCGTCTGGATGAGCCGCAACCGGACCTGCGCAACCAGATCGAAACCGCATTGCAAGGCAAGGCCGTACGGCTGGTGCGCATCGGTGCCGAATACGCCGGCAACGGCAGCGCCGATGGCAGCGATGGCGAGGCCGGGCTGATCGAACTGGACCAGCTCACCCCACAGGAATTGTTCAGCCGTGCCTGGCAGGACAACTTCGGCAGCGAGGTGGACGAACAGACCCTGACCGATTTCGCCACGCTGCTGCGCGAAGTTCAGCAGGAGAGCGAACAGCCATGAAGATTCTTGCCATTCGCCTGAAAAACCTGGCCTCGCTGGCCGGGCCGTTTGAAATCGATTTCACCGCTGAACCGCTGGCCAGTGCCGGCTTGTTCGCGATTACCGGGCCTACCGGCGCGGGCAAAAGCACCCTGCTCGATGCCCTGTGCCTGGCGCTGTTCGGGGCCATTCCACGGCTGAGCAATATCGGTCAGTCCAAGGTCCCTGATATCGATGGCGACATCACCACCAGTGACCCACGCACCCTGCTGCGCCGTGGCACCGGAAGTGGTTACGCCGAGGTGGATTTCATCGGTATCGATCAGCGTCGCTATCGGGCCCGCTGGGAAACCAATCGCGCACGGGACAACGCCACCAAGAAGCTACAGGCCAGCCGCCAGACGCTCACCGATCTGGACAGCGAGCAAATCCTCAGCAACCAGAGCAAGCGAGAATTCGAGCAACTGATAGAAAGCCGTCTGGGCTTGAATTTCGAGCAGTTCACCCGCGCCGTGATGCTCGCCCAGAGCGAGTTCAGTGCCTTTCTAAAGGCTGACGACAAGGAGCGCAGCGAACTGCTGGAAAAGCTGACCAACACTGCGATCTACAGCCAGTTGGGCCGGCGCGCCTACAGCAAGAGCAAGGAAGCCGAAGAAGCGCTGAAAACCCTCACCGCCCAGGCCAGCAACATCGTCCCGCTGGGCCCGGAGCAACTGGCCGAGCTGGAACAGCGCTTCAGCGACGCACAGCAACACCTCAAGGCCCATCAAGCACAACAGCGGCAGCTGGAACTCAAGCAGCAATGGCTGATCGAGCTGCATCGTCTGCGCGACGAACAGCTCGCCGCACAGGAGGCGCTGAACAGTGCGCAACAGACCTGGGACCAGCAAAGCGGCGAGCGGCAAACTCTCGGCCAACTGGAGCGTCTGAGCCCGCAACGCCATCGCTTTGCCCGCCGGACCACCTTGAACGTCCAGCTCGACCCGCTGGCCGAGCAGATTCGTCAGCATCAGGCTCAACACACCTCGCTGCAGGGCCAGCAACAACAGCTGGAAACCCGCCGCGCTCAGGCGCACACCAGCCTGCTGGACGCGCAGCAGCAACACGGCAGCGCCAAACCGCTGCTGCAACAGGCGTTTGATGCCCAGAACACCCTCAATCACCTGGCCCAGGAACTGAACAAGGCCCGCGACCTGCATCAGCACACCGGGCAGTTGTGTGCTGAAGGTCAGGCCAGCCTGCAAACCCTGCTCGACCAGCAGCAACAGGTTGCGCAGCGCCTTGAACGGATTGCCGAACAACTGCAACGCAGCGGCGAGCTGGCCCCGCTGGCTCAGGCCTGGAACGCCTGGCGCGACCGCCTGAAATCCCTGACGCTGATCGCCAACCGCCTCAAACACGGGCACAGTGAACTGCCAGCGCTGCAACAACGCGCTGGCGTCGCCGACCAGCAGTTGGGCGAGCAGCGCAGCGCGCTGGAATTGCTCTATCGCGAAGCCGACTGCGAAGTCGAGGCTGTGACCGAGCAGGTGCAGATTCTTGGCAGCCTGTTGCAGGACAACCGTAAACAGCAACGCGCGTTTGAGGAACTGACTCGCCTGTGGGCCAGCCAGCAGGACGTCGACCGTCAGCTGTCTGAACTGACCCGGCAACAGCAAAATGCTCAGCAGCAACGCGAACAGCTCAACAGCGAAGGCCTGCGGGTTCGTGACGAACTGACCGTCGCCGAGCAGACCCTGACGGTCACCCGGCAACTGCTGGAACGCCAGCGTCTGGCCCGCAGCGCCAGTGTAGAAGAACTGCGCGTGCAGTTGCAGGACGACCAGCCCTGCCCGGTCTGCGGCAGCGTCGAACATCCGTGGCATCAGCCCGAAGCGTTGCTTGAAAGCCTCACACAGCATGACGACAACGAGCAGGCCAGCGCGCAGAAGGCGGTAGACCTGCTGACCGAGCAGCGCAATCAGTTGCGTGAACAGGTGGGTGGCGTGATCGCCCGCCAGAAAGAACTGCTGCGCCAGCACGAGCAGCTCATTGAGCGTCATCAGGCATTGGCGCCCGATCTTGAAGCCCATCCCCTCGCCGCTCAATTGCTGGACCGCGACGCCGATAAACGCGACGGGTGGCTGAGCCAGCAACTGAGCCAGTTGAACGAAGTCATCGCCCGTGACGAGCAGCGTCAGCAGGCTTTGCTGACCTTGCAGAAAGACGCGGCCCGTTTGCAGCAACAGCTCCAGGCCGCAACCGATGCCAGCCAGACCGCTGCGCGCCATGTTGCCGAGCAACTCAAGCAACTGGACGCCGATCAACAGCGCCTGGAAGAAGAACTGACGGCGTTCACACCGCTGGTCTCGCCGCAGGTGCTTGAAGGCCTGCGCAGCGACGCATCGGCTACGGTGATGCAGCTTGAACAGCAAATCACCCAGCGTCTGGACCAGCTTGAGCAACAGACTGAAGAGCAGCAGGAACAGCGCGAACGCCAGCAGAACATCGAAAAGCAGCAAATCGAGCAGCAGGCGCGCCTGCAACGTCAGAGCGAACTGGCGCTTGAAGTCACCCGGCTCGACGCGCAGCAACAGGCCAGCCAGCAGGCACTGACCGGCCTGCTGGGCGAGCATGCCACGGCCGAGCAATGGCAGCAGGCGCTGGAGAACGCCATTGAGCAGGCCAGGCAAACCGAAAGCTCGGCCGCCGAGGCCCTGCAGCAAATTCACAGCCAGTTGATTCAGCTGGCTGGCGAACTCAAGTCCGGCCAGCAACAGCAGCACGCCATACAGCAAGAGTTGGCCGAACTCGACGTGCAGATCAGTGAATGGCGCAGTCAGCACCCGGAGCTGGACGATGCCGCGCTCGACACGCTGCTGACCTACGATGACGCACACGTCGATCGACTGCGCCAGCAATTGCAGGCGACCGAGAAGAACCTGGAGCAGACGAAAGTATTGCTGCAGGAACGGGATCAGCGCCTGCAACAGCATCAGGCGCAGCACAGCGACCTGAACGACGAGCAGCAACTGACCGCCGACCTGCAAACGGCTCAAGAGCAACTGGCGCAGAGTGAGCAGCAGTGCGCCGAACTGCGCGCTGAACTCAGCGAAGATCAGCGCCGCCGCAACGCCAACAGCGAGCTGCAGACGCGTATCGCCGATGCCAACAGCGAATACCTGCGCTGGGCACGCCTGGCGTCACTGATCGGTTCAGCTGAAGGTGACAAATTCCGCAAGATCGCTCAGGCCTACAACCTCGACCTGCTGGTGCATCACGCCAATGCGCAACTCAAGCAACTGGTGCGCCGCTACCGCTTGAAACGCGGCGGCAGCATGCTCGGCCTGCTGGTGATGGACACCGAAATGGGCGATGAACTGCGCTCGGTGCATTCGCTGTCGGGCGGGGAAACCTTTCTGGTCTCGCTGGCGTTGGCGCTCGGCCTGGCGTCGATGGCCTCCAGTACGCTGCGTATCGAATCACTGTTCATCGACGAAGGCTTCGGCAGCCTCGACCCGGAATCACTGCAACTTGCCATGGACGCACTGGACGGCTTGCAGGCACAGGGCCGCAAGGTCGGCGTTATCTCTCACGTACAGGAAATGCATGAGCGAATTCCGGTGCAGATCAGAGTGCGTCGTCAGGGCAATGGGTTGAGTACGATCGAGGTGGGTAACTGAGAAAGCTGTGACGCAGAGCGTCACGAACGGCATTCCCACGCTGGAGCGTAGGGAACGATAATCTCAACTATGACTATCGTGCGACGCTCCACGTCGGCATGCCGCTCTGGACGCTCTGCGTCCGATCTTGAATGCACCACCGCCGTCAGTGCTTTCGCGAACAGGCTCACCTGACATTCCGTGCATGGCCTGCCGCGCAGTGGGCAGTAAGTCGCAGGGACCTGTGTGGGCGAACATGCTCGCGAAAGCGTGACGGCTAATGATTTACTGGGGAGTTTTGTGGTCCAGCGCGGCGTAGAAATTGGCGCTCTGTTGCAGGTATTTCACGGTATAGGCGTAAGCTTTTTTATCAGTGACGTCGACACTGGCGCTGGCCGGAAGCACGACGCTTGCCGAAATAGCCGATGCAGCGATGATGGAGAAAATATTGAAGTTCATGTCGGTCACCCCTCGTTGTCTGTTTGTACGTTTGCTTGAAGTGTTGGCCGTCTTGGCCGTGACTCAAACTTACGCCCGAGGGTGGTTCAGCAGAAATCTTTTGTAGCACTAACCCATATCATCAAGAATGATAACGGCTCCAGCCCTTGTATTTTGGGGGCTGGAGCCGAATTGACCTACTTGTCGGTCAGAAAACGTAAGTAAGACGGTGAATCTGCATCAAATTTCTGCACCGTGTCACCGATCATTCCGCTTTGCGGATCACGGCGCACGGTCACGATCTGATTGCTCTTCTGATTAGCGAACAGCATAAACTTGCCGGTCGGATCAAAAGCGAACTCGCGAGGCTCCTTGCCTTCAAGGGAACGACGCTGAATTTCTTCCAGCTTGCCGCTGGCCTGATCGATCCGGAAAACCACGACCTGGTTCGCGTCACCCCGATTGGTCACGTACAGAAACTTGCCATCCGGTGAGGTGTGCAAGGCACCACCACCGTTTTTCTCCTCCACACCTTTGTTCTTCATGTCGACCAGTTGGGTCTGCTTGAAGCCGCCGTCGTGGTAATCAAATACAGCAACCTGGGCCGTCATTTCCAGCACCAGCCAAGCGTGTTTGCCGTCACTGCTGAAGAGGGTATGACGTGGCCCCGAGCCGCCTGGCAACTGCACGGTCGGCACTTTGGCTGGCTGCAGTGGCTTGGCCTGACTCGCGTCGTAGCGATACACAAACAGCTTGTCGGCGCCCAGATCGGCACTCACCACGTACTTGTTGTCCGGGGTCGGCACGGCCAGATGCACATGTGATGACAGTTGCCGCTCACTGTTGACCTTGCTTCCGGGCCCCAATGGCAAGACCTGAACGGCCTCACTCAACGTGCCGTCCTTGCCTACCGGGACCACTGTCAGCGCGCCGCCCGGGTCAGGGTTCACTGCGTAGTTGGCAACAAACAGATAGCGGCCGTCGTAGCTGAGGCTGGAGTGCGTCGGTTCTTCACCACGGCTTTGAACCTGATTGATCGGCGTGATCTGACGCGTTTTCGAGTCGATCGCAAAGCTGCTGACCTTGCCGACCACGTCTTTTTGCCCCGGGCCGTTTTCATTGACCGCGAACAGGTAACGCTGGTCTTTGGATAAGGTCAGCCAGGACGGGTTGTCGGATTTGATGACCTGCAACGGTTTAGCATCGATCATGCCGGTCTGGCTGTTGAATCCGAAGCGGTAGATCCCTTCACTTTTGCCTTGCGTGTAGGAACCCATCAGCAATTCAGTATCGGGCATGGGTTGGGCCTGCAGGGTGAACGCGCTCATGGCACTGGCAATCGCCAGCCAAGGCAGGAATTTATGGGGCATGGGGGCATCCCTTTTTGTTGAGGTTATTGATGCCTGTTACGGCACTGTCGGGTTTATGACAGCGCCCACCCGAATTTAATCAATCCTCCCCGGAATCATCTTCATCAGAGGGGGTAAAAGCGTCCAGGCAAATGATGCGGTGATCGGCATTGCCATCGTTGACGACCCAGCTTTGCAGGGACTCATCGAAGGTTGCCGCTTCGACCTGGGCTTTGCTGAAGCGCCATACCTTGCGCTCGCGACCGTCCATGCATTCGATGTTCAGTTCATCAGCCAGCGAAAAGTCCCAGGCGTGCAGCCCGTCGATCTCCAGCATGGTGGTCGCTTCAAGGGCGGCGAGCAGTGTGGTGGGTGTGGTGGTCATTAAATTTATCCGGCCTGCAAAAGCGCGAATGATAGGGCAAAAGGCAGATGCATACACTTCGTGACGCGCTGCGTCACACAGCGGTTCTGCGATGTCAGTTGGGGATTCCACGCGCACTTGGACACCCATTCCACGAACACTTGGACAGTGATTCCACGCTGACTTGGACA
>NZ_ATDK01000220.1 GCF_000444135.1 Pseudomonas avellanae BPIC 631
GATGGTCGTGGAATCCGCAATCCGGACAGGAGATGTTCGTATCGTGTATCGCATCAACGGTACTGAAATCGTGCTGGTTCTGTGTGTGGGAGCTCGACGCGATGACGAAGTTTACGAAGCCGCATACCGGCGGGTCTGACTTCCAAAAAACCCGCTTCGGCGGGTTTTCATTGATTTCAATTTCGCTAAAAATTGAAATCAAACCCCAACATCCGTACTCTCCATCTCAAATTCCCGGAAATTTGAAATCATGGTCAAGTCGCCGCCCACGCTCATCCAGAATCCATTCGCCAGGATTATCAGCGACCATGCTGATCAGGCAGACGCTTACCTTGAGCTTGCGCAGCCCTTCGATGCGCAGGGGCGCTATCTGCATTTCGACACGCTGCGTTTCAGGTTTCCGAAGTCTCTGAATGCAGATCTGGCCTGGTCGGTCGTCAGGCAAGCCAGGAATCGCCAGCTTGTGACGGCCATTTCTCTAAGTGAACCGTCACGGCCCTGCGGTTTTCTTTATACGCCTGCGATGCAGATGGCTGTGTCTGCCTGTGATCAGAACACGACCACGGCAGCGCTGGAATGGATGTGCTCCAGAATCGGAGAATCCAGACAATTGAAATACCTGCTCAACGATCTGGTCGAAGACGAGGCGATCAGCAGCAGCCAGCTCGAAGGAGCGGCAACGACGACCAAGGTGGCTAAGGAACTGCTGAAAAGAAAGCGTGGTGCCCGGACCCAAGATGAAAAGATGATCATCGGCAACTTCCGGATGATGCAACATGCCTGGGAATTCCGGGACCAGGAGCTGTCGCTTGAGCTGTTAACCGATCTGCACCAAGTGGGCGTCGAAGGGATAGAAGACGAGCGTTATCGGCCAGGCGAACTACGGTCGGTGGATGACGTTGTCGTCGAGGACGGTAACGGCAACATCGTTCATCAGCCACCGCCCGCTCACGGTATTCAGAAAAGGCTTCTGTCGGTTGTCGCATGGGCGAATAAAGAGCACTCGCACATAGACAGTCCAACCTACATTCATCCGTTGATAAAGGCGATCATCCTGCATTTCGTCATCGGTTATGAACATCCCTTTCATGATGGCAACGGTCGAGTCGCCAGGTCATTATTTTATGGGTACCTGTTCAAATGCGGTTTTGGCGGATTCAGGTATCTCGCCATCAGCAGGCTTCTGAAAATCGCGCCGGTCAAGTATGGCAAAAGCTACCTGTACACCGAAACGGATGACATGGACCTGACGTACTTCATCGATTATCAATGCCAGGTCATTGCGCGGGCCATTCAGGAATTTACGAGAAATCATGAAGCGGCCGTGGCAGCAATTGATCGCTTCAACGCGTTCCTTTATGAGTCGGGGCTGTATGCGAAGCTGTCTGATAAACAACGAATAATCTTCAACGCGGCCAACTCTTCAGGCATAACGTCTTTCACCGTAACCGATGTCAAAAACAAACTGGGATGTGCTTACAACACAGCGGCAACTGTGCTGAATGGTTTGGTGGACCTGCAACTGTTTCACAAAGTGAAGACCGGCAGCGAGTGGGTTTACTCGATGATCGATACAACCCAGACAGTCAAATCAAGGCCGTAAACCAACACCCACCTTCCCCACCCCTGCCTCCCCCGGCACCCGCGCCCGAGCTTCTTGCGCCGAGACCGGCACCATCAGGTACTGCCGATAATCCCGGAACGCCTGCAAAGCGGAGGCGTCCTGCGGGCGATAGTCTTCGCCGCTGGCCCGTTGCTGATTCGCTACACAAGGCCTGCCGATCACGCTCATACACGTGCTGTTCTCAGCCGCTGAAACCGGCTCGAACAAAGCGAATGCCGTACCCGGCTGGTCCGTATCGTTGAACAGAGGATGGGCTACGTTTTCGAAGTCGTTCCCCTCTACCAGCAACGTTGAGGATGAGGTACGCGACATGATTGCGCCTTGGTAGGTCATGCGCTGAAACACGTTGTTGACCAGTTGAGCGCGGATTTGAGCATCTTTCATTCCGCCGGAATGCGGTGCCCTGCCGGACGTGTCGTGCAGGTAGTTTCTCGATAACGTCAACGTGTCCTGACTGCCGAGGAACAGCCAGACCCAGTAATGATGGCCATCGCAGGTCGATGAGTAAGGCGTGCGGCCATCGAATTCATTGCTGGAAATAGTGACGTGTGAAGCGGTGCCCCAGCCGGTTACGATCATTTGCCTGCCAATGCGGGCAAAGGTGTTGTGGTCGATCCATACACCATCGGCCTTGTTCAGGGTGAGCGCATCCCCGCCCCATACGACACTGGGGTTGATGTCTGAAAGCGTCAGGTTACGCACAATCACGTTGTGCGCGCCGTCACCGATGAACAGCCCTGTGCCTGCAATGCCCGCCTTGTCGCCTGCACCGATCAGCGTCTTGTTCGAGCCAACTTTCAATGGCTTCAACCCGGCATTGTCGTAGGTCACCATGACCGCTGGCCTGGATTGGCAGAAGTCGTTGGCGCCATTGAGTGCGAGCTGCTCTCCACCCTGCGCACAGGGCTTGACGACACAGCCTGAGGCAGTGGTTTCGGCGCTGCCGTTGGCAACGACGCTGCCACGAAAGTCGAACAGGTGGTCCAGCACAATGACTCTTGGGGTTTGGTCAGTGCACGCACCGTGCGCGTCATGGGACGCACACAACGCTGATCGAAGATCATCAAGGGTCGATGGGTGCACAGCAACTGCCGCCCCGCCACCGGTGACGCCTTTGGCAAAACCTTCCGGCAGGTCAGCCGCTGGCAAGTACTGCGGCCCTGCAAGCGTCAGCAACACAGCAGCAGCGCATTGCATGAAGCGGCTTTTCAGAACAAACGGCAGGGGCCTCATCAACTGAGCTTCCAGGCATATTCGCGGGAGCCGCGAAAACAATCTGGATGCTAAACGGACAGTGGCCCGCATGGCTCATGTTCTGCCGCTTTCGTCAGCCCCTGTTCAGATGAAAAGCGCGGGCATGTACATGGTTTACCGGAACGCCAGATCCATTTTGACGCTGTCGATTCCGCGACCATGCCCATCCGCCTTGATGGCGCTCACGACAAACCCCAGACCTGAATAGAACCCCTGAACGTGCTGGCTGGTATTGATGTGGGCTCGGGTGACACCCGGTAACGATTGCATGACATCCAGCCGTGCCTCGGTCAGAAACCTGCCAAGACCGCTGCCGTGGTGCTCACCGTGCACCATGCCCCATGTGAGCTCGGCCACAGCAGGGTCCGACAGCACGAGATAGCCGCCGCACGCCAGCACAGCCCCCTCGCGTTCGACAACGAAGTAGTGACCCAGCGGAGCCATGAGGAAGCTGGCAAATTGCTTGCGCTCCACCGGGTCAAAATAACGCGGCACGTTGCTATCGAAAATATCCAGACAGATATCCCGGTCCGCGAGCGTGTAAGGCCTGAGCATGTCCATGTGCGAGTCTGTTTTATCCAGAAATCAAAGTGCCTGGCGGAACAGTTCCTGAATCTGCTCAAGATCCGCCGGGCGCGGGTTGGTGAAACCGCAAGCGTCTTTCAATGCATTGGCGGCAAGAACAGGGAAATCCTCTTCCTTGACGCCCAGTGCCGTCAGGCCCGCCGGGATCTCAACCGCAGCAGACAAGGTCCGGATGGCCTCGATCGCCGCATGCGCGCCTTCTTCCGGCGACAGACCACGAACACTGGCCCCCATTGCATGGGCAACATCGGTCAGGCGTGCAGCACTGACGCTCGCGTTGAAACGCTGCACATGAGGCAGCAGCACGGCATTGCATACGCCATGTGGCAAATCATAGAAGCCGCCCAGTTGATGCGCCATCGCGTGCACGTAACCCAGCGAGGCATTGTTGAAAGCCATGCCGGCGAGAAACTGGGCATAGGCCATGTTCTCGCGCGCCGTGATGTTGGTCCCGTTGCTGACGGCCTCTCGCAGGTTGTTGGCGATCAATGACATGGCCTGCAATGCGCAGGCGTCGGTGATCGGCGTGGCGGCGGTCGACACATACGCTTCGATGGCGTGGGTCAAGGCATCCATACCGGTGGCGGCGGTCAGTGACTTGGGCATGGCGATCATCATGTTGGGGTCGTTGACGGATAACAGGGGTGTTACGTTGCGGTCGATGATGGCCATTTTTACGTGACGCGCTTCATCGGTGATGATGCAGAAGCGGGTCATCTCGCTGGCGGTTCCGGCGGTAGTGTTGATCGCAATCAGCGGCAACTGCGGTTTTGCCGAACGGTCGACGCCTTCATAGTCGCTGATGTGACCGCCGTTGCTGGCGCACAGGGCAATGCCCTTGGCGCAGTCGTGGGGTGAGCCACCACCCAGAGAAATCACGAAATCGCACTGACGTTCCCGCAGCAAAGCCAGGCCGTTTTCGACGTTGGCGATGGTCGGGTTGGGTCTGGCACCGTCATACACCACCGAGTCGATGCCCTGCTCCACCAGCAGCCCGGCGACCTGGCTGGCCACGCCGGCCTTGGCCAGCCCTGCATCGGTGACGATCAGCGCCTTGAGAAATCCGTATTTGCGTATGGCGAGCATGGCCTCATCGATACAGCCAGCCCCAATGATGTTCACTGCTGGAATGAAAAAAGTGCTGCTCATGACGGATCCTCGTGAATGGCTCGGACGCTCGGGTGATAGCCCAAGCATCCGCCTTGCGCGAGGCGCGGACGTTGATCCAGCGCAATACAACCGGTCAAAGACCTTACCGCCGGTCGTCAGCGCGATAAATGCTGTCAGCCGAGAAAACCGTCCGCCTGAAGCAGTGTTTCAAGGCACTGCTCACTGATGCCGTAAAACGCCTTGAGCTCCTGGATACGCACCAGCAACTGGGCAGGATTGGCCGGTTCGGCGCGTTTGACGGCGAGGATCATCTTGTTCTTGTTGGTGTGTTCCAGAGAGATGAACTCAAAGACCTTGGTTTCATAACCGCACGCTTCCAGCAGCAGCGCACGCAGGCTGTCAGTGACCATTTCTGCCTGCTGGCCCATGTGCAGACCGTATTGCAGCATGGGTTTCAACAGTGCCGGGCTCTGGATCTGCAAGCGGATCTGCTTGTGGCAGCACGGCGAGCACATGATGATCGAGGCGCCGGAGCGAATGCCCATATGAATGGCGTAGTCAGTCGCGATGTCACAGGCGTGCAGCGCGATCATCACATCCAGTGCACGGGGCGCGACGCTGCGCACGTCGCCGTGCTGGAACGTCAGGCCGGGGTGTTCAAGCCCGGCAGCGGCGTTATTGCACAGCGTGACCATGTCCTCGCGCAACTCGACGCCGGTCACCTGCCCTTGCGCCTGCAAGGTATTGCACAGGTAATCGTGAATGGCGAAGGTCAGGTAGCCCTTGCCCGAGCCGAAATCTGCCACCTTGATCGGTTGATCCAGTTTGAGTGGCGATGAGCTCAACGCATGGGAAAACACTTCGATGAACTTGTTGATCTGCTTCCACTTGCGCGACATGGCCGGGATCAGCTCATGCTGCCTGTTGGTCACACCCAGATCGGCGAGGAACGGGCGGGTCAGCTCCAGATAACGCTTTTTCTCGCGATCATGCCCGGCCGAAGGCGCTTCACGCTCTTGCTGAGCCTTGCTTTTGAACAGCGTGGTCTTGCCCTTCTTGCTGAATTCCAGCTGGACTTCATCGCTCAATGACAGCAGGTGCGCGTTTTTGAACGATTCAGGTATCAGGCTGGCAATAACGGCTACCGCCTCGGAAAGCGGAAAGTTCTTGGTGATATCGCGCGTCTTGTAGCGATACACAAAGCTCAGGCACGGCTGCTCCTTGACGGTCAGTGGCTTGATGATGATCCGCTGCAACTCGGCTTCGCTGCCCACGTATTTGGCCAGGACCAGCTTGATCAGCGCGTTCTGCGACAGACTGGTCTCCAGCAGGCCGAGGAACTGCGCGAGATGATCGGTCGCAGCGATGGGTGACGTGGAGGTAATGACTGACATTGAAAATGTGCCTCAGGCGTCCCGGCCGGGACTCGAAAAATCAGAGCGGCATTTTAGGCGCGTCAACGCGTCATGGGCACCCCTATTTTTCAAAGACTACACACACTGTTCGCATTGCCCTACAGGCCACGGTGAAACGCACATAACCGGTAAAGTAATCCCTGCCGAAAACCACGGGCCATTACTTGCACCGTACAAAAACATCTTTATAGTCGCCCTGACTGATTACACGTAATCAGATCACACTTTTGGAGAACAGTTACTCCAGAAAAATAACCCGCACAAGGAACGTGCAGTATGTTAAGTCAAGCAGCACTATTAGAGAACGAATACATCGCACGGGTTACTTTAAAACCCGTAGAGTACTTGAGCGTCATACTCGATGATGAAAAAAACGGTGGCCGGAGCGCCGCACTTATTCTGACCAGGGAAGACATCCTCAGTCTGAAGCGTTACGAGCGTCATGCCCTGAATATTCCCACCTCGCTTCCTCGTGTCGAACAGCAATTGGGTTTTACGAAAAGTGGTATTCCCGGGCTTGAGCCTAAAGATATGCTGGTGACTTACCGGGCAATCAATAACCATGGCAAGAGCTGGCTGGGTATCGAGGATGACATCAAGCGCAGTGGGTTCGCCATTGACTTGTTTGCCGCGCAATTCTCGGGGCAGGGCCAACAGATCATCAACTACATCGAAAAGATGGATTTTGCCAGACAGATGGATCTGAGCGTTGCCGACTTGACCATCGAAGAGGTCCGCGAAAAAAAGCTGGTTCCCTTGGGTGAAACCGACCAAAAAGTCTGTATCACGCTGGCAGCGTTTCTGAAAAAGACCGCCTCTCAGATAAAGAATCACCAGCACGCTGCAGGCACATTGGCGCAACACATCGACACGTTCAGTACCGTGCTGAGCGTTCAACTCATTCCTGGTATCAACGACAAGGTAAAACTGGCACGTCGCTCTGACCTGGACCAGCAGATCAAGGACCTGGAAAAAGATATCGAACAACTGACGAAGGAGATCGAGGAGAAAAACAAAGAGTATAAATCCGCCATGACTAATGTTGCCTGGGGTGGTTTCGGCGGGCCCATCGGGGTCGCTATCACGGGAGGTATTTTTGGCGCCAAAGCGGAGAAAATCCGAAAAGAAAAAAATCGGATGGTGGCTTCCAAGAATCAGAAAGTTCAAATACTCAAGGAAAAAGTTCCTTTAGCGGCCGCCGTGCGCAGCCTGCAAATACTCTTCGAAGACATGAACATTCGCATGATGGACGCTCATCAGAGCGCCACCCATCTGAAAGACCTCTGGACCATGCTGGCAGCGTACATCGACAGCTCTGCCAATGAACTGGCGGCGATCACTGACGATCAGGCGCTGATGATTTTCGCCCTGCAGTTTCAAGGCGTAGTCACACCCTGGCTGGAAATAAGGGGCATGACGACTCAGCTACTCAAGATATTTGACAGTGCGTTGGATCAGTTTCAACGCGAACAACAACCCGTTATTGTAGTGGGACGATGAGCATGAGCACTAAAACCCTGAGTGAGCTGTTGATCCTCACCCCGCCTGACACTGAAGTCATGAAATCCGCACGCCAGAATATTCTTGCGCAAGTGACCGCGCTAAAGCTGGACTTTCTGCCGGTCATGAAAGAAAAAATGCGGCCGCTTCAGGACGCCTTGATGAGTGCAGACAAGGTCTATAGCCAGGAACTGGCCACTGTCACCGTACAGTTGAATAACGTAAACCTGAAGTCGATCGATCAGAAACGACAACTGATTAAAGCCGACGCAAGGCTCAGCGACAAACAGAAACAACAAGCGATCAGCCTGTTGAACGGGCAGCGCATTCGGCAGGTATCGAATCTCACCACTGTAGTGCGCCGCAGCGCTCAAGCCATTGCCGGGCACAGCGATGATATGGCGCAGATCAACCTGAAGCTGGAAGGCAATCGCTTGCTTGAGACACTCCAGGAACAGATCGACAGCATGACCCTACGCTCAGCAGCGCTGGAAAGCACGATGGGTGAAATCACCGCCGATCGACGCCTGCTTGACGCCACCATCAAGACATTTGAAGAATACAATCTTGCAGACGTGTTCAAGGAAATGTTGCCCACTCCGGAGGAGCTCAATCTGGTCACCATGACATCGCCGGAACTTGCGTTGGTCAACGCCGGGATTGCCAGACTCGGAAAACTACTCGACAGGGTCAGCAGCGCCCTGAAATACCTTGACCTCATTGAAGAACGCGACAGACTGAGGTCGCGCTATAACGCCCTCCTCGAAGAGTCTCGCACGGCTACCCGGGAAGCAAAGGTAATCAAAGAAAAACTCGACGAGTTGACAGCGCTCGCAGGCGTTGCTCAGAGCAAAGCGCTTTGGGTACAAGAGGCGAAAAAGGTTTATCAATCGCTCTACCATTTTCTGGATCAGATAACGTCGCCCGTTGATACTTCGACGCTGATCAGCCAGCAGGTCGAAGAACTACAAACTTACATAAAATCGTTTCACGACGTAAAACGTATTGTCTGACCCGCACGGGTTTCAACAAAGGCAGGTGGCGATCAAATCGACACCTGCTTTCTTGTTCTTAACCCAGCACCACCAGCCTGTTGGGCAGTTCGTTTTTGCCGTGGGTCACCGGAACGTGATCGGCAAGCAACTCGCCACAGGCGTGAATACAACCCAGAAAACCCTGCAAAATCTGCCCGTCCCGAACCTGTTGAGTGAACACATCAACCATGGCCTTCCAGGTGTCGTCGTGCAGGCGACTGGCTATGCCGTGATCGACCAGAATTTCGACGTAACGCTCGGCCTCGCTGACAAAAACCAGAATGCCGGTGCCGTCATGGGTCTTGTGCAGGTTCTGTTCGAGGAACTGCCGACGCGCCAGGTTACCGGCACGCCAGCGTCTGACCGAGACTGGCACCAGCAAGGCGGACACTTTCGGGATGCGGCACGCCAGCGCAACGATAATGAACGTGCTCATCTGTGCCAGCATCAGCTCATCCGCGCTCAACCACTGAACACAGTAATTGACCGTACCCGGCAGCAAAAGGCCGATCAGCCCGGCCCAGATCAGCGGCATGTACGCATAGTCATCGGAACGAGCGGCCAGCACCGTGACCAGCTCGGCATCGGTACGTTGCTCGACGCGGTCAATCGCCTCAGCGACTTGCCGCTGTTCGTCTTTGTTCAATAACGCCATGGTTCACTCATTCCCTCATCCCGAATCAATCAACTACCAGTTGCCTGAAGCGCCGCCGCCACCGAAGCGCCCGCCGCTGAGCTCAGCGGTTCTGTCACGTGCAGGCCGTGCAGCGGCACCGCGCCTGATGCTGATGACCACAATCGCCAACACAATAAGGGTCAGCACAACAGCGAACAGCCAGACCTGGTCGTCACTGGCCTGCTCTTCATAGCCAGCCATCTGCCGTGTCGGTTCAGGATAGTCAGGTATCTGACCGCCCAGCGCTGCGATAACCGCACGGGCACCGCGCTCTATTCCGACAGCAAAGCGGCCATCGTCAAACTC
Source organism: Pseudomonas avellanae BPIC 631 (assembly GCF_000444135.1). Lineage (GTDB taxonomy): Bacteria > Pseudomonadota > Gammaproteobacteria > Pseudomonadales > Pseudomonadaceae > Aquipseudomonas > Aquipseudomonas avellanae. The sequence continues at coordinate 9,505 of NZ_ATDK01000220.1, forward strand.
GGGGGTCATCAGCATGTCGATGATCAACGAACTCTGCGCATCACTGAGACGATCCTGCAAGGCAGCGCCGACCTCCATGAACACCTTGCGCTTGTCACGGTCGATCATCAGCAGCACGCTGTCGTCCTCGCCGTGCAGCCCCAACCCCCACGCATCGCCCAGCCGAGCGCCGAATTCCTCGAGGCTCGCCCCCTGCAGATCAGCCTGGGTCACCACCACTACCCGCTCACCGGTTGCCTGCTCGTGGGCACGTAGCAGTCTGGCCAGGCGAACCGTGGTCTGGCTGTCGAGCATCTGCGCAGCATCGACCACGCTACCGGTCATCGGCGGAAATACCAGTGCAGGCTCCTGCGCGTCGGCACGAAATACCCCTCCCAAAAGCATCACCATGTACAACATCAACCGTGAAACAGACTTCAAAATCAGACCTCCGGTGCTTTTTTGAATCTATTGAAACGACACGCCTTAGCCAAAACACAACTTCCCCGGCATAATCCATCGCCGACACCCGGTACGGTCAATAATCGATCAGACAGGGTTTGTACAAAAATCAATCAAATCACCATTTTCGTACACACCTTGGGAAGACTTCGTGCAGTGAAGCGGATGGCAACTATCCTTGCGTCCTGCCCGAACCATAACGCCAAAGGTCCATAACCCAAAAACTGGCTGTCAGACATTAAACGCGAGTTGCTGACAAAAGCCTTGAGAAATCATTCATGAATAAGCTGTGTTTATTAGGTTTTCTGGTCGGTATGGCCAGTCAGTCACTGATGGCCCAAAGCGCTGCCGCCACGGACAATACAACGCTTCAGGCCAAGAATGCCTTCATCGGCAAACTGATGAAACAAATGACTCTGGACGAAAAGATCGGCCAGTTGCGTTTGATCAGTATCAGCGGGGAAATGCCGCAGCCGCAAATTCTCAAGGAAATTGCTGCCGGAAGAATCGGCGGCACGTTCAACTCCATTACACGCTCGGAAAACCGTCCGCTGCAGGAAGCCGCTGTTGCCAACAGCCGCCTGAAGATTCCGATGTTCTTTGCCTATGACGTCGTTCACGGCCATCGCACGATTTTCCCGATCAGCCTGGGCATGGCCGCCAGTTGGGACATGGACGCCGTCGCCCTGATGGGTCGTGTCTCGGCTAAAGAGGCGAGTGCCGACAGCATCGATATGACCTTTGCGCCTATGGTCGACATTTCCCGCGATCCGCGCTGGGGCCGTAGCTCCGAAGGCTTTGGCGAGGACACTTATCTGGTGTCACGCATTTCCGACGTGATGGTCCGGTCTTTTCAGGGCAAGAACGTCGCTGCGAACGACAGCATCATGGCCGCCGTCAAGCACTTCGCCCTGTATGGCGCGGTCGAGGGCGGGCGTGACTACAACACAGTGGACATGAGCATGACGCGCATGTACCAGGACTATCTGCCGCCTTACAAGGCCGGCATCGATGCCGGGGCTGGCGGCATCATGGTCGCACTCAACTCGATCAATGGCGTCCCGACCACCTCCAATAAATGGCTGATGCAGGACCTGCTACGCAAGGACTGGGGCTTCAAGGGCGTGACCATCAGCGACCACGGCGCGATCAAGGAACTGATCGAACACGGCGTGGCCAAGGATTACCGCGAAGCTGCCAAGCTGGCAATCAAGGCTGGCGTCGACCTCAGCATGAACGATGTGGCCTATGGCGAGCAGTTGCCCGGTCTGGTCAAGGACGGCGAGGTCTCCATGAAGGAAATCGACAGCGCCGTGCGTGAAGTGCTGGGTGCCAAGTACGACATGGGCCTGTTCGCCTCGCCTTACGGGCGCATTGGCGTTGCCGCCGATGATCCGGCCGACACGTATTCCGACGACCGCTTGCACCGCGCCGAAGCCCGCGATGTCGCGCGCAAGACGCTGGTCCTGCTGAAAAACCAGAACGACACGCTGCCGCTGAAGAAACAGGGCACCATCGCAGTCATTGGCGGGCTGGCACAAAGTCACCTCGACATGCTTGGCAGTTGGTCGGCTGCTGGCCGTCCCGCTCAGTCGGTCACCGTGTATGAAGGTCTGGCCAATGCGGTCGGCGACAAAGCCAAACTGCTTTACGCCCGCGGCGCCAACGTCAGTGACAATGAACACGTACTCACTTACCTGAACTTCATCGAGAAGGAAGTAGAGACCGACCCGCGCCCGGCGCAGGAAATGATCGACGAAGCCGTCAAGGTCGCCGAGCAGTCCGATGTAATCGTTGCCGTGGTAGGCGAGTCGCGTGGCATGTCCCACGAATCGGCCAGCCGCAGCAGCCTGAACATTCCAGGCAAGCAACGTGATCTGATCAAGGCGCTGAAGGCCACTGGCAAGCCGTTGGTGCTGGTGCTGATGAATGGTCGTCCGCTGGTACTGGTCGACGAACAGGAGCAGGCAGACGCCATGCTCGAAACCTGGTTCCCGGGCACCGAAGGCGGCAATGCCGTGGCTGACGTGCTGTTCGGCGACTACAACCCGTCGGGCAAACTGGCCATGTCGTTCCCGCGTTCGATTGGCCAACTGCCGGTCTACTACGCGCACCTGAACACGGGTCGTCCGTACCACGAAGGCAAGCCGGGCAACTACACCTCGCATTACTTCGAAGAGCCCAATGGCCCGCTGTTCCCGTTCGGTTTTGGCCTGAGCTACACGCAGTTCGACGTCTCGGACATCAAGCTGTCGGATGCCAACATGGCGCGCAAAGGCAAGCTCACCGCCAGCGTGACCGTGAAGAACACCGGCAAGGTGGCGGGCGCTACCATTGTGCAGCTGTACCTGCACGATGTGGCGGCGTCGATCAGTCGCCCGGTCAAGGAGCTGAAAAACTTCGACAAGGTAATGCTCGAGCCTGGTGAGGAAAAAGTCGTTACCTTCACCCTCAGCGAAGACGACCTGAAGTTCTACAACAGCGAGCTCAAGTACGCTGCAGAACCCGGCGAATTCAAGGTAATGATCGGCCTGGACTCACAGACTGTGAAAGAAGCCACTTTCAACCTGTTGTAACGCCCGCCCATTGGCGTGTTGGCGAGCACTCACTCGCCAACACGCCAATGGAGTCCGATCAGGCCGCAACATGACCCTCAAGCATCGCTACTGGCGCATCACCCTTTACGTGCTGTTGATTCTGGCCGGCGCTGCACTGTCGTCCGGACTTGCAATGCGTCAGGCGCAGCGTCATACGCTGTCAGAAGATGCCGCGCGTGCCGGTGGGCAACTGGCGCTGTATGCCAACACCCTGCACACCCTCATCGAGCGTTATCGCGCCCTTCCCTCGGTTCTGGCACTGGACCCGGAAATTCGTGCCGCATTAAACGGCCCGGTGACCGAAGAGGTGCAAAACGCGCTCAACACCAAGCTGGAGAAGATCAACAGCGCGGCGCACTCCTCGACCCTCGAATTGCTCGACCTGCACGGCCTTGCGATTGGCGCGAGCAACTGGCGCACGCCCAACAGCTACCTTGGCCACAATTACGGTTTTCGCCCCTACTTCCTGCAAACCCGAGCCCAGGGCACCGGGCGTTTCTACGCGGTGGGTGTGACCACCGGCATTCCAGGGTACTTTCTGTCCAGTGCGGTCGTGGACGATGCGGGGGCATTCATGGGCGCGATGGTGGTCAAACTGGAGTTTCCGAACCTTGAACAGGAATGGGGCCAGGGTGACGACCTGCTGCTGGTCAGCGACGAGAAAGGCATTGTCTTCATCGCCAATCGGGCTGGCTGGCGCTATCGCGAGCTGCTGCCCATTTCAGTAGAGGGCCGTGCCGATCTGTTGCGCACCCGCCAGTACGACAAGAAATCACTGTCACTGCTGCGCAGTCGGGTGCTTGAGCGTTTCGGTGAAAACAGCCACTTGAGCCGTATTGAAGGCCCGGACGGCGCAACTGATTACCTCTGGCAGTCGCTGCCGCTGCCCGACGAAAACTGGACGTTGCACCTGCTGCGCAAGCCGCCCGTCTCCAGTGAGGACGTTCGCAACGCCGCGCTTGCTGCCGCTGGTATCTGGCTGGCCACTGTGTTTCTGGGCCTGTTTCTTTACCAGCGCTGGCGACTGGCGCGGTTACGCGAGCGCAACCATGACGAACTTGAACGTTTGGTACAAGAGCGCACCCGTGATCTGCAAACCGCGCAGGACGGCCTTGTGCAGTCGGCCAAACTTGCCGCGCTGGGGCAGATGTCAGCGGCGCTGGCTCATGAAATCAATCAGCCGCTGACCGCCCAGCGCATGCAACTGGCAACCCTGCGCCTGTTGCTGGATCAGGGCCGAATCGATGAAGCCTACAAGGCGCTGGTGCCAGTGGATCAACAACTGACCCGCATGGCCGCACTGACCGGCCACCTGAAAACCTTTGCGCGCAAGAGCCCCAGCGGCCTGCGCGAGCGCCTGGACCTGGCCACCGTCGTTGATCAGGCCTTGTTGCTGCTCGAACCGCGTCTGCGCGAAGAACGCATTGACTGCGCGCTGCACCTGGCACGGCCCGCCTGGGTGCGCGGTGATGCGATACGTCTGGAGCAGGTGCTGATCAATCTGTTGCGCAACGCACTGGATGCCATGCGAGAGCGCCCGTCCAGACGCCTCGAAGTACGTATCGATGCTTGCAATAGCCATTGGCGGCTCAGCGTCAGCGACAGCGGCGCAGGAATCGCTGCAGAACATATGGCGAGCCTGTTCGATCCGTTCTTCACCACCAAACCGGTGGGCGATGGTCTTGGCCTTGGTCTGGCGGTGTCATTCGCGATCATTCACGAACTGGGCGGGCAACTGACTGCTGAAAACCATGCCGATGGTGCGCGGTTCTGGTTCAGCCTGCCTAATGACTTTCTGGAGACCTGACCTGTGATGCTGAACTCGGTCATCGTGGTAGACGACGAGGCACCTATCCGGCAAGCCGTCGAACAATGGCTGATGCTGTCAGGTTTCGAGGTGCAGGTCTTCGCCCGCGCCGAAGAGTGTCTGGCGCAGATACCAGAGCATTTCCCGGGCGTGGTGCTGACCGATGTACGCATGCCGGGCATGACCGGCCTGCAATTGCTGACCCATCTGCACGCCCTTGACCGGGACCTGCCCGTCATTCTGCTGACCGGCCACGGCGATGTGCCTATGGCTGTAGAGGCAATGCGCGAAGGTGCCTATGATTTTCTGGAAAAGCCATTCAGCCCGGAAACGTTGATCAGCAACCTGCGGCGCGCGCTGGAAAAACGCCAACTGGTACTGGAAAACCGTCGCCTGCATGAACAGGCCGACGCCAGAACCCGGCTGGACGCCACCCTGCTCGGCGTATCCCCAAGCCTGCAGACCCTGCGGCGCCAGGTGCTGGAGTTGTCGCAACTGCCTGTCAACGTGATCATTCGCGGTGAAACCGGCAGCGGCAAAGAGCTGGTTGCTCGCTGCCTTCACGACTTCGGCCCGCGCGCCGGCAAACCCTTCGTAGCACTCAACTGTGCCGCCATCCCGGAACACCTGTTCGAGGCCGAGCTGTTCGGGCACGAAAGCGGCGCATTTACCGGCGCGCAGGGCAAGCGTATCGGGCGGCTGGAATACGCCGACGGCGGCACGGTGTTTCTCGATGAAATAGAGAGCATGCCGCTGGCGCAACAGGTCAAGCTGCTGCGCGTCCTGCAGGACAAGTGCCTTGAAAGGCTGGGCTCCAACCAGAGCATAAAGGTTGACCTGCGGATTATTGCGGCGACCAAACCGGACCTGCTCGAAGAAGCTCGCGCCGGGCGCTTCCGCGAGGACCTGGCCTACCGCCTGAACGTCGCCGAGTTGCGTTTGCCACCGCTGCGCGACCGGCTTGAGGACATTGCGCAACTGTTCAGCCATTTCAGCAGGGCCGCCGCCGAGCGTATGGGACGTGAGGTGCCCGCCCTGAGCGCCGCGCGCCTGAGCCAGTTGCTCAGCCATGACTGGCCCGGCAATGTGCGCGAACTCGCCAATGCGGCCGAGCGGCAGACCCTGGGCCTGGAAATGACGCCACCGCAGGCCGACACTCAACTGCCGGGGCATTCACTGGCGGCGCGTCAGGAAGCCTTTGAAGCGCAATGTCTGCGTGCCTCACTGACCCGCCACAAAGGCGATATCAAGGCTGTGCTCAACGAGTTGCAATTGCCCCGACGGACGCTGAACGAGAAAATGCAGCGTCATGCTCTGGTGCGGGAAATGTTTCTCGGCTGAGGTGTTTGCCTGCTCCTTACGGCATCTTCAAGTGATAAACGAACATTTCGCGCAGCGCCGGGTCTGCATACTGTTCGCGGCTATATGGAGTCGTGATGGCTGGATATAGGCGGGGCATAATGACATCATGCTTGCCTTGGCTATTCAGCCTACCTTGACAGCACGAAAGATGGGGCATTTTCTACCGTGAATACTCCCCTCGACCTCCCACTGGGAGGCGGCGAAATGGGCAGGCTTACCCGAGAGACAGACTGGTCGACGTCTGCGCTTGGACCGAAGCAAGCATGGCCCACCGCGTTACTGTCTTCGCTGAACCTGATGCTCAGTTGCCCGGACAGCATGTACCTGCTGTGGGGAGCGGATTTCACCCTGTTCTTCAATGATGCTTACAGCCAGGTCTTGCCCGTACCCGCACACCAAGCGCAAGGGCAACCGATCGCTGCGATCTGGGGCGATGCGTGGGAAGCCGTGCGTCCGCTGGCAGAACAAGCGCTCGCCGGGCACAGTTGCCGGTCCGACGATATTCAGCGAGTGCTCGTGCGCGACGGCAAGTCCGAGCAGACCTGGTGGTCGCTGTCCTATTCACCTCTTTATGGTGATAGCGGCCTGATTGAAGGCGTCTTCTGCCGGGTCAACGAAACCACGTCTCAGGTCACCGCTCAGGCCCGGCAGTCCCAGAACGAAGCGTTTACCAATCGGGTTCTGTCGAGCATCAACGATTGCATCAAAGTGCTGGACCTTGATTCGCGCCTGACCTTCATGAGCGAAGGCGGCCAGCGCATCATGGAAGTCAGCGATTTCAACGAGATCGTCGGCTGCCCCTGGCCTGACTTCTGGCAGGACCAGGGCAACCTGGACGCCATCGCCGCAGTAGAAGCTGCCCGCGCCGGCCAGAACGCCAGCTTCATGGGCTCGGCGCAAACCATCGCCGGCACCGTCAAATGGTGGCACGTACAGGTCGGCCCGATTTTCGGCAAGGATGGTAAACCTGAGAAAATCCTGTGCGTGTCTCGGGACATGACCCAGCTCAGAAATGCGGAAGAAGCTCTGCGCACGCTCAACGAGACACTTGAGCAACGCGTGGTCGAGCGCACCCAGGACCGCGACCGCATCTGGCGGCTATCGACCGACCTGATGCTGGTGGCGCAATTCGACGGGATCATTTCCGCGGTCAACCCGGCGTGGACCCAGGCACTGGGCTGGCCGGAAAAACAACTGCTCGACAGCCAGTTTCTGGGGCTGGTGCACCCGGACGATGTGAACAATACCCTGGCGGCCATGAGCGGCCTGGAAAACGGCCAGAATATTCCGCACTTCAAGAATCGCTATCGCCATAGGGACGGCTCATACCGGACCATTTCCTGGACGGCGGTGCCGGACAAACAGTTTATCCATGCCGTCGGGCGCGACATCCAGGCCGAAGAAGAGGCCAACGAAGCGCTGCGGCTTTCTCGCGACGCCCTGCATCAGGCGCAGAAACTGGAAGCCATAGGCCAACTGACCGGCGGTGTGGCGCATGACTTCAATAACCTGTTGACGGTTATCCGCTCGTGCAGCGACCTGCTGAAATCTGCAAACCTTGAAGAGCCGCGCCGGGTTAAATACGTCGAGGCCATTTCCAGCACCGTAGACCGCGCGGCGCGCCTGACCGGCCAGTTGCTGGCCTTTGCCCGCCGTCAGGCATTGCAGCCTGAAGTGTTCGATGTCTGCAAAAGCGTGGCACGCATCGGCGAAATGATGGACACACTCACCGGCTCGCGCATTCAGGTGCACATCGACTTGCCTGCCGAGCCGGGCTTTATCTTCGCCGATGGCAGCCAGTTCGATACCGCGCTGGTGAACATGGTGGTCAACGCCCGTGATGCGATGTCAGGCTCTGGCCGGCTCGTCATCAAGGTTGACTGCGTAACCTGTTCGTCGGCCAGCCTGCCCTCCTCGCTCAGCGCGGGCGACTACGTGACGGTGTCGCTGATCGACACCGGCGAAGGTATTGCCAAGGATAAACTCAGCCAGATCTTCGAGCCGTTCTATACCACCAAGAGTGTGGGCCAGGGCACAGGGCTGGGCCTTTCGCAGGTATTTGGTTTTGCCAAGCAATCGGGCGGTGAAGTTCTGGTCGAAAGCGAACTGGGCAGCGGCAGCCGTTTCACCCTGTGCCTGCCCAGCGTCGAAGCTCATGAGCGCGCAGCAGAAGACTGCAACCTGACGCTCGCCGCACGGCCCGGTTTATGCGTACTGATGGTCGAAGACAATCAGGACATCGGCACTTACACACGTCCGATGCTTGAACAGCTGGGTTTTCAAGTGCTCTGGGTATCGAGTGCCAGTGATGCGTTACAGGAGCTTTCCGGCAACCCGGAAAACTTTCATGTGGTGTTCTCCGACATCGCCATGCCGGGCATGAGCGGGCTGGAGCTGTACGCCGAAATCGAGGCGTGCTACCCCTGGATGCCGGTGGTCCTGACGACCGGCTACAGCACTGAATTTGCAACACTCGCGCAGGACGAAACACACCGCTTCGACCTGTTGCAGAAACCCTATTCCAGAGACGACCTGGCGGCCTTGCTGCACAAGGCCGTGGGCCGCAGCGTGGACCACAGGTCGTGAACGTGTGCCTGAGGGCATCTGGCTGTTCGTTTCGCTGATGCCCACCGCTGACTTTTTTTCGGGTACGAAAGTGCAGTACGGGGTCACAAAATCGAGACAGCGCACGCTGCCTTGATTCAAAATCACGCAAAATAGTGCGACAACCTTCAAGCAGGGAGCGTTTCGAGATGATCGTCGGTATTGATCTGGGCACCACCAACAGCCTGGTGGCTGTCTGGCGCGACGGCAGCAGCGAGCTGGTCACCAATGCATTGGGTGAAACACTGACCCCAAGCGTTGTCGGGCTGGACGACGACGGGCAGATACTGGTCGGCAAGGCCGCACGCGAACGCCTGCAGACCCATCCGGAGAAAACCACAGCGCTATTCAAACGCTACATGGGCAGCGCTCAGGAAATTCGCCTCGGCTCTGGCACCTATCGCCCGGAAGAGTTGTCCTCGCTGGTCCTCAAAAGCCTGAAAGCCGACGTCGAGCGCGCATTTGGCGAGCCTGTAACCGAGGCAGTCATCAGTGTTCCCGCTTATTTCAGCGACGCTCAACGCAAAGCGACGCGTATCGCCGGGGAGCTGGCGGGCCTGAAAGTCGAAAAGCTCATCAATGAGCCAACAGCGGCAGCCCTCGCGTACGGGCTGCACCAGAAGGAAGGCGAGACCTCGTTTCTGGTCTTCGACCTGGGCGGCGGCACGTTCGATATCTCGATTCTTGAACTGTTCGATGGCGTTATGGAAGTGCGGGCCAGCGCGGGCGACAACTTTCTGGGCGGTGAAGACTTCGACAATCTGATGGTCGAACACTTTCAAAAACTGCATCGCAACGAACCGGATTTCCCCTCGCCAACGCAAATCGCCCCTGCCCTTAAGCGCGAAGCCGAGCGGGTTCGCAAAGCGCTCGGGCAGGACAGCACGACCGACTTCGTCCTGCGCCATGCAGACCGGGAATGGCGCAAGACCATCACGCAAGAGCAGATGAGCGAGCTGTTCGCGCCCCTGCTGAACCGTCTTCGTGCGCCAGCCGAGCGGGCGCTTCGTGATGCGCGGATACGCGTAGCCGACCTCGACGAGATCCTGCTGGTGGGCGGCACGACGCGCATGCCGCTGATACGCAAGCTTGCGGCCAGCCTGTTCGGGCGTTTCCCGTCCATTGCGCTCAACCCCGATGAAATCGTCGCTCAGGGCGCAGCGGTACAGGCCGCGCTCAAGCAGCGCGACGCCGCGCTGGAAGAAATCGTGCTGACCGACGTGTGCCCATACACCCTGGGTATCGAGACCACTCAGCAAATCGCCAACCGCTATGAAAGCGGTCATTACCTGCCCATCATCGAGCGCAACAGCGTCGTACCTGTCAGCCGGGTAAAGACTGTCTACAACGTAGCCGATGATCAGGAGCACGTGCTGGTCCGGATATTTCAGGGCGAAAGTCGTATGGTCAAGGACAACATCGCGCTGGGCGAGCTGCACCTTCCGATCCCTAAGGCCAAGGCTGGCGAAGTCGCGCTGGATGTGCGCTTCACGTATGACAACAACGGCTTGCTGGAGGCCGACGTGATGACACTGTTGACGGGGGAACGTCACACGCTGGTCATCGAAAACAATCCTGGTGTCATGACGCCAGAAGAAATACAGGAGCGCCTTCAGGTACTGGAAGCACTCAAGGTTCATCCGCGCGAACAGCAAGCCAATACTCACCTGATTGCCCGACTTGAACGCCTGTATCAGGAATGCCTGGGCAGTGATCGAGAACTCATCGGCTACTGGACCTCGCAGTTCCAGCATGTTTTGGAAAGTCAGGACGAGCGTCAGATCAACGAAGTACGCAAGCAGCTCAAGCAGGAAGTCGATAAGTTCGAGCAGGGCACACGATGATGGACTGCTGGGCCGTTCTCGAGCTGGACCAGGGTGCCGACGAGCGCAGTATCAAACGCAGCTATGCTAAGTTGTTGAAGGTCAACCGGCCCGATGAGGACCCGGTTGCCTTCCAGAACCTTCGTGACGCTTACGAACGGGCACTGCAACTGGCGCGGGCTCGTACTGTGGAAGATGACGAGCCTGTTACACCGAATCAGCCGCTGATAACGCCCTCGCCCGCCCCGCTTCAAACTGCGCCGATCATGACGGCTATCGAGCAACCTTGCGGTATCGATTGGCTTGAACAGGTCAGGCAGACCGACGCGCAGAACCTGCCAACGCGCCATCAGATTGCATTGGATCAAGGGCACAGCGAACGCTTTCAACAGCTGTTATTGGCGCAATGCCTGAACGACTCGGCGCAGCGTGTCGAGTTGATCAAGGCCGCCTTCGAGCACTTGCGCTGGCTGACGGTCTGGCAAAGCATTCAAATCAGCAGTTATCAACAGCATGCATTGGCAGAGGCGATTTTTCACGATGCGTTCACCGGGTTTGGTCTGCTGATCGAATGTGGTGAGCACACACGCTTTCTGGAGGAGCTGCAGGCACTCGAACAGCAACCCTGGCTGACCGAACTGGAGCGCCGCGAGTATTTGCAATGCCGGTGCATGGTGTTGCTGATTGCCAGCAAAAACCTGACGTCGGACTTGTTCGAACAGATCAGTGCGATGTTTGGCTGGAGCATGGGGCATAACGTTCACCCCGGCCCTGAGGACCTGTGGCAGGCGTTGCGGGACCGCTGGGAGGAAGTCGAATACGACGAGTACCTGCGACGAATTCTTGATTCAGCACCACAAACGGCGGAAGCGAAGGCTGCGCACTTGCTGTTCAAGCCACCTCGTCTGGCCGCACGCCTGCGCATGGCAAGAAAGTACGACGAGTCGGTGTGGAATGCCTGCGAGCATATTTGTGAACAACTGACCGTCCGCTACCCGGACATCCTGCAGCGCTACCCCGAGGCAGACCTGAACGCCTGGAAGCTGATGCGTATGCAGAGCGATTTCAGGCCCATGATCTGGGTGTACATCGGAGCGTTCCTGCTGGAACTGCTCGCGCCTCAGCTACCACCAGCGGGTACGGAATACGATGTGGGAACAAGGGTGATGATGGTGTTCCTGTCGCCCTTCTGGACCATGGTCGGCTTCTTCATCTTTATCTGCATCTGGCGTCCGCTGATGGTGCTGGCAGAGCATGCTGATGCCTGGTTGAGCACAAAATTGCTGCCCAGAGCCTTAAGCTGGCCCGGCACCCAGGTATTGATTCTGCGCCACGGTATTCCGTTTTTGTTCCTCGGGCTGTTCTATGCCCTCAGTGGGCCAAGGACGCTTCTGGTTTACCTGCTGCTTGCCGTGCTGTGGGTTGTCTTGTCGCCCTATCGCTACCTTCATCAGACTGCGTCCGCCCGACAGAAAATTCGCCAGTTTTACCTGAGGCATACCGTGTTGGTGGTCTTCACCACAGTGAGCATCATCATGGGCACTATCCTGTTCGCGTCACAGCTGAGCAGTTGAACAAGCTTCAGCTAACCATCGGCTGACACGGCAACAACGCCCCTCTTCGGCAACTTTCCGCTTACTCGCTACCGGGGAGTAAGCGGATTTTTGCTCATCCGTTCGACAAAACCGCTCTGGAACAGGCCCTCACGGTGTGGCACAGCTCCTGCTATGGAACTGGTCAGGGCATTACATGCCTCCTCTAAAAATAATGAAAGACAAGGAACACCATGGAAACCTCCAACCCCGCCTCCAACGGGCCGGCAGCCAGCATCGCCGGTCAGAAAACCACCTCCAGCCGTCTCAAGTCCATTTTCAGTGGCTCGGTCGGCAATATGGTCGAGTGGTACGACTGGTACGTCTACGCAGCTTTCTCGCTGTACTTCGCCAAAGCGTTCTTCCCCAAGGGCGACACCACCGCCCAATTGCTCAACACCGCCGCGATCTTCGCCGTCGGCTTTCTGATGCGACCTATCGGTGGCTGGCTGATGGGGCTGTACGCTGACTACAAAGGACGCAAGGCCGCGCTGATGGCGTCGGTGCTGCTGATGTGTTTCGGCTCGCTGATCATCGCCCTGACCCCTGGCTACGAAAGCATTGGCGTCGGTGCTCCGATCCTGCTGGTGTTCGCCCGATTGCTGCAAGGCCTGTCGGTCGGCGGCGAGTACGGTACTTCGGCCACCTACCTCAGCGAGATGGCGACCAAAGAGCGTCGCGGCTTCTTCTCCAGCTTTCAGTACGTCACGCTGATTTCCGGTCAGCTCATCGCGCTGGCCGTATTGATTGTGTTGCAACAGACCCTGACCACCGAGCAGTTGTATGCCTGGGGCTGGCGTATCCCTTTCGTCATCGGTGCCCTGTGTGCGGTAGTGGCGCTGTTTCTGCGTCGCGGCATGGAAGAAACCGAGTCGTTCACCCGCAAGAAAAAGGAAAAACGCAAGGAAAGCCTGATGCGCACGTTGATGCGCCATCCCAAGGAACTGATGACCGTGGTCGGCCTGACCATGGGCGGTACGCTGGCTTTCTATACCTACACCACGTACATGCAGAAGTACCTGGTCAACACCGTCGGCATGAGCATCACCGACTCGACCTCGATATCGGCCGCGACGCTGTTTCTGTTCATGTTGTTGCAGCCCGTGGTCGGGGCGCTGTCCGACAAGATAGGACGACGTCCGATCCTGATTGCATTTGGCGTACTGGGCACGCTGTGCACGGTGCCGATCCTGACCACCTTGTACACCATTCAAACCTGGTGGGGCGCGTTCTTCCTGATCATGGCGGCGCTGATCATCGTCAGTGGCTACACCTCGATCAACGCAGTGGTCAAAGCCGAACTGTTTCCGACCGAGATCCGCGCACTGGGCGTCGGCCTGCCGTATGCCCTGACCGTGTCGATCTTCGGCGGCACAGCGGAATACATCGCACTGTGGTTCAAGAGCGTCGGCTTGGAGACGGGCTATTACTGGTACGTCACCGCCTGCATCGCCTGTTCGTTGCTGGTCTATGTCTTCATGAAAGACACCCGCAAGCACTCGCGTATCGAAACTGACTGACTCAGCAAACAAGCCATAGCCGCTACAAGCCTGACTGGGCATTAGCGTGCAGTGCGGAGCCTCGATCCAGGGCATTCCGACGCTGTGCGCTCACGCTTATACACGTCCTGGGATGGCGATCCCCACTTGACTGTGATATGCGTCGCAACCGCGCGCTGCCATCTGCCCCATCGATACAACAACCGCAAACCAACGTCGAGATCGCTCCAGCACTTGCAACCAAGTGTTTCAATACAGTGCATACTTTCAACGTTTATCCGCGATAACACCTTGAATAAATTACACTTCCAGTTTGTCAAGTGAGTTTATTACAAGATTTTTCAGAATTTGCACACTTACAATGCAATTCTCCCTGCAAGGCCCGAAATCAGCGCACTCCAGCCAACTATCATTTTCAGCGATGATCGCTAGCAACCCTATTAACTTCTTAATAATCCGCTGGCGCGTAGCATTGCCTCCATACCGGGATGACAACTCACCCGACACTCATTGGAGACTTCATCATGAAAACCACTAAATTAATCTTCGGCCTGGCTTTCTCTGTTCTGGCTTCCAGCGCATTTGCGCTTCCAGCAGTCGATACCTTCAACAACAGCGATATGTCCAAAGCCCCCCTCGTTGCTGAAGGCGGCACCAAGCACACTAACGTTGGTTCGATTCGCGTATCGGCTGACGGTGCTGACCACGTCGGTGCCAATCGCCTGGCCGCAGACGGTGCAGATCGCGTAGGCGCCAATCGTCTGGGTTGATCGCCCCTGCAACACCCCAAGCCCGGTTTATGCCGGGCTTCTTCATTTATGGCTCAGGCTGAAACACACACTGCTCTGGCATCCACCGCCAATGCACAGCACTATGTTCGTTAACCCATGAGCCCATCAGGAATCGAGCATGTCTGACGCTATTCACTCCTACGAGCCCTCCAAAGGTCACGGCTTGCCACATGACCCGTTCAACGCGATCGTAGGTCCACGCCCGATTGGCTGGATTTCCTCTCAGGATGCCAACGGCAAGCTGAACCTGGCACCCTACAGTTTTTTCAATGCGTTCAATTACGTGCCACCGATCATCGGTTTCTGCAGTGTCGGTCGCAAGGACAGCCTCAACAACATCGAACAGACGGGCGAGTTCGTCTGGAACCTGGCGACTCGCTCGCTGGCCGAGGCAATGAATCAGAGCTGCGCGCCGGTCTCACCCGACGTCAGCGAATTCGAGCTGGCGAATCTGACACCCCTGAAATCACAGATCGTGTCGGTGCCGCGCGTACTTGAGACGCCGGTGTCGTTCGAGTGCAAGGTCACGCAGATCATTCAGTTGCAGCGTGCTGACAAGGAACTCGTGCCCAGTTGGTTGATTCTGGGCGAAGTGGTGGCGGTGCATATCGAGAAGTCACTGCTCAAGGACGGCGTCTATGATACGGCGGCCGCAGAGCCGATCCTGCGTGGCGGCGGCCCTGCGGACTACTTCCAGCTCGGGCCGGAAGCGCTGTTCAAGATGTTCCGGCCAGGCGCCTGATCAGGAATCGGCCCAGACCGGTTCGCCCTCGGCATCAATGCCGGTCAGCCGTTGCAGCTCCTGCACAGCGGCCAGGTCGGCATCATCGGCAGTCTTGAACTTCTGATCGGGCAGCAGCGCGTGAAAACGCGGCGCGCCACCTGCGCCCAGCGCCTTGATGGCAATCGCCGCGTTGTAACCCTGCTCGGAGGGCATTACCGCCGAGACCACTTCAAACCCGTTGTATTCCTTGCGTGCCATTTGTCCAACCCTGCCATTCAATCAAAGCGCGAATTCTAGCGCGTCCGTCGCGCTATATGCGCCGATGATAACCGACGCAAAGCCCGACCTTGTTCTACACTCAAGTCAGTTCTTTCAAACTGCTCTGTAGCCAAGGTAAGGAGTGCGTCATGAAAGTAAAAACAAGAAAATGCATGCTTGTAATCGGTACTCTCGCCGTCATGGCGGTGTACGCCACCGGGGCCTACCGCAATGAAATGGCACGGCAGGCGCCGCAGGTCGCCAGTTGCACGTTCGGCCATTGCGTGCCGACCGATGCAACGTTCAGCATCTTGCGATGACACTCGCGTCACGTGAAATGCAGGGTCGTTCAGCAAAGGCAGCTATCGATTAGCAAGCTATCGGATTAGACTGGCCAGACTCTCCCGCCACACTTGAGGCGGGTCATCATTGCCATCAGGTTTTGCCTTGACCAGTCTTACTCAAACGCCTCCGGCCATTCGCAGCATTTTGTTCGCGCTGATGATGGCGGTACTGCTCAGCGCGCTGGATCAGACCATCGTCGCCGTCTCGATGCCGGCCATTTCCGCTCAATTCAAGGATATCGACCTGCTGGCCTGGGTCATTTCCGCTTACATGGTTTCGCTGACCGTGGCTGTGCCGATCTACGGCAAGCTGGGCGATCTTTACGGGCGGCGCAAACTGATGCTGTTCGGGCTGGGGCTGTTCACCCTCGCCTCGCTGTTCTGCGGCATGGCGCAAAGCATGGAGCAACTGGTGCTGGCACGCGTGCTTCAAGGCATCGGTGCGGGCGGCATGGTGTCGGTGAGCCAGGCGATCATTGCCGATATCGTTCCGCCTCGTGAACGGGGCCGTTATCAGGGCTATTTCAGCAGCATGTACGCCGTTGCCAGCGTCGCAGGCCCGGTGCTGGGCGGCCTGATGACTGAATACCTGTCCTGGCGCTGGGTGTTTTTGATCAATCTGCCATTGGGAGCTGCCGCCCTGATCGTCGCTTACAGGACCCTCGTCGGCCTGCCGGTTCCACAGCGCAAACCGATTATCGATTACCTCGGGACGGTGCTGATGATCATCGGCCTGACCGCCCTGTTGCTGGGGATCACCGAAATAGGCCAGGGACACGACCTGGGAGACCGTGACGTTCAACTGTTACTGGGCACTGCCCTGGTGGCGCTGGCAGTTTTCGTCTGGTACGAACGCCGCGCCCCCGAACCATTATTGCCCATGCATTTGTTTGCCAACAAAAGCGCTGTTCTTTGCTGGTGCACCGTGTTCTTCACCAGTTTTCAAGCTATTTCGCTGATTGTGCTGATGCCGCTGCGTTACCAGACCGTCACCGGTGGCGGTGCGGACAGCGCCGCGCTGCACCTGCTTCCGCTGGCTATCGGCATGCCGATGGGCGCTTATTTTGCCGGGCGACGCACCGCGCAGACCGGACGCTACAAACCGCTGATCCTGACCGGCGCACTGCTGATGCCCGTTGCCATTCTGGGCATGGCTTTCACCCCGCCCCAGTCGCTGGTGGTGATGAGCCTGTTCATGATCCTGACGGGCATCGCGACCGGCATGCAATTCCCTACTTCACTGGTCGGCACCCAGAACGCCGTCCAGCCCCGGGACATGGGCGTGGCCACCAGCACGACCAACCTGTTCCGCTCACTGGGCGGCGCAATGGGCGTGGCGCTGATGTCGGCACTGTTACTGGCCATGTTGCAGCATGCCGGAGTCGGTCAGCTCGGTGCGGGAGCCCTTGGCGGCGAAGGCAGCTCCGGCAATGTGCTGCTGGACAGCCTCAATGCCGCCACCGGACCGGCACTGGAAACCCTGCGTATCGAACTGGCATCGACCTTCAGAAACCTGCTGATAACCAGCGCGGCCATCTCGTTGCTGGGCCTTGCTGCGGCTGCGGCAATGCCCAATACACTGCTACGAGGCCGAGACTAGCCGCGCTGGTTCTTCAAGAAGACACCTCAGCCCAGAACCACTGGGTTTTCTTGCTCTTTACATGAGCAAACGCAGGCATGAGTTCGCCTTCGTCGAAATGTCGCCGGGAGCCGTACTGTGCGCTGCTGAACCAGCAACCTGATCGAGGGCACGCTTGCCCGGCATCAACCGGGGGCACCGGTTTTTCATCAAAGCGCGCATACCACCGCGCAGTGGTCTCGTCGGTAAAGCTGTTCCCTGACCCGAGATAAGGGTGCAGGTTGCCGGTGTCCTGCAGGCGGATCGGCTTGATGACTCTGTTGACTGTGACATAAGGCTGTGGCGGCGGCAGGCCTCTGCCGCCCAATTCAGGCACCGCGCCCGCACGAATCAACAAACCATTGCTGTAGCTGTGAAAAACGATGTCGCGGTGCGGGCTCATTTGACCACGCAATCGGTCACTTCCCCCCAACTGCCTGACAAATGACTCACCCAGCACCGTGTACCAGCTGACACCCTTGATACGGTCCAACAGTCGCAGGCTTTCTATATGCGGATTGGGATCGACCATCAACCCCATATGATCCTGAGCCAGCCGATATTCCCACGGTAAATACTGGTGACCATCGCAGGGCAGCACACAGGCCAGCCCGCCAAAACCGTGTTCGGCCTGCACTTCGCTGCTCAGGTACCTGATCCAGGCCTCATAGTTTTTCAGCCCGTCTGGTTCGGTCAGGTAAGACCAGGGCAAGACCATTTTCAGGCACGAGCGGTCATTGTCGGCCTGCCCTTGCGAGGTGTTCATCACAAACAGGCTGTACAGGGCGACTTCAGCCTGCGTCGCGCTGGCGATCGACCAAGTGAACTGCTCGTCGGGCGGGCTTTCGACAACCTGACGCCGGGTGGACGCAAAACCGGACCCGCTCAAGCGCCGCATGCGCTTGAACAGCTGCCACTTGAGCCTGGTTTTGAATGCCTCGTAAAAACGCGAAAAGCACGCCTCGACCCGGCGCTTCATCTCCGGAGTGTGACCATTGCGAAAATACAGCGTGGTAATCAACCCCAGCCGAATGACCGGCATCCCCAGGGCGGAATCCACACCCATTCGTTCAGATTGCTGCGTGAGTCGGGCCAATAGCCTCACGGTGTCAGTTCCGGTGTCCAACATGAGCAGTCCTCCCGTCGATTGCGTGAACCGCGCTTGCGCTCATGTCTGCATGCCCTTGGCATGTTTCGATCACATCCGACAGCTGTGTGCGGGTGGGATAGCCACGGCCCTGTCCACGCGAGTGGACATCAACGGAGCTGACGTTGATTTCGGGGCACATAGGCGCAAGATTCGGCAAAAGCATGCAACCTTCCTCTCTTCTGGTCTTTCAGGACGCGCAGAGTGAAGGGAGTTTTCCCACAGGGCAATAGTCGGAAATTACTTTGGGAAATCAGCTACATGTATCAGGAAATGTCCTACCTGCGTCCTACAAATTTTTGTAAGTTCGCAGGCCAATTAGTCGTACTTGGCGGACATATTCAGGGCTGACGGGTAAACGATCGGTAAACCCGCTGTATAAGCAGCACGAATTGGAGTTAGGCTCTATACGAAGAGGTGACTACCCAACAGAACCGGCAGGCGCTATAACCTTTCACGTTCGACGTTCAGTTCCGGGCTGTTTTTTACCCGTAAGGTGGGGCTGAAGCGCAGCATGTCCAGGCACACATCGGCCAGTTGCTCGGCCTCGGCCAACAACGAAAAGCTGTCGGGGACCAACAGCCATTGATAAATGATGCCGTTGACGTAGGAAAACAGTGTAACCGCAGCCCGGCCGGTGTCCAGCTCCTGTGGCAACTGGCCTTGGCGCACGGCATTGTTCAGCCCAAGGGTGATACGGTCGTGACACTGAATGGCGTTGTCCTGGCGCTGACGACGAAAATCACACATCTCGTCAGTAAACTCGCACTTATGAAACAGGATTTCGTTGATGCGACGGGTTTTCGGGTTCAGTGCGAGCTCATGAAACAAATGAATCAACAGGTTCCTCATGCAACCCAGCGGGTCTTCTTCGTCTTCGCTCTCACTGGCCTGGGCCATTTCGTCGAGCGGTTCCTGAAGGCTGTCGAGCATCGCCTGGACCAGATCAGCCTTGTTATTGAAGTGCCAATAGATGGCGCCACGGGTCACACCGGCAAGGGTCGCAATGTCAGCCAGCGTGGTGCGGGCGACGCCTCGCTCATAAAAAGCCTGCTCGGCGGCCTCCAGAATCTGGCTGCGGGTGATCTGAGCTTCCTCTTTGGTGCGACGAACCATGGCAATAAGACCTCAAAAGATTCACCTCAGGCGTGCATCTGATGCATGCCATGAGGTATGACCGGGCGGCATTTGTCTCGCCTTGTCCTAAACTGGCATTCAGCACCTTAAATAGTGGCCGAATGCGCAAAGCGGGTGTTTACAAACAACCGCGAATGTAAGTATATTCCTTAGCATGCTACTTATCTAGCCGAAATATTTTTTAACACTTCAACGTACTGTTGAGAAAACAGGCTCCTGCCCCGAGGATCTTCATGCAATTCAAGCCAGCTGTTACCGTTCTGGTCACTGCCGTCGCCCTGGCAACCCTGCTCAGTGGCTGTAGCAAGAAGGAACAGGCGGCCCCGCCTGCGCAAACCCCTCAGGTAGGCGTCGTTACCCTCAAAGCACAGCCCTATACCCTGACCACCGAGCTTCCGGGCAGGACGACCGCTTTCCGTGTGGCCGAGGTCCGCCCTCAGGTCAACGGCATCATTCTCAAGCGTCTGTTCACCGAAGGTGGCGACGTCAAGGCCGGTCAGCAGCTGTATCAGATCGACCCGGCTATCTATGAAGCCAACGCCAACAGTGCCAAGGCAACCCTGCAGTCCGCCAAGTCGATGTCTGATCGCTACAAGCAACTGGTCAACGAGCAGGCGGTGAGTCGTCAGGAGTACGACACCGCCCTGGCATCGACTCAGGAAGCACAGGCAGCGCTGCAGACTTCGCAGATCAACCTGCGCTTCACCAAGGTGCTGGCGCCGATTTCCGGCCGCATAGGTCGCTCTGCGGTGACCGAAGGTGCGCTGGTCAGCAGCGCCCAGGCAGACGCAATGGCAACCATTCAGCAGCTTGATCCGATCTACGTGGACGTGGTCCAGTCTTCCGCAGATATGCTCAAGCTGCGCAATGACCTGGACAGCGGCAAACTGCAGAAGTCAGGCGACAACGCCGCCAAGGTCAAGCTGACCCTGGAAGACAACAGCGTTTACGCTCAGGAAGGCAAACTGGAATTCTCCGAAGTGTCGGTTGACCAGACCACCGGCTCCGTCACCCTGCGCGCAGTCTTCCCGAACCCTGAACACCGCTTGCTGCCAGGCATGTTCGTTCACGCGCAATTGCAGGCAGGCGTCAATGCAAAAGCCATTCTGGCACCGCAACAGGGCGTGACCCGCGACCTGAAAGGCACGCCGACCGCCATGATTGTCAATCAGGACAACAAGGTTGAATTGCGCACACTGGTCGCCAACCGCACCGTGGGCAGCGACTGGCTGATCGAGGACGGCCTGAAAGAAGGCGATCGCGTGATCACCGAAGGTCTGCAATACGTCAAACCAGGCGCAGAAGTGAAAGCTGCCGAAGCGACCAACGTCAAAGGAGCAAACCCGGCACCTGCCCCGGCCACTGAAAAACCCGCAGGCAGCAAAGGGGAGTAACCCATGTCGAAATTTTTTATTGATCGGCCCATTTTTGCCTGGGTTATTGCCCTCGTGATCATGCTGGTCGGTGCGCTGTCTATTTCCAGCCTGCCGATCAACCAGTACCCAAGTATCGCGCCACCCGCCATTGCGATTCAGGTGACCTACCCGGGCGCTTCTGCACAGACCGTGCAGGACACCGTGGTGCAAGTCATCGAGCAGCAGCTCAACGGCATCGACAACCTGCGTTATGTGAGTTCGGAAAGTAACTCCGACGGCAGCATGACCATTACCGCGACGTTCAATCAGGGCACTAACCCGGATACGGCGCAGGTGCAGGTGCAGAACAAGCTCAACCTGGCGACCCCGCTTCTGCCACAGGAAGTGCAGCAACAGGGTATTCGCGTGACCAAGGCGGTGAAGAACTTCCTGATGGTTATCGGCCTGGTGTCTGAAGACGGCAGCATGGGCAAGGAAGACCTGGCCAACTACATCGTGTCGAACCTGCAGGACCCGATTTCCCGGACCTCCGGTGTGGGCGACTTCCAGGTGTTCGGCTCCCAGTACGCCATGCGTATCTGGCTGGACCCGGCCAAGCTGAACAACTTCCAGCTGACGCCAGTGGATGTGAAAACCGCGATTACTGCGCAGAACGTTCAGGTGTCGTCCGGTCAGTTGGGTGGCCTGCCCTCGATCAGCGGCCAGCAACTAAACGCTACAATCATCGGCAAGACGCGTCTGCAGACGGCTGAACAGTTCGGCAATATCTTCATCAAGGTCAACACCGACGGCTCACAGGTTCGCCTGAAAGACGTCGCCACCGTTGGTCTGGGCGCAGAAAACTACAGCACCGACTCGCAGTTCGACGGCAAACCGGCCTCGGGCCTGGCGATCAAGCTGGCCACCGGCGCTAATGCGCTGGACACCGCCAAGGCCATCCGCGCGACCGTTTCGTCGCTGGAGCCGTTTTTCCCGCCGGGCATGAAAGTGGTTTACCCGTACGACACCACGCCTGTGGTGAGCGAATCGATCAAAGGTGTAGTTCACACGCTGATTGAAGCCATCGTGCTGGTGTTCCTGGTGATGTACCTGTTCCTGCAAAACTTCCGCGCCACCGTGATCACCACGCTGACGGTTCCGGTCGTACTGTTGGGCACCTTCGGCATCCTCGCAGGCTTCGGTTTCACCATCAACACCCTGACCATGTTCGGCATGGTACTGGCCATCGGCTTGCTGGTGGACGATGCGATTGTGGTGGTGGAAAACGTCGAGCGGGTGATGGAGGAAGAAAAGCTTTCTCCGCGTGACGCAACCATCAAATCCATGACGCAGATCCAGGGCGCACTGGTCGGTATTGCGCTGGTGCTGTCGGCCGTTCTGCTGCCAATGGCGTTCTTCGGCGGCTCGACCGGTGTGATCTACAAGCAGTTCTCGATCACCATCGTCTCGGCCATGGCCCTGTCAGTAGTGGTCGCGCTGATCTTCACCCCGGCGCTGTGCGCCACCATGCTCAAGCCCATCGACGAGAAAACCCACGGCCAGCCCAAGCGTGGTTTCTTCGGCTGGTTCAACCGTACCTTCGACCGCAGCGTTGTGAGTTACGAACGCGGCGTCGGCAACATGCTCAAGCACAAGTGGCTGTCGTACCTGGGCTATATCGTGATCGTTGCTGGCACGGTCTTCATGTTCATGCGCATTCCCGCAGCGTTCCTTCCGGACGAAGATCAGGGCGTTATCTTCGCCCAGATCCAGACACCGGCCGGCTCCTCGACCGAGCGTACGCAAGAAGTCATCGACAACATGCGTGAATACCTGCTGACCAAGGAAAGCGGTGCAGTGAAGTCGGTGTTCTCGGTGAACGGCTTCAACTTTGCGGGTCGCGGTCAAAGCTCGGCGATTGCATTTGTCATGCTCAAGCCGTGGGAAGAACGTGACGCCGAAAACAGCGTCTTCAAACTGGCAGCGCGCGCTCAGGGCTATTTCTTCAGCCTGCGCGATGCAATGGTGTTCGCCATCGTGCCGCCGTCGGTACTGGAGCTGGGTAACGCAACAGGCTTCGACGTCTACCTGCAGGATCAGGGCGGTGTCGGTCACGAAAAACTGATGGAAGCGCGTAACCAGTTCCTTGGCATGGCCGCGCAGAGCAAGATTCTCGCCGGTGTGCGTCCGAACGGGCTGAACGACGAGCCGCAGTACCAGTTGATCATCGACGACGAACGCGCCAGTGCGTTGGGCATTACTCTGTCGGACATCAACAACACCCTGTCCATTGCGTTGGGTGGCAGCTACGTCAATGACTTCATCGACCGTGGCCGTGTGAAGAAGGTGTACATCCAAGGTGATGCAGGTGCCCGCATGACGCCTGAAGACCTGAAAAAATGGTACGTGCGCAACAGCGCGGGCGAAATGGTGCCGTTCTCGGCCTTCGCCAGCGGCAAGTGGACCTACGGTTCGCCAAAACTGTCGCGCTACAACGGCGTGGCGGCAGAGGAAATCCTCGGTACGCCGGCACCGGGCTACAGCAGCGGCGATGCAATGGCCGAAGTTGAAGCGCTGGCCAAGAAACTGCCGCAAGGTATCGGCATTTCCTGGACCGGTCTGTCCTACGAGGAACGCTTGTCCGGCTCCCAGGCCCCTGCCCTTTACGCACTGTCGTTGCTGGTCGTGTTCCTGTGTCTGGCGGCGCTGTATGAAAGCTGGTCGATTCCGATCGCGGTCATTCTCGTGGTACCGCTGGGGGTTATCGGTGCACTGATGGCAACCAGCCTGCGCGGACTGTCGAACGACGTGTTCTTCCAGGTCGGGTTGCTGGTCACAGTCGGGTTGGCGGCGAAGAACGCCATCCTGATCGTCGAGTTCGCCAAAGAGCTGCACGAACAGGGCAAGAGCCTGACCGATGCTGCGATCGAAGCCTGTCGCATGCGCCTGCGCCCGATCATCATGACGTCCATGGCGTTTATCCTCGGCGTTGTGCCGCTGGCGATTTCCTCGGGCGCAGGTTCGGGCAGTCAGCATTCGATCGGTACGGGCGTAATTGGCGGTATGATCACAGCCGTTGTCCTGGCGATCTTCTGGGTGCCACTGTTCTTCGTATCGATTTCAGGGCTCTTCAAGAGCAAGCAGAAACATATTTCACACGATGAGGCTGGCCAATGAGCAAGTCATTGATCTCTCTTGCAGTTACCGCGTTCATACTCGGCGGCTGCTCTTTGATCCCTGAGTACAAGCAGCCGGAAGCACCGGTCGCCGCACAATACCCGCAAGGCCCGGCCTACTCGCCGGTCGAAGGGGCCAAAATGGCCGCTGCGGAGCAAGGCTGGCGTCATTTCTTCAATGACCCGGCGCTGCAACAGCTGATCGAGACCGCGCTGCTCAATAACCGTGACCTGCGGGTTGCGGCGCTGAACATCGACGCTTACCGTGCGCAGTACCGCATCCAGCGTTCAGACCTGTTCCCGGCGGTCTCGGCCACCGGCAGCGGCTCACGTCAGCGCGTGCCTGCCGACCAGACGCAGACCGGCCAATCGGCGATCAGCAGCAGCTATTCGGCAACGCTGGGCGTCAGTGCCTACGAGCTGGACCTGTTTGGTCGGGTGCGCAGCCTCAGCGAACAGGCGCTGGAAACCTATTTCTCCAGCGAAGAAGCGCGCCGCAGTACGCAGATCAGTCTGGTTGCCAACGTCGCCAATGCCTACATGACCTGGCAGGCCGACAAGGAGCTGCTCAAGCTGACGCAGGACACCCTCAAGACCTACGAAGAAAGCTTCCGCCTGACCTCGCGCAGCAACGAAGTCGGTGTTTCTTCGGCACTCGACCTCAGCCAGTCGCGCACCGCTGTCGAAAGCGCTCGCGCCCGACTGGCCCAGTACCAGCGCCTGGTCGCTCAGGATCAAAACAGCCTGGTGCTGCTGCTGGGCACAGGCTTGCCTGACAACCTGCCGGCCAGCCATCTGCTCGACTCCGACATGCTGACCGAAATGCCGGCAGGCCTGCCGTCCGATCTGCTGCAACTCCGTCCGGACATTCTGCAAGCCGAGCACTCGCTCAAGGCCGCCAATGCCAACATCGGCGCAGCACGCGCAGCGTTCTTCCCAAGCATCAGCCTGACGGCCAGTGCCGGCACCAGCAGCACCGAGTTGTCCGGTCTGTTCAAAGGGGGTTCGGGAACCTGGCTGTTCCAGCCGAGCATCAACATCCCGATCTTCAACGCCGGCAACCTGCGCGCCAGCCTGGATTACTCGAAAATCCAGAAGGAAATCAGCGTCGCCAACTACGAGAAGTCGATTCAGACCGCCTTCCAGGAAGTGTCCGACGGCCTGGCTTCACGCAAGACCTACGACGAGCAGCTCCAGGCGCAACGTGACTTTGTCACCGCCAACCAGGACTACTATCGTTTGGCAGAGCGTCGCTATCGCATCGGCATCGACAGCAACCTGACCTTCCTCGACGCCCAGCGCTCGTTGTTCAGCGCGCAACAAACGCTGATCACCGATCGCCTGTCGCAGCTGACCAGCGAGGTCAACCTGTACAAGGCCCTCGGCGGCGGCTGGTACGAAAGGACCGGGCAGACCGAAACCATCTCCAAAGAGAAACCTTCGGTGCAACTGTTCTAGAGGCAGTGTTCTGATTGCAGCGTAAAAAAAAACCCATCGTTTGATGGGTTTTTTTACGCCTGGAATAAACCTGCGATCAATGATCCTGATGCAGATACTTGGGCTCTTTCGGCAGCCGCAGACTGAACAGAAACGCCACCGCCATCATCGCGGTCACGTACCAGTAGAAGCTGTTTTCCATCCCGGCGCTTTTGAGTTTCAAGGCAACGAATTCGGCTGAACCGCCGAACATTGCGTTGGCCACCGCATACGCCAGACCGACACCCAATGCCCGCACCTGTGGCGGAAACATCTCGGCTTTGACCAGCCCGCTGATCGAGGTGTAGAAGCTGACAATCGCCAACGCCAGGGTAATCAGTGCGAACGCAATGAACGGGTTGGTCGTGGTTTTCAGGGTCATCAGGATCGGCACCGTGCACAGCGTGCCAAGCGCACCGAACAACAGCATCGAATTACGACGACCGATACGGTCCGCGAGCATGCCGAAAAACGGCTGCATGCACATGTACAGGAACAGCGCGCCAGTCATGATGTAACTGGCGGTTTTGGCCTCCATGCCGCCGGTGTTGACCAGGTACTTCTGCATGTACGTCGTGAACGTGTAGAAAATCAGCGAGCCGCCGGCGGTGTAACCCAGCACCGTGATGAAAGCCGCTGCGTGATTCTTGAACAGCGCGGCAATGCTGCCTGCGTCCTTGTCCTGACGGCTTTCGGCGGTGGTGGTTTCGTTGAGCGTGCGGCGCAACAGCAAGGCAATGACTGCTGCAGCCGCGCCGATCACGAACGGGATACGCCAGCCGTAGTCACGCAGCTCTTCAGTAGTGAGAAACTGCTGCAGGATGACCACAGTCAATACGGCCAGCAACTGGCCTCCGATCAGGGTCACGTACTGGAACGAGGCATAAAAGCCGCGCTGCCCGCGCAACGCTACTTCACTCATGTAAGTCGCGGTGGTGCCGTACTCGCCACCCACCGACAACCCCTGGAGCAGGCGCGCCATGAGCAGCAAGGCCGGTGCCCAGGCACCAATCGATGCGTAGGTCGGCAGGCAAGCGATGATCAGCGAGCCTGCGCACATCATGGTGACCGAAATCAGCATGGAGTTCTTGCGGCCATGTTTGTCGGCTACCCGGCCAAACAGCCAGCCACCAATCGGGCGCATCAGAAAGCCAGCAGCAAACACGCCTGCGGTGTTGAGCAACTGGACGGTCGGGTCATCGGAAGGAAAGAACGCCGGTGCAAAATAGATCGCGCAAAATGCGTAGATATAGAAGTCGAACCATTCAACGAGATTCCCCGATGACGCCCCGACGATCGCGAAGATTCTTTTGCTTCGCTCCTCGCCGGTGTAATGCGGTGCTTTTGATGTTGTCGTCATTATTTTCCCCAAGCAAAACTGTCCATAAGAAACAAGCTGTAACATCCTCTTCGACCAAGCACAACAACCCGGTCCATCGGCATGCCTTTTCGTGGAGGCAAATAGATGAACCGGGTTGCTGAACAACAGGGTTGAAACAGAAGGGTTTAACGCTCTATGGCTAGCGCCAGGCCCTGACCGACACCCACGCACATGGTCGCCAGGCCTCTGCGCCCGCCGGTTTTTTCCAGGTGGTGCAAGGCCGTCAGTACAAGTCGTGCACCGCTCATGCCCAGCGGATGCCCCAGTGCAATCGCACCACCATTGGGGTTGACCTGCGCGGCGTCGTCCGCCAGGCCCAGCTCACGCAAGACCGCCAGGCCTTGGCTGGCGAAGGCCTCGTTGAGCTCGATAACGTCGAAATCGGCGACCGCCAGGCCCAACCGCTCGACCAGCTTGCGCACCGCGGGCACCGGGCCAATGCCCATCACCCGAGGCTCGACCGCCGCGCTGGCCATGCCGAGCACCCGCGCGCGAGGCGTCAGGCCGTGCTTTTTGACGGCCTCGGCCGACGCCAGAATCAGTGCCGCCGCCCCGTCGTTGACCCCGGATGCGTTGCCCGCCGTGACGGTCTGGTCCGGGCCGTTGACCGGCTTGAGTTTGCTCAGGGTTTCCAGGCTGGTGTCGCCACGCGGATGCTCATCCTTGTCGACAAGGGTTTCGCCTTTTTTATGGGCAACCCGCACCGGCACAATCTCTTCCTCGAAAAAGCCCGCAGCCTGGGCAACGGCGGTGCGTTGCTGGCTGCGCAGGGCGAAAGCGTCCTGATCGGCTCGAGAAATCTTGAAGTCAGTGGCAACGTTGTCGCCGGTCTCAGGCATGGAGTCCACGCCGTACAGCGCTTTCATGGCCGGGTTGATGAAACGCCAGCCGATGGTGGTGTCTTCCAGCTTCATGTTGCGCGAAAACGCTGCATCGGCCTTGCCCATGACGAACGGCGCACGGGACATCGACTCGACGCCGCCAGCAATCGCCAGCTCCATTTCGCCCGAGGCGATGGCCCGGAACGCCGTGCCGATGGCGTCCATGCCCGACGCGCACAAACGGTTGAGGGTGACGCCCGGCACGCTGGTCGGCAGGCCCGCCAGCAAGGCCGCCATGCGCGCCACATTGCGGTTGTCTTCACCGGCCTGGTTGGCGCAGCCGAAGAACACCTCGTCGATCTCTTCCCAATTCACCGAGGGGTTGCGCTCCATCAGTGCCTTGATCGGCACGGCGGCCAGATCGTCGGCCCGCACCGAGGACAACCCGCCGCCGAAACGGCCAATAGGAGTACGAATCGCGTCGCAAATAAAGACGTCACGCATCATGCTTCTCCTGCAACCTGGCCATGTGCGGCAGCCGTGCGGGCTTCCAGATCACGCAGCGCGGTCAGCTCCACGTCAGTGGGCTCTGCGGAGACCACAACATTTTCGGCAAAACGGATTTCCCAACCGGTGGCCGCGATCACCTGCTCGCGGGTCACGCCGGGGTGCAGGGTGGTCACGACAAACTCGTGGGTGTCCGCTTCCGGCTCCATGATGCACAGGTCGGTAATGATGCCGACCGGGCCCGCGCCGGGTAGGCCCAGCCGCTTGCGTGAGTCGCCGCCTTCGCCGTGACCGACCGAGGTGATGAAGTCCAGCTTGTTGACGAACGAGCGCGCCGACTGCTTGAGAATGATCAGCACCGACTTGGCCGAACCGGCAATCTCCGGCGCCCCACCGGCACCTGGCAAACGAACTTTGGGGTTGTGATAGTCGCCGACCACGGTGGTGTTGATGTTGCCGAAGCGGTCCACCTGCGCAGCACCGAGAAAGCCGACATCGACCCGGCCGCCCTGCAGCCAGTAACGAAAGATTTCGCTGGTGGACACCACGGTGTCAGCGGTTTCCGCCAGCTCGCCATCACCAATCGACAGCGGCAACACAGTAGGTTTGGCACCAATCGGGCCAGACTCGTAGATCAGCACCACATCGGGCGACGACGTCAGGCGCGCCAGGTTCGCCGCCTTGGAGGGCAGGCCGATCCCTACAAAACACACTGAACCGTTACGCAGACGACGGGCAGCGGCGACAGTCATCATCTCACTGGTGGAGTAAGTCATTATTTGGCCTCCGAAGCGCGAGCCAGCTTGCTCTTGAATTCACTGAAATCCGCAGTGCCGTGGATGTACTCGTCAATCCACGCCGTAAACGTTTCCCGGTCTCGGGCAATCGGGTCCCAGGCCTGATAAAACGGGTTGTCGCGCTCGTAATAGCCATGCGCATAAGAAGGATGCGCGCCACCGGGCACCAGACACACCGCGCTGAGCGCCCAGGTCGGCAGCACGCAGGAGTTCATCGGTGCCTTGAGGTCATCGACGATTTCTTCGACGGTCACGATGCAGCGTTTGGCCGCCAGCGCAGCTTCTTTCTGCGCACCGAGAATGCCCCACAGCAACACATTGCCCTTGCGGTCGGCTTTCTGTGCGTGAATTACGGTCACGTCCGGGCGTACCGATGGCACGGCGGCCAGCACTTCCCCGGTGAACGGGCAGGTGACGGTCTTGATCAGTGGGTTGACCTTGGGCAGGTCGGAGCCGGCGTACGCGCGCAATACAGCGAACGGCAGGCCCGAGGCACCCGCTACGTAGGCGTTGGCGAGGTCGGCATGGCTGTGCTCTTCGATTTCCATTGCCCGCGGCCACTGTTTTTCAACGGCATCGCGCAGCCGGTGCAGAGAACCAACACCTGGGTTGCCGCCCCACGAGAAAATCAGACGCTTCGCACAACCGGCACCGATCAACTGGTCGTAGATAAGGTCGGGCGTCATGCGCACAAGGGTCAGGTCTTTTTTGCCCTGACGGATGATTTCGTGGCCCGCAGCCGTCGGGATCAGGTGAGTGAAGCCTTCCAGCGCAACGGTGTCGTCGTCGTTGACCAGTTGCTTCACTGCATCGCGTAGAGAAAGAATGTCTGCCATGTGGTGCTCCGAACCCAACATCACGTTCATTGATCAGCGCGAAGACCTGCGCTGGAATGAAAACGAGGTTATGCCTGAGCAAGCCAGCAAACAATCCGATAATCGACTAAGCGTTCGATAATCGAACAAATTAACGGTGTTAGCCGCGCTTGATCGGTCACGTGAACAGCTGGGTACTCAGGTCGCGACTGGCATCAAGCATGATCGGCAAAAAGCGCTGTTCCAGCTCGCTGCGTGCCACCCGCCCGGCGCTGGTACTGACATTAAGCGCCGCCAACACCTGACCCGACGCATCATAGACCGGTACGGCAATAGAGCGCAGCCCCTGCTCCAGTTCCTGATCAACAATACACCAGCCCTGTTGACGAACCAGTTGCAAGCATTCAAGCAGCGCCTCGGGGGTGCGAATGGTCCGGCTGGTCTTGGGCTGCAGATCGACGTGATCCAGGTATTCCTGCAACGAAACATCATCCAGCGCGGCCAACAGGATTCGCCCCATCGACGTGCAGTAGGCTGGCAAACGTCCACCGACGGAAAGGTCGACCGAGATCAATCGCTGAGTCGTTGCCGAACGAGCTATATAAAGAATGTCGTTACCTTCCAGCGTGGCCATGTTGCAGGCCTCGTGCAGGTGATCACTCATGCGGTCCAGATAAGGCTGCGAAGAAGTCGCCAACGGCGTTGACGAAAGATACGCATGGCCCAGGGTCAGAACCTTGGGCAACAACGAATAAGTGCGGCCATCAGTGGTCGCATAACCGAGCTTGATCAGCGTATGCAAACAACGACGCACCGCCGCCCTGGGGATTTCCGTGCGGTGGCTGATTTGCGCGATGGTCAGGTGCCGCTTGCGCTCCTGAAAGGCATGAATTACCGCAAGCCCACGCGCCAGCGATGTCATGAAATCAGGGTCACCGGTCAGCGCCTGAATGCGCTTGGCGGGCGACGCCACGATGGGCGGTGCCAATGAGGCAAAAGAATTACGCAGTTCATCGTTCATGGCCACACCCTCGGTAACACCCGCTCAGGCCTTGCAGGCCGCAGGTTTCGGATCTATCGGGGTGGTCGGACCACCCTGCACTTGTGCGATTATCGAACAGGTGGCCGATAATCGCAATTGACCCGCTGTAAATATACTTATACCTTTAGCTTTGCCATGAAGTGACTTCTTGGAAATTACTGGTCAGGTACCCACTGAGAAGTCCAAGGCAGCGGTCTTGCTTACCAAGCAAGGCCGTTTTTATTGCGCACGCGGCTTTATTATTGCCTACGCTCGCAGCCTGAATGCCGCAACCTCTGCTCGATCCTCTTCCAGACACCCAGCAAAAAACGCCAGCCCTCCCGGGTATAAGACTTTTTTGAATTTCATCGCCGTCGGTTTGTCGCCGTTTGTGAAAATTTTGTTTATAAAAGTTCTGTCATATACATGCCCCACTGAAACTTCGGAACATTCGTACAAAAAAACCAGACACGTGAACTCATTCAACCTCTGTTGTTGACGTAACAGAACTTCTTGGAGATAGTATCCATCAGTTGGTTGGCAATACCCTCGTAACGATTGGTCTGTGCACGAATGATCTGTTTCGACTACCCTGTCGACGCGCCGTCACGGTGCACGATCCAGCGCGATGGCCAGAAAGCCCGCCAACGCAAGCCCCGGCGCTTGGAATCAAATGACTGTCGCTACGACAACTGTTTCTCTGGTGCACGTAGCCGCAAGCAACAACAAGATGTCCAGCCACCTTTCGGGCAATGCCCGGACAGGCCACCGCCTGTAATGGGTTACAGGCTGGAGCGAACATACTTGCCTTGTTCTGCGTAATCACCAGACCCCTTTTGACTTGATCAGGTAATACAGTGACTAAAGATGAACTGCGCGCGGAACTTGAGCGCCAGGAGCAACGTTTCAAGGATGTCTACGGCGGAGAAATCACCACCTATGCCGCGCAGCCAGAACCGGAACGCAAGCCTTGGCGCAAGAGAGCCAGCCTGCTGGATCAGGCGTTCAAGCAAGAACTGCAAAAAATGGAAGAAGGTCTGAAAGAAGAGCCATGACATCGAGGGTCGCATGATCCCTGACTGTTCATCTCAGCCTTCCAGCGTCCGTAATTACATGCCTCACTGCCTCATTGAGTATTCAACGGGGCGGCGCTCATGCGTCTTTTTTTTGGTTTGAGGCGACACCTCGCAGTGACGACAAGTCGTTCGGTATTTTTTCTGTCATAATCGCGCCCCCTTCAGACCCGGTCAGAAAACCTACATGATCGATTTATTCAGCGGGCTTGATGCCTGGGTGCTTGTGAGCCTGCTGCTCGCCCTGGCGTTCGTCCTCACCTTCGAGTTCATCAACGGCTTTCATGACACCGCCAACGCGGTGGCGACAGTCATTTACACCAAAGCCATGCCGCCTCATCTGGCAGTATTCTTCTCTGGTGTATTCAACTTCCTCGGCGTGTTGCTGGGCGGTGTGGGCGTAGCCTATGCCATTGTCCATCTGCTGCCGGTCGAACTGCTGATCAACGTCAACACCGGACACGGCCTGGCCATGGTGTTTTCGCTGCTGGCGGCGGCCATTACCTGGAACCTCGGGACCTGGTACTTCGGTATTCCGGCGTCCAGTTCACACACCCTGATCGGCTCGATTCTCGGTGTGGGACTGGCCAATGCGCTGATCAACGGCATTCCTCTGGCCGATGGCGTCAACTGGCAGAAAGCGATCGATATCGGCGCCTCGCTGGTGTTCTCGCCACTGGCCGGCTTTATCGTTGCCGGTCTGGTCCTGCTGGCGCTGAAATGGTGGCGTCCGCTGTCGAAGATGCACAAGACGCCAGACCAGCGCCGCAAGCTGGATGACAAAAAGCATCCGCCGTTCTGGAATCGTCTGGTGCTGGTCATCTCCGCCATGGCAGTCAGCTTCGTGCATGGCTCCAACGACGGCCAGAAAGGCATCGGCCTGATCATGCTGGTACTGATCGGCATCGTGCCCAGCCAGTTTGTGCTCGACCTCACCAGCACGACCTATCAGATCGAACGCACCCGTGATGCAACCCAGCATCTGAGCCAGTTCTATCAGCGCAACAGCAGTACGCTGGGCGAGTATCTGGCGATGGGCAAAGCTGAAAAAGGCGACCTGCCGTCCAGCTCTGCGTGCAACCCGAAACAGACCGAACCGACCATCGACGCCTTGCTCGATCGCCTGAAGGGTGTGTCCGATTACCACTCGCTGGCACCTGAAAGCCGCATCGAAGTACGTCGCTACCTGTTGTGCCTGGACGATACCGCACGCAAGGTCGGCAAACTTCCAGACCTCTCGGCGCGTGAAAAATCCGATCTGGACAAACTGCGCAAGGACCTTACCACCACCACCGAATACGCCCCGTTCTGGGTAATTCTGGCGGTCGCACTGGCACTGGGCATCGGCACCATGGTCGGCTGGAAGCGCGTAGTCCTGACCATCGGCGAGAAGATCGGCAAGCAAGGCATGACCTACGCACAAGGCATGTCGGCGCAGATCACCACCGCCTGCGCCATCGGCCTGGCCAACGTATTCAGCCTGCCGGTTTCCACCACCCACATTCTCTCGTCGGGTGTTGCGGGAACCATGGTCGCCAACAAGAGCGGCCTGCAAGGCGGAACCGTTCGCACCATCCTGCTGGCCTGGGTACTGACCCTGCCAGCGACAGTCGCCTTGTCTGCCGCCCTGTTCTGGCTGGCGTCCAAAGCGCTGTCCTGATTCATGGCCCTTCTGGCGGTGCGCACGTCGCACCGCCTTGAAGGGCTTGAATCACTGATTACTTGCGCCCCTCAGTGACCACTTTGCCAGCCCCCCCTCTTTTGCCTCTTCTGATTGCTGCAACTCGCGCCACAATGCCGCCGCACCGTCGAAATCGGCACCGTTTTCCGGAGTCAGGGCAGCGGGGTCATAGCGGCTGAGACAGCCTTCGCCCAGTGTGGCAGGGGCCGTGGACGTGGCTTTATCGAGAGGATCGGTCACGGGCGTTCACCTTGAGGGTTGCACCATTGCCGACGTCATGCGTCGGGGGCGCAGAGGGTGCGCCCCCGAAACGATAGATCAGTCGAAGACGACTGTCTTGTTGTCGTGTACCAGAACACGGTCTTCCAGGTGCGCACGCAGACCGCGAGCCAACACCATCTTTTCCACGTCGCGGCCGAAGCGCACCATGTTTTCGATGCTGTCGCGATGGCTGACGCGGACCACATCCTGTTCGATGATCGGCCCGGCATCGAGTTCTTCGGTGACATAGTGACAGGTCGCACCGATCAGCTTGACCCCGCGCAGCGAAGCCTGATGGTAAGGCTTGGCGCCAACAAACGAGGGCAGGAAGCTGTGGTGGATGTTGATCACCTGATGGGCGTATTCACGGCACAGCTGCGGCGGCAGAATCTGCATGTAACGCGCCAGAACCACAACATCCGCCTGATGGTGCCCGACCAGACGCGACACTTCGGCAAACGCCGGTTCCTTGTCTTTAGGGTCCACCGGCACGTGGTAGTAAGGGATGTCATGCCACTCGACCATGCTGCGCAGGTCCTGATGGTTTGAAATCACACAGGCGATATCGCAGTCGAGTTCGTCGCTGTGCCAGCGGTGCAGCAGGTCCGCCAGACAATGCGATTCGCGGCTGGCCATCAGCACGACGCGCTTCTTCTGCGCCGAATCGGTAATGCGCCAGTCCATCGAGAACTCTTCGGCAATCGGCGTAAAGGCCTCACGAAACCCGTCCAGGTCAAAAGGCAGGGTGTCGGCACGAATCTCGTGACGCATGAAAAACCAGCCGCTGAGATTGTCCGAATGATGACTCGCTTCGGTGATCCAGCCGTTATGGGACGCCAGAAAGTTACTGACTTTGGCAACGATGCCTACACGGTCCGGGCAAGCAATCACCAGACGAAAAGTGCGCATTTAGGGAAACTCCAGAACTTCGCAAAGCCGCTATTCTAGCGGCTGCGGAGCAAAACTGCAGTATCTGTGTTGCCTGAATGCGCAGGTCGAAAAGCACGCCGCCCAAGCAAAAGATTGCACCGTGCCAGTACCGGCTTTTACCGCGCACGAGGCTAAACAAAACCTCTAATAAGGAGGGCTTTATAGCGCGGTTCTTTTGAAGGAGGTACGGTGCGTTCCTAGTGTACTGTTTTCGAAAAAATCAGCCACCAACTAACGGAAAATTCAAATCTTATCAATAGCTTAGCTTGCAGGTTATGGGTAACTTATTTCGAAAA